>NZ_JBVBEF010000007.1:0-154631 GCF_055456055.1 Bradyrhizobium sp. LeoB3
CCGCGACATCGACCAGCTACTGCCCTGGGCCTACCGCGCTCAAGCCCTCAAAGCCGTGGCCTGAGAACGACGCTTACCGATGCTGGGCCGACTCGGCGGGTGATTCCGCCGACACGTCTCTGCCAAAATCTGGCAACGCCGCGCGCCCGTGGCGGCAGCGCCTTCGCGTCCCTCGCTGGCCTACAGGCCTGAAAAGCCATGGCTGTTCTGGTTGCGGCGCTCAAACATCCACATGCCGCTGCCGAGTAGCAAGACGAGCAGGACGTAGGGAGCATCCCATAAGTGAACTGTGCAGATGGCAACTGCTAGTCCGCAAAGGGTGATAGTGAGAGCCTTTCGGCACTGCGCCACTTGATATGAGAGGTTCTTCAGTCGTCCCAGGCCAAAACAAACTGAAAGAAAACAGCCAGCAAAGAACAAAAGGCCAGGGATACCATAGCGAACAGCAACGACCAGCCAGAAATTATCTATGCTGCCGCCCATCCACTCGGGACGTTCCCAATCATTGTAGCCAATTCCGAAGATCGGGTGCTGCATCACGGATTCCGTCCCGTAGTGCCAGATGTGCACCCGCATGTACGAAGTATCCGCATTGAACGTCAGGTACGAAATAAAGACGTCAAAAGGGGTACGATTGGAGCTCAAATCCACGGCGAGATAGGCAGCAATTACAAGTGCGGCCAATATTCCCCAACGTCGCGCCACGCTATCCGTGAGTTTATCCCAAACAATCAACATTGTCTGGACGACAATCGAAAGGATAGCACCTGAGGAAAGGGAGGAAACGACCGCTAATGTCACAAACCCTGAGCTTAATCGGCCCCCCACACGCTTGGTGGCGCCAGATACATAGAAACTCAACGAGAACGCACTTGAACAAACGATACCAAACAGAATGAAGTGTTCGAATGGGCCCTGAGCTCGTCTAAGCCCGAATCGAGCTTCGCTGCCAACGATATCGTAAACGGGAAATATCTTCCCGAACAATTCAATCAGGATGGGCGAGCCAGCCACGTTCTCGTATAGAGCGAATGGAAGAAGAAGGACGACCATAAGCATCAGGGCGCTCGCCATGCGCTCGAACGCGAAGACATCTCGAATATACCGCCTTGCGAAAAGGAACGTTCCGAATGTCTCTATAACGAATATGCCTCCGGATTGCAGACCCTTGTCGAGGCCGTGCAGGCTTATCAATATGGCCGCGCCCCATATCGCCGCCAAAAGCATTAGTATGTCCGGCAGCCGTATTCGCCCGATCGATCCAGATAACCACGCCAACAAACATGGAATGAAGGTCACCACCAGCACCAGCCGGTAGGGAGACAAACGTATCGGGCCGACGTAGAAATGAAACGGCAGGGCCAACGCAAAAACGAAGATTGGAATGAATGGGGAGATCTTCAGGCCCCGCGCAGGTCCCATCGCCGCGGCTAGCGCGCCCGCGGACGAGCCTCCGACCTCGCGAGACGCTTTTCTTGCAATGCTTTCCACTCGGTTCCGTCCGTTATTGGATGCTGCCGCGTTGATGCAAAACTAGCGCCCACAGATCGGCCGATACAGCGAAAGTTTTGGACGTCCTCGAGTATGGCACCGCAGATGACCGAAACTACAACCACTGCGTGCATCTGCCATCCATGACGCCGACCCGGTGACATCGCGATTCCCTGCGAGGGACCGCCACGATGATCTTGTCGCCGACCGGCATGAGGTTCGTCTCCGTCCAGTCAAACATCGCACTGTAGCTACTCCGTTAGGAATTGCGGGACCCCCACTGAGGGGACCTCGATCGGCTTGCACCGCATGCTCGATTGGCGGTCACGCTCGCAAGAGCCGCATCGAGCCGACGTGATAGCCGCCATCTCGAGCGGCTGGACATCGCGGGGGACCCGGCGGGGCCGGGAGAGCCAGGCAAATCAAGCGACGTGGGAATATCTCGGAAGGCCAACAGCAGCTCAATTTGCCATGCGCAAACACCGCCTCAATATTTAAATTCGGACATTAAATTCAAGTTGATTTATTTATCGCATTTAAATATATAATTCAACTCCATTTAACTAACCGACACCTAGGGTCTTAGAGATTAAACATGGACACATTCGTTGACGGTCAGTTCCGCTCGGCATTGAGCAGCTCAGTTTTCGAAACAAACGCGAAGATTCGCTCAAGGAGCGCAAGCAATTACAGGATCTCCGTCTTCGGGATCGGGTATGTTGGCACAGTATCGGCAGCCTGCCTCGCACGCGACGGACATGACGTCGTGGCGGTCGATGTTAATCAGGACAAGGTCAATGTCCTGAACCGTGGACTATCGCCAATCATAGAGCCAAAGCTCGCTGAAAGCATTAGCTCCGGAGTCAGCGCCGGCCGGCTCAAGGCAACCACCGATTCCTCGGCCGCCGTCTCGTCGACAGACATTTCATTGGTCTGCGTTGGAACTCCCTCGCAGGAGAACGGATCACTGGAAACATCATTCCTGACGCGGGTGGCGCAGGAGATTGGAGAAAGCATCCGCAAGACCACGAACTTCCATTCCGTCGTCGTGCGCTCGACGATGCTACCGGGCACGATGGAAAACATCGTCATACCCATTCTGGAGCGGTCGTGCGGCAAGAAAGCGGGGCAAGATTTCGGGGTCGCCTATCTGCCCGAGTTTCTGCGGGAGGGAACGGCCATAGCGGACTACGATGATCCTGGAACCATCGTCATTGGCGTCGACGATGATCCGCTTACGCTTCGGCGCCTCATGCAAATTCACGAGCGATTCGCGGTAACGCCCCTGGTCCTGTCAATTCGGGCCGCCGAGGCAGTCAAATATGCAAACAATGCCTGGCACGCGACCAAGATCAGCTTCGCGAACGAGATGGGATTGCTTTGCAAGGCGATGGGCGTCGATAGCCACCAAGTCATGAACGTCCTGGTCGCCGACAAGAAGCTGAATATCTCGCCGGCATACCTCAAACCGGGGTTTGCATTTGGCGGGTCCTGCTTGCCAAAAGACGTGAGCGCTTTGCGCTATGCAGGACGAAATGTCGACGTTGACACGCCCCTGCTCGACGCCGTGCTCCAGGCGAACGAGAACCAAATTCGCAGCGCTTTCCGACTTGTCGCCGCGACCGGGAAACGGCGCATCGGACTCGTCGGGCTGAGCTTCAAGCCGGACACGGACGATCTGCGCTACAGTCCGATGCTCGAGATTGCCGAAAGATTGATCGGTCGCGGCTACGAGCTCGCAATCTATGACTCGAACGTTCGCCTGTCTCAGCTCACGGGGGTCAACAGGGATCACCTGACAAGTCGCCTGCCGCACATTGCCTGTCTGCTTCGGGAGAAAATGAGCGACGTCGCCGCCTTTGCCGACGTTCTCGTCGTGGGGAACCGCAAGGAGTTTCTGAAGAACTCATTGGTTTTGAACGGCCATGACAAAGTAATCATCGATCTTGTACGCATCTCGCCGGAAAAGCAGACCGCAGACGACTATCGCGGCATTTGTTGGTAAGTCGCTGGGACAGCGATCATGACACTGGCAACGGTCGTTGAGGCGACGCGCAGCGTACGCCGGCGGAGAATCCTGATCATTGTCGAAAATCTTCCCGTTCCGTTTGATCGCCGGGTCTGGGCGGAGGCGCAATCATTGCACAGGGCAGGTCACGAGGTTTCGGTGATCTGTCCCCGTGGACCGTTCGCAGAAACTCCGTTCGAATCGATCGACGGCATCGATGTTTACCGCCATCCGCTGCCAATCGAGGCCAAGGGCAAGCTCGGCTATCTTGCCGAATACAGCAGCGCGCTATGGTGGGAGTTCGCCTATTCGCTCAAGGTGTTTTGGGGGCGCGGTTTCGACGTGATTCACGCCTGCAATCCGCCAGATCTCATTTTCCTGGTCGGGGCGTTCTACAAGTACCTGTTCGGCAAGAAGTTCGTATTTGACCATCATGATCTGAACCCCGAGCTGTTCGAGGCAAAGTTTGGACATCGCGGACCGATGTGGAGGGTGCTTGTCTTTCTCGAGCGCCTGACTTTTGGCCTGGCCGACATTTCCATCGCCACCAACCGGTCCTACGCCAACGTCGCGGTCCAACGCGGCAAGATGGAACCCGGTCGCGTGTTTGTCGTCCGCTCGGGGCCAAATCTCGCGCGCGTGCGTGAGCTCGCCCCCGATAACACATGGCGCAACGGCCGGCCGCATCTGGTCGCCTACGTCGGCGTGATCGGGGAGCAGGAAGGCATTGACCTTCTGCTAGAGGCGGTTCGGCACATCACGTCCACATGTCAACGTACCGACATCCAGTTCGTTATCATGGGCGCAGGGCCGAGCCTGGAGCAGCTCAAAGAGACATGTGTGCGGATGCGACTTTCGGAATTTGTCACTTTCACCGGCAGGGTCGACGACACGACGCTGTTCAAGGTGCTTTCAACTGCAGACGTCTGCGTCAATCCGGATCGTCCCAACGCGATGAACGACATGTCCACCATGAACAAGATCATGGAGTATATGGCGCTCGGCAAGCCGATCGTGCAGTTTGATCTGGTCGAAGGACGGGTGTCGGCCCAGTCTGCTTCTCTCTATGCGCGCAACCCCGACACGGCCGATTTTGGTGACAAGATCCTCGAACTCATCGACGACCCAGATCGTCGCCGCGAGATGGGTATGTACGGACGCAAGCGTGTGCGCGACGAGCTGTCGTGGGAGCACGAAGAGCCGAAATTGATTGCGGCTTACGACGCTCTTTTCAAATAGCGCTTTCTCCAACTCGAAAGAACCACGATTCCGCGTCCCAGCTTCCGGCAGGCCTGACCGAGTCAAATTGACTGTCTTTGTTATTGCCGGCTTTGGGAAGGCTCGGCTTATCGATGCCGCCAGCGCATCAGTTGGCGATAGAGCCCCAGCCTTGTGCTGACCCTCCAGGCTACACCACGCATCGCATCCGGATCGCGCAAGTGCTGGCGCATGTAGTCCGCATCCATGTTGTTCGTCAGACATAGGCGGGAATAGAGAAAAGGTTCAAATCCCCGATGATAACCAAGCTGGATTGTAAAGAGGTGCGTGTAGCCGGCCTTCAGAGCCGCGTCCCAAACCCGTCGGGAAAAGCGCCCGTATGGGAAGGCGAAAAGAGTAACCTGTTGCCCGAGGCGATCCTCCAGCATCGACTTCGACACCGTAAGCTCGCGACCGAGTTCGACGTCCGAGACAGTAGTCAAATCGACGTGGGCCATGCCATGGGAGCCGATCGCAACGCCGTTCCTGCCAAGTTCCTCAATCATCTCCCAGCTCATACGTCCCGGCGAGCCCACAAAATCCACCGGGATAAAGGATATGAAACCCGGAATCCGGCCGGTCTTCACGTAACGCGCATAGACATACGTGTAGTCCGAGAGACATCCATCGTCGAAGGTCAGCAGGACCGAGCCAGTACGGCTGGCTTTCGGATCTGGGCAATACTCCAGAAAACACTGAGGCGAGACTAGCCTGTCCCCGCAAAGCGCGAGATGCGCATCGAATGTTTCATGCGTCAGGCACCACGCATTCGAAGGCGACGCTTCCACCAGCTCGTGATAGTTCAGAACAATCATAGAGTTTGTATCAGATCTGAGACACGACGGCTCCAGGCCTGCCAGTTCAGCCGGACTTCGAAAGCGTCGCGGCTCGATTGTCTCAGGCGTGCCAGCCGTTCCGGGCATGCAAAGGTCTCGGAGATGACCGTCGCATAGTCCTCCTTCGTCGCATCCGGCGGCAACAAGATGCCTGTCTCCCCATCGCGGATAGCACCGGGCACGCCACCCGTGGCCGGCGCGATGCTCGGTACGCCGTGGGCCGCAGCCTCGCAAAATACGATACCGTAGCAATCTGCCCGGGTCGGTAGCAGAAAGAAATCCGCGTCGCGATAGAGTTGATCCAGTCGATTGCGCTGTTCGCGATCGTTCTTATTGAGGAAAGGAATGATTGTTAGGCCATCCTGGGTGACAGGTTTGGACGGCGTGCATCCGCAGATCACGAGCTCAGCGTCTACGCCCCTGCCCCTTAGTTCAGCGAGGGTTGCGACCGCGATGTCCGCGCCCTTCTCTTTCCAGTTGGCACCAATGAAGAGGAGCCGGCACGGACCTGGCTTGCGGCGGCCCAGCACAGAGGTACGATCCGGCGCTTCCTCGAGGTTGGCCCCCCACGGAATGACATGCACGCGCGCACGGTCGACGCCGTAGTCCCTAACCGCAGATTCCGCGGCCCATTCCGAGGGGTAGAGGACCAGATCCGCGCGCGCGATCGTGTTGCGTTCCAGGCGTTCAGCAATCTCCCGAGCGTTACGCGACAGGTTCCGATAGTTGGGATGGTAGTTCTCGACAAGTCGAAAGGTCGCGTCGGACGCATAGACGAGGGGAACGCCTTCAGGCACATTCCAGGCGAAGTTGGACCCGGCGGGCGCAAAGACGACATCGGGCGAGACAGCGCGGATTTTGCGTGCCGCGTCCGCCGCATACTGTGCAACAACAGGCCCCGCATGGAATGGGGAGAGGCCCCGCCTGCGAAAGGTGCGGCAAAGTCTGGAATACGTCTTGTAAAGAGGCAGGAGCGGTGCGTTCAGGGGACCAATATGGACCACCTCATGACCTTCGTTTGCGAGCGATTTGGACATGTGAAAGGGGGTGCCGGACCAGAACCTTACCTCGCTCGCATCGCCAATCGTGGCGATTGCGATCCGTCGGGCCGCCCGTCTGCCGGAGATAGGGCTACGATTCATTTTGCTCCCTTGCAGAAGTGGCAACCTCGACCAATGCGGAGAGTCATAGGCTCATGAGCTATGTGGACCAGCTGGCACGTGAGCCGCTCGGTTCGCGCCGTCATTGGACAACCAAGCTTTCTTTGTGTCGAGGGTGCGAAGGTTCTTCCGATGCGATCCGACCGCGCTCGTCCGACAACCTCGCCGCGACGACGATCGATGTTGAAATCGGGATTGTGAACGAAGCCGGAAGGAACTCACCGACGACGGAAGTGATTCTGCCAAACCTGCTTGTTTCCTGACGGTTCAAGATTCCGATCGTCCAATCCACCTTCATCCCTGACCTGGCGCACCAATTCCTAACGCGGCGAGCAGTGCTGATATGCATCCCTGTCGATGAGTAATCCTTTCCCAGCTGAAGAACGGGCATCTCTCGGAACGTCAGTAAAATGCTTCGAAGAGACAGCATGCTCGGGCTTTGAATGATCACAATCGAATTGTCGGACATACAGTCCCTAAGACTGGACAAAACTGTTGCGGGATCATGCGCGAGATGCAGGACGTTCAAGCACAGGACACAGTCAAACTTTTCTCCTTGAGTAAGCTTTCCGATCTCGTCGATATCTCCATGGATCATTTCGACGCCACGAGCGGCGGCGCTGTTGGAGACAACTGGGTCCAACGGCATTGCAACGACACGCAGTCCTCGCTCGACCAGTCTTTTTTCCGTCGCTCCCGATCCGCATCCTATAGACAAGACATTCCGCGCCGTTCGCGGAATTGCAGAAATGATGTCCTCACTGACGGGCTCATAGTAATCCTTGGAGTAGAGCCCGCGCTTCAATTTCGTCTCGGTGTTGAACAGCGGACGTGGTGTTTTTAGCGCGGGACTCCGAAGCAGCGCCTCGGTCTGATCTCTCAGTTCGGCCGCGGTGATGCCGATCCGACCCGCATATTTGTTTGATAAGTGATGAACGGTGAAGTCGTCGATGTGAGACACCGGAACAAACTTCTTCAAACCACATTGCGTGTATGGATCTGTCGCCGCCGTGCAAAGAAGATCGTATTTTCCCTCGTGAGGGTCCACCAGGAAACCGCCCGACTGGATCGCGATCCTAAGTTGAGCGCGTGTAAGCACGTAGCAAGCCGCATGCTCGTTGGTGAGGTGGGCGATAGTGTACCGGCCTCTGGAGCGGACCGAGGTCGTATCCCAATGGAAATTCTCATGGATGTCAGGATAGCTCTCCTCGCTGTTCGTACCTCTCTCTATTCGCAAGAAGCCGGCAATTTCGTCCTGGCGAAGAGCCGCGCTGACATCCAGGAAAGCCCGAAGGTTCCTTTCGGTTATCAGGATGTCGTCCTCGGAGTACACGAATAGGTCGTAGTTGCTGGCGCGCTCTGCGAACAGGTTCTTGTGCGCGAAGGGCAGCGACCAAGGATTCTTGGTTGGTATGCCAACGCGACATTCGACGCCTAGAGCGGACTTGTCGATATTCGAGACGATAACGATGTCGACGTTAAATGGCATCGACCGGTATTCACGAATCAGTCGCTCGAGGTACCGGTCGTTGGAAGTGCCATAACTCGCCAGCGCCACGAGAACGCTAAGCGGCGCTGTCCGGCCATTCTCAGAAAGCGCAGTCATTGGCAAAATCATCCCTTCTTCCAAAGTCGGACCACGATAAGACTCCTTCGCCGTCTACGCCCGTTATTACTGGCAGTCCGAAACAAACCGTATTTAACTAATATAATAGAAGATGGATTGATTTACTTCTAAAAAATGATCATATCGCTAATTTAATAGCTGGTATTAATTATGACAGAACGCAGCTGACCCGTTCCATTCTAGTGAACGTCAAGGAACGTGTCGGCTGTCCCCGGCATTCTGGCTCGCATGAAGGGGCGAATATGAAGGTGCTTCTCTACCCGCATTCCATGGAGGTGGGAGGGTCACAGCTCAACGCTATTCAACTGGCCGGGTCGATCCGGGACCGAGGGCACGAAGTGATCGTGCTTTCGGAAGCAGGCCCGCTGGTGGAACGCGTGAAGAAAATGGCGCTCGAGCACGTCGAGGTCCCACCGCGTTGGGGACGGCCATCTCCGAAAGTGATCCGCACAATCGTCGATCTGGTACGGCATCGCCGCATCGACGTAGTGCACGGGCATGAGTGGCCCCCCATCATTGAGGCATTTCTCGCGGGGAGGATGTCCCATCGCACTGCCGTCGTGGGAACCGTGATGTCGATGTCAGTGGCGTCATTCTTGCCCCGCAACGTGCCATTGACGGTAGGGACCGAGTTCATCCGTCGGGCAGCGGTTACTGCCGGGCACCGGCATGTCGAGTTGCTGGAACCGCCAGTGGACACAAAAGCCGACAATCCGTCGGTCGACGGGAGGCGCTTTCGCATCGAGTGGGGCGTCCAACCCGATGAGGTCCTTATAGCCGCGGTTTGCCGGCTGGTGCCGGACCTCAAGCTCGAGGGTCTGCTGACAGCGTGCGATGCGGTTCGTGAACTGGTGGCTACGGGCCATCCGGTGAGGCTGATGATCGCCGGTGACGGCCGCGCGCGCGATGAGGTGGCCAGACGTGCCGCCGAGGTCAACGCG
Source organism: Bradyrhizobium sp. LeoB3 (assembly GCF_055456055.1). Taxonomy (NCBI): domain Bacteria; kingdom Pseudomonadati; phylum Pseudomonadota; class Alphaproteobacteria; order Hyphomicrobiales; family Nitrobacteraceae; genus Bradyrhizobium; species Bradyrhizobium sp. LeoB3. Next base: position 9,321 of record NZ_JBVBEF010000007.1, read on the forward strand.
TCAGCCGGCTACCGGGCTGTATTGATGACAGGCGAGATGGCCGATCCCAGCCCTGCCTATGCCGCGGCGGATGTTATCATCGGCCAGGGCGGCTCGGCACTGCGGGGAATGGCCTTCGGGAAGCCCCTTGTGGTCATCGGCGAGGAAGGCTTCAGCGAGTTGGTGACGCCCGAAAGCGTGCCGCTCTTTTTGCAGCAAGGATGGTATGGTCTTGGCTCCGGTTCGCTCGGGGCCGGGGCGCTGGCGCTGCGCATGGCGCTTGAGCGGCTTGTCAGGTCACCGGAGTTGCGTAGCGAGTTGGGACTTCTTGGCCGCCGGCTGACTGAGCAGCGATTTAGTCTGGACCATGCGGCCGAAGTCATGGAGAACCTATATTCGTCAGCAATGCGGAGCCCTACACCTTTTGCGCGCGTGCTTTCGGACCTCGTGCATGTCGTCACTGGACTGGTCGGCAGGAAGATAGGGCGAAAGTATCAACAATGGGTGGGTAAGGCGTCGACCGACGACAGCAACGCCCGCGACCTCATCGCCGCAGTGCTCGCGAATGGCAAACGCAACGATGTTGACCTTGTCAGGTGAACGAGCGAGCACAAAATTGCACCGCATGTGAACCGATCCGCCAGTGCGAGCCAGGTGCGATCGCTACGATCCACTCAGACGGTGATGTCGCTGCCGCGGATGAGAAGCGGGACGATTTTCAGTATCCCAGTTCGGATCTCAGCGCATTCGCGACCCGCACTTGATCATGCTCGACCATTTGCGCGTAGATCGGAAGCAGGATCGAGTGATCCTGGGCGAGTTCGGATTGACGCAAATCGTGGCGCTGCTCATTGCTCGCATACGGCGTCTCGCGATGTGCGCACATGATACCGCGCCGCGTGGCAATGCCTTGATCGAGAAGGTTCTGCATCACTGTTTTCTGGTCGACCCGATCCGGAAGGCGCACGCAGTAGCTCTGCCAGTTAGAGCGGGCCCACTCCGGCTCGTACGGCAAGGTCAATCCTTCCAGATTGCCCAGCAGCTCGCCGTACCGGACCGCGAGTGCGCGCCGACGCGCGATCAGATCAGGAAGCCGCTCAAGCTGCCTTCGTCCGATGGCAGCCTGAACGTCCGTCATCCGATAATTAAAGCCAACGAAAAGGTAGTTCTCGAAGATGACTTGCGGTGAGCCGTGCCGCACCGTGTCGGGTACGTCCATTGCGTGCTGACGCCAGAGCCTGAGCTTACGATCCTGATCGGGATTGGACGTCGTTAACATTCCACCCTCGCCTGTCGTGATGACCTTGCGAGGGTGGAAGGAGAAGCACGCCATCGCTCCCTGCGGTTTACCGATCAAATCCCACCGGCCATGAACGTTGATCTGGCTGCCGATCGCGCAGGCGGCGTCTTCGATCAGGGCAATGCCATGGCGGTTTGCCAATGCGAGGAGCGAGGTCAGATCGCACGGCATTCCCATCTGATGGACGGCCAGAATTGCCCGTGTGCGTCCGGTAATCGCGTCGGCGACGCATCCTGGATCGAGGTTGTAGGTGGCAGGATCGATATCAACAAATACGGGCGTCGCGCCGCAATAGCGGATGCTGTTGGCGCTTGCGATGAAAGAGTGGCTTGCCGTGATGACTTCATCGCCAGGCCCGACATCCAGCGCAAGCATTGCAAGATGTAGCGCAGTCGTGCAGTTTGACACCGCGCAGGCATGTGGTGCGCCAACCAATACGGCAAACTCGCGCTCAAAGGCGCTCACCTGTGCCCCCTGGGACAACCAGCCGGAGAGAACGGCATCGCGTGCTGCGTCGGCTTCGGTCTCGTCAAGACACGGCTTTGCGATCGGAATCATGGAGCCAGCGCCTCTCGTTTGCTGGAAATATTGAAGTTTCTATTCACCGAGCTTGCACTCTCACTTGATCGAATCTGCGGATAGCGCCGCGCGAGAAGTCTCGTCGCGATGCCAGAGATGAGCCCCGCTTCGGGAAGCCATGATCGCCCTGCACCGGGCAAGAATGTTAACACCGAAATAGATCAATAATCCGAGCCACAAGTCAGGCTCTTTAAGCAGTGCGATGAGGGTCCGATTATTGGCTTCCGCTTTGTTCGCGCGCAGTTCGGGAAAGCGCTGCGTAAGCTCGAACATTCCCCGGTAGATGCGCGTTCTGACCGCAATCAGCTGCACCAGAGTGCGTGGGGGAAATACCGTGGACCTCGCGTAGGGCAGCGTTACCCGCTCTTCTGGTCTGAACTGAAGGCGAACATAGTTGTCATCCGCAATGACGTCTGGAAACTGGCCGAATCGCATGCGCCCTGCTTCGGATAAGGCGTAGACACCGGAGCCCCCGATTCCCTCGCGCGAAGACGGTAGCTTTGAGCGAATTCCGTAGTATTGGCGGACTGCCCGGGAGCAGCCGGTCAGATTGATGTCGGCCGTAGGTGCCGCCGCCAAAACGTCGCCTTGTTCGAGGCGTCGGGCCAAAGCTCGAATGGCATCTACGGTAATAACGATGTCGGCGTCAGCGTAGATCCGCGGAAACGCGCCCGAGACTTGATCACCAAGGTTTAGGGCGTGAGTTTTGCTAGCGATATCTGATTCGATAACATGAATGGTCGGACCGAAGCCCCGGGCGACGGTCGCCGTGTCGTCTGTACACCCGTTACAGACGATGACCACGCCGATCTCGTCCGAAGCCGGGTCGGTGATCCACTGGCTCAGCGTCCGTGCAATCACGGAGCTCTCGTTATGGGCCGGAACGACGATCGAAATCATGGCTAGCCGGGTTGGAAAATCAATTTGGGTACATCCTTGAGGCTGTCACAGGTTCGGCAGCCTCATGGCAGTCCTTCAACCTCACAGGGCCATGACCTTGCGCAGGCGTAGGGCAGATGAAGCGCGGCCAAATCATGCTCGGAGGTGGCGCCTGCCGGCCTTGCGAGATTGGGGGCGACAGCACAGCCGCATCCGCCCCTTCATCGGCAACCAGCGGCAGTGCGATCGGCATCACGATGCCACCGCTTCTTTCTGACGGACCGCGAACGATCCGCGCTCGTCTCGCCACCATGTCACAAGATCGGCCAGTCCCTGTTCGAGCGTCACGCTCGAGCGGAAGCCGAGCAGGCGCTCCGCATTCGCGGTCGAGGCCAGACGCCGCGGTACCGGATTGACCGAGCGCTCCGGCGCGAATTCCGGCGCCAGGTCGCGATGCCCCATGACAGAAGCAAGGGCCGTGGCGAGCTGCAACAAGCTGGTTTCGGTACCGCTCGCCACATTGAACACCTGGTCCGAGATCTTCGCTTTTGCGCCCAGAACGTTGGCGCGGGCGACATCTCGAACGTGGATGAAATCCATCGTCTGCTGGCCATCGCCGAAGATGATCGGCGGCAGGCCGGCTTGCAGCCGCTCCATCCAGCGGATCAGCACCTCCGTGTAGCGGCCATGGATGTCCATGCGTTCGCCATAGACGTTGAAATAGCGGAAGGCGACGTAATCGAGCCCGTGCATGTCGTTGTAGGTGCGGAGCAGCCCTTCGTTGAAGGCCTTTGCCGCCCCATAAAGGGTACGGTTGTTGTACGGATTCTGGCGTTCCGTCGTAGGAAACTCTTCCGCCATGCCGTACACCGATGCAGAGGAAGCGGCGATGACCTTTTCGACATCGTGCTTGACGCACAATTCGAGCAGATCGAACGTCGCGTCGACCATGACTTCCATGGCCAAGCGCGGCTCGGCGGCGCAGTGGGTGATGCGGAGTGCGGCCTGGTGAAAAACGATGTCGGCCGCCTGCACCAGCGCCTCCATGAGCTTGCCATCGCGGATGTCGCCGTGGACGAGGCGCACTGGACCGCGCGAGGCGGCGCGCTGAAGATTTTCTGGCCGTCCTCTCACCATGTTATCAAGCGCAACGATTTCGAGGCACCCTTCGTCGCACAGCACGTCAATGATGTGCGAGCCGATAAAACCGGCCCCACCCGTAACCAGAATCCGTTTCCCCTTCAGATCAGCCAACATGCTCTCCTGTTTGTTGGGCTCGGCAAGCCGACATGCAAGACGCTCTGCTTCGACCGAGATGCCTTAAGCGGCCTCGAGGAGTTCGGCCTTCTGCAGCTGAGCAACGACGTCCGAGATCTGGCCAGGCTGCAATTCCGGATAAATCGGAAGCGATAGAAATTCATTGGCTAGTCGTTCCGTCACGGGAAAGCCGCCCTCGCGATAGCCAAGTTTCGCGTAGGCCTTCTGCAGATGAACAGGAACGGGGTAGTGAATGCCGACGCCAATCCCTCCGTCGTGCAGAACCTTCAGCGCGGCGTCGCGGCGAGGAAGTCTGACCGCGTAGACGTGATAGACATGCCGGCTGTGAATCGGTGGTTGCGGCCCCTCGAACGGAAATTCCGCGAGCAGTCGATCATATTGCGAGGCCACCGCCCGGCGCGCCTCTGTCCAGGACTCAAGGTGCTCCATCTTGACGTTCAGGACCGCGCCCTGAATACCGTCCATGCGGAAGTTGTAGCCTGGAACAACGTGATTGTATTTGGATTCCTGCCCCCAATCGCGGAGCAGCGAGATTCGTCGGGCGAGGTCCGGGTTGTTGGTGACTACTGCCCCGCCCTCGCCATACGCGCCCAGATTCTTACCGGGATAGAAGCTGAAGCAGCCGAGGTCTCCAATGGAGCCGGCACGCCGGCCCTTATATTCGGCGCCATGCGCCTGCGCGGCGTCCTCAATGACGACAAGTCCGTGGCGGCGCGCGATTTCCACGATTGGATCCATGTCGGCCATCAGTCCGTGCAAGTGCACAGGAAGAATCGCCTTCGTTCGCGGCGTGATGGCGGCTTCGATCAAGGCCGGGTCCATCGTCCACGTGACCGGATCGACATCGACGAAGACCGGCTTGGCTCCGCTGTACAGAATCGCTGCGGTCGTGGCGACGAACGTCATCGACACCGTGATCACTTCATCGCCCGGTCCGATGTCAGCCGCGAGTAACGCAAGGTGTAAGGCCGAAGTCCCGCTGTTGACCGCACGACAGTGATCGACCCTGCAATAGGCTGCAAAGCGATCCTCGAAGGTCGTGACCTCCGGCCCCAGCACAAACTGGGCACTCTCGATGACACGGGCGACCGCGGCATCGACTTGTGGTTTGATCGCGCGATATTGGGCTTTCAGATCCAGAAAAGGTACCAAGACGCTGTCCTCTTAGGGTCGGGCCGACCCGTAAATCGATTTAAATTATTTATTTACGAGTACATTAAATCATATAATAAGCACAATTAGAATAGTCTTCCGCATGTTATTTGCATTTAATGCGACGATTGATTAACGGCCGGGAGCGCTGGTCACCTTGCGACGGGTTTCGTCGGACGAGATGGGTCGCGCCGGCACTCCGGCAACGACAACCCGCGCCGGAACGTTCCTCGTCACCACTGCGCCGGCACCGACGATAGCCCCGGCGCCGATCGTGACGCCGCAGAGAATAGTGGCGTTGGAACCGATGGATGCGCCTCTGCCGATGCGGGTAGGTTCCACCTTCCAATCCGCGGGCCCCTGGAGTTTGCCGTCCTCCGTGGTTGCTCTCGGATATTTGTCGTTGGTGAACATCACCCCGTGGCCGATGAAGACCTCGTCCTCGATGGTCACGCCCTCGCAGATGAAGCTGTGCGAGGAAATCTTGCAACGTGCGCCGATGTTCGCGCCCACCTGGATTTCGACAAAAGTTCCGATCCGCGTGTCGTCGCCGACCGAGCAGCCGTAGAGATTGACGAGATCCGGATGGAATATTCGGACGTCCCGACCGAGTTGCACGTCCTTGGCAATGGGCATCACACCTTCTCCTGAGCGTCAAAAAGCGTCCTCAACAAGCGTCACGATCCGATCGGACGGCAGGACCGACGACGGGGCCTTTTCAAGCGCCATACTCTAAATAGCACCTTGTCGGCCTCGGTCCTTACAAGCGGCAACAACGGATGTTGCACACCAATCAGTGCGGCAAGCCACGCTCCCGCTGCCATCGCAAAGGCAGCAAAAATGCCGGCCACGGATCCGATAACACCGTAATCGACAAGTGGCGCCCATATCGCTGCCGAAGCCCCGCTGCACAGAGCCACGATGCCGCTCTTCCATGTTGCGCGGACAATGTCGGTCGCCCGCAGATCGAGATGCCGGCCGACGAAGTAGATCGCCACAGCGGCCTGGAACGGCAACGTTACTAAAGTCGCCGCTGCTACTGCTTCAACACCGAAGAACGAAGCGCCGCATATCAGCAGTAATGACGGCGGCAAGGAAATCATTGACGAAATCAGCGCGTCGCGTACGCTGCCCGCGGCGACGAGAACGGGATACGTAAGACAGGCCGCGAACAGCGAAAGATAGGCAAGGCACAGCACACGAACCAGCGGAACCACCTCAAGCCAGGACTGTCCAAGCCAAACGGAGATGATCGGTTTCGCCATCACCGCCATCAGGATTAGGAATGGCCATTGCAGGACGCTGAGGAGCGAGATCGCGTGGAGATAAATGCGCTTGAGGTCTCCCCCAGCGTTTGTCTGCCCGCAAATGGCTGGCATGATCACGGGACTGACGACCTGAATGACCAGCTTGTCGAAGACCTGAGTGACATTGGTAGCCCTGCTGTACAAGCCTGCGGCAGCGAAATCCAATACGCGAGCCAGAAACACTTGAGGCGCTGAATTGTAGACCAGGTTGATCAGGACAACACCGCTCGAGTAGAGGCCGAACCGAACCACATCCAGGTAGCCGGTCAACGATGGGATGAATATTCGCACATCACGGCGTCTTGCGATCAAATACGCCGTCTGTGCGACACTTCCGACGATCATGCCCCAGATCGGCGCAAGGTAACTGTATCCCATCGCCGCCAGCGCTATCGACGTGACAACGGTCGCAAAATTTCCTGCTAAGTTGCTGGTGGCAATCTCGCCGAATTGCATATTTCGACGGAGCAGCGCGATGATCGTCATCGAGAATGGCGTGATCACGAAGTTCAGTGCGGCGACTGCGATGCCAGCCTTTAAGGTGTCCTCGCCGAACAGCGTCCCCAATACGTCACCCAGCAAGTAAAGGGCCGCACCGATCGCGACCGAGAGACCAAAGGTGATCGTAAACGCGGTTCGGGTATTTTCTTCCGATAGCGACGCCTTCTGGATGAGATAATTGGCGCCACCAAACTCTTGAGACGAGCCCGCAACTACCGAGGTGATAGCGCCGACGACTGCGTAGATCCCGAACTCCTTGGGAGTGAGGAGCCTGGACAGAACCGCAGTCGAGACGAGGAATAGCAACAGGCTCGCATAGCGCTCGATCGCGGAAAACAGGATAGAACGTTGGACGGTGCTCATCGCGAACCAATCGATGGCTTATAGCCAGCTTGTTTCACCTGCTGCACGTCATCAAGCCGTCGCCCTAACGCCCTCTCTGATCCCGCTCCGCCGCTGCAGCAGGACAGGCTTCCCCTGCTCGGCGATTGAACGCGACGCGGCCTCGAGCACCTCGATCACCCGCAGCCCGGAAAGGCCGTCGGAAACCGGCCGGTTGCCAGTACGCACACAATCGGTGAAGTGCTCTACTTCGCTCTGCAGTGCCTCCTTGGTGGAAATATTCGGCGCCCACATATCTCCGGCTCTGTAGCCGATTCGGAACTGATGCGCCTTCTCGGATGATTCGCTCAACGTGATGCCCTTATCGTAGACCTTGATCTTCTCGGTCGGCTCGAGATCGTCATAGACAATCATCTTCTTACTGCCGCCGACAAAAGTTTGACGGACCTTGATGGGGGAGAGCCAGTTGACGCTGACATGAGCCACGCACTTGCTATCGAAGAACAGCGTGATATGCGCCATGTTCTCCGGCGTGCCGGCCACATGGCAAGATCCCGTCGCCGAGACAGCCACGGGGTCCTCGTTCAAGATATACTGAATGATCGAGACATCATGGACCGCAAGGTCCCATATGACGTTCACATCGCTCTGGAACAGGCCAAGGCTCGAGCGCGTGCTGTCGTAATAATAGATCTCGCCGAGTTCTTCCTTAAGCACCAGTTCGCGGATTTTCTGAACCGCCGGCGTATAGAGGAAGGTGTGGTCGACCATCAGCGTCAACCCTCGCCGATCGGCCTCGTCGATAAGTCGACGCACCAGATCCGCGCTTGGCGCCAGCGGTTTCTCTACCAGAACGTGCTTGCCGGCCTTGAGGGCTGCGAGCGCCAACTCGTAATGCGTTCGGACCGGCGTGGCGATCGCGATCGCATCGATGCTCGGATCCCTGAGCAAGTCCTCGTAGCGGTCAGTGGTAGCTACGCCCGGGTAGAGGCGTGTGCTCGCCGCAAGCTTCCCCGGATCGAGATCGGCGATCGCAACGAGGCGAGCGGATGGGTTGCTGACGAAGTTGCGTACAAGATTTGGCCCCCAATAGCCGTATCCTACAACGCCTATGCCAACGCGACTATCTTGCATGAAATATCCTCGATTTATTAGATGCGACTAGAAATGACCGATGTTATGCAACCTGTGTCTGCAACTAGTATTCGCGGATAGCTTCATCGAACCCGCGAAGTAATGGATAGAGGAAATAGGAGATTACGCTGCGCCGCCCGACTTTCAGTTCGGCAGTCACCGCCATGCCAGGGATAAACTGGGCGCGCTCCGCCGGCAGCCGAAGGTGCGTGTCGGACAAATCGACCAATACGCGGTAATAGGGGGCGGTCGCGCGGTGCGCACCTTCGACTTTGGGATCCGGCGAGAACGCGTCCTGACTGATGACGCGTACCTCGCCTTTGGCTGTCCCGTATTTCTGGAATGGAAAAGCGTCGAACTTGATCCGAACGGGCTGGCCGACGGAAATCTGGCCGACGTCCCTGCCCTCGACATTGACCTCGGCCTGCAGTGGGACATCGCGGGGAACGAGCACAAACAGCGTCTCCGCCTCGCGGACGACCGACCCGATGGTTCGGCTGGCGATCTCAAGCACGATCGCGTCGGCCGGGGCCCTCAGCACGATCAACTGCCGGCGGAGCTCGGCCTTCTTGAGGTCTTCTGCAGCGCTATCTCGCTTCGCCAGCGTTTCGACGAGATCCTGATATGACGTCTTGCGAAAATCCTCTGCGAAGACCTTCTGATCCGACTGGGATTTTTCGACGCGATGCGCATTGTCGGCGATATTGCCGCGGACGCGCGCCAGATTGCTTTCCACATCGAGGCGAGCATCGTGCGAGAGCAGCAAATTGAGCTTGGAGCCCACTTCCTTCTCCATCGCCTTCGTGCGTATGGTCTCGATCGAATTCATCGTTTCGAGCCGCTGAACCAGCACAGTCTCTTCGTTTTGCGCAGTCCTCAAGTTGGCACGTGCCGACGCGATCTGCGCGTCGTAGTTCTGCATCTGGGCATCATAGAAAGTTTTGCGCTGCAGGAACATCTTGCGCTGCAGCACTTCTTCGGCGTTGACGGAGTCGCCGACCAGATATTCATTGCCATCCAGTTCAGCCCTTAGACGGTTGATTGCCGCATTGAAGACGGCGACCTTGCTGCTCGACTGGTCGAGATCCGCCTGCGAAAATGTCGGATCGAGCGTCGCCAGCAGGTCGCCGCGATTGACCCGGTCGCCCGGCCTGACGTGGATCTCGCGGATGACAGAGGTCTCGAGCGGCTGGACGACAATATTGGGCCGTGTGGTGACCAGCTTGCCCTGCGCCGTCACGATCATGTCGACCTGCGATCCTGCCGCCCAGCCGATCGCGGTGAGTATCAGAGCCAGAACGCAATAGAGCGTCACGCGGGCGATCCGCGGCGGCGCCCGATGCTCGACTTCGATCGCGTCGGATTGGAATTCCGTCACTACTGGCGGCCGGCGGCTGTTGGGCCGGAATAGCCGGCGCCGCCGGCGATCGGTCGTCCGCACCAGAGCGTTTGCATCGCCGCGTGATTTCTCGGGCTTGGTCATGCGATCTGCTTCGTCTGCTGGTTCCAGAGATGCCGGTAAATCATGCACTTCGATAGCAACCGGTCGTGATGATCCACGTCGACGATTCGGCCTCGGTCGATCACCAGTATCTGGTTCGCGTCTGCGAGCATGGACAGCCGGTGCGAGACGATGATGACGGTGCGCCCCTCGGCGATACGGCGCAGATTGCGCCGTATGATCATCTCGCTTTCGGAATCGAGCGCGCTTGTTGCCTCGTCCAGAATCAGGATGCGTGGATTGACGATCAGCGCCCTGGCGATCGCGAGGCGCTGCTTCTGCCCGCCCGAGAGGTTCGAGGCATCCTCCTCGAGCATGGTGTCGAAACCGCGCGGGAGCCGTTCGATGAATTCATCGGCCCCTGCGAGCTGGGCTGCGCGGACGACCTCTGCAAAGGTCGCATCGCGCTTCACGCAGGCAATATTGTCGCGAACTGTACCGCGAAACAGGAAATTATCCTGCAAGACCAATCCGAGATTTTGGCGCAGGTGAGCGAGATCGAGCTCCCTCGAGTCGTATCCGTCAACGCGCAGCAGACCCTGCTGCACCGGATACATCCCGGAAATGAGCCGCGTTAGCGTCGTCTTGCCGGAGCCGCTTCGGCCGACAATCCCGAATATCGATCCCGGGGCGATTGAGAACGAGACGTCGTCCAGCGCCGGCGCGCCTTCCGATCCGTAACGGAACGAGACATTCTCGAACTCGATCTTGCCGGCGAAGTCGGGCCGCAGCCCCTCGCGATTACCATCGCGTTCGGGCTTCTGGTTCATCACCTCGCCCAGCATCTTCACCGCCAGAGCGACTTCCTGATATTCATGAACCATGGTCACCAACTGGACCAGCGGTCCCGACACGCGCCCTGCCAGCATGTTGAAGGCGACCAGCGCGCCGATGGTCATCTCGCCGCTGAAGACGTCGAGCGCCCCGAGCGAGATGATGCCGAGCGTCATCATCTTCTCAAGAAATCCGGTAATCGACTGGGCGGCGGCAGAAATCTTCTCGACGCCAAACCGCATCGTCACCGACTGCGCGCAGCGATCGTCCCAGACCCTGCTCTGCAGCGGCTCCATTGCCAGCGACTTCACCGTGCGCATGCCGTGCACAGTCTCGACCAACAGAGCCTGCCGCGCGCCTTCCGCCTGGTACAGATTATAGAGACGGCGCCGGAACGGTCCCATCAGCAGCGCGACGACCAGACCGCTCGCGGCGGTGAAGGCCAGCACCATGCATGTCAATTTGATGCTGTAGAACGCCAGCACCGGGAGGAAGACGAATAGCGACAGCGCGTCGAGCGTGGTCAGGAACAAGCGACCGGTCAGGAACTCGCGAATTCGCGCCGCCTGCTGCATGTGCTTTACCAGCACGCCGGCCGAAATGTGCTCAAAGAACGTCACGGGCAGGCCAAGGAGGTGACCAAAGGTCTTGGTTGCCACCCGGATATCGACCTTGTTGGTCGCATAGAGCAAAAGATAGCGCCGCAGAAAGCCGAATATCGCGTCGAACGCTAGCGCGGCAGTCGCACCAGCGGCCAGCACATAGAGCGTGGTGAAGCTCTCGTGCACAAGGACCTTGTCGATGACGAGTTGGAAGAAGATCGGTGTCGCGAGCCCCAGTGCATAGAGCATAATGGCGGCGATCGCGACGTCGACAAACAGGCGCCACTGACGGGCCAGTTCGGGGATGAACCAGCGCAGCCCGAACGCCGGCCGATGGTCCGACGCGAGCCGTTCGCGCTTGATCAGGATGGCGTCGCCGCTCCATCGGGCGCAGAACGTATCCCTGTCGACGATCAGAGGCTCGTCCCGGCGCTCGGCGAGCGGATCGAACACGCTAACCGCTTCCGCACCATCGGCTCCCTGCCCTGCCGCGAGAACGACGATCCAGTTGCCGTTCGAAAGTCGGAGCAGAGCCGGATAAGCCTCTCCCAACCGAAACAGCGCACCCCAGTCAAGCTGCGTGCGCGTTGCGCGCATGCCCGCTTCCTTCGCCATGCGCAACAGTCGCGTTGCCGAGACAGGGACCCCGTCGACGGCGTAGCTGTGCTTGAGCCGCTCAAACGGCAGATCGACGCCATGATAGGCGGCGATCTTTGCGAGACATTCAAGTTCTGTCCGCAAGGCCGGGCGCAAGGTCTCGTCGGCGTTCACGGGCGACGCTTCCGCGCCCGTGAGGTCGGCTTCAACGGAAATTGCTTGAGGCATTGGGGGACCGTGGGCTGTTGGGCGGTTCGCGATCCGTCGAAGTGGTCGGGGCCTGGCCGGCCTGTCCTTTCGGCGGGTTGCGCCGCACCGCGCCAGCGTCGACCAACCCCTGCAGCGCGTTCTGCATCACCTCGACCGAGTTCGCGAACGACTCCACGGAAAAGATCAGCCTTTGCCGGAACACCTTCTTCGGCGCATTGTTGGCGTCGCGTTCGGTCGGCGAAAGGCTGACCAGATCGACACGGACGATCGACCCACCAATGGTGATCTCGTCCACTCCATCAGTATAGAGTTCGGCGTGCATCAAAGCCTCCAATGCTGCGAGCTTCGGCTTAAATCCGGCGTCGACCTGCAGCCACGGGATCGACGCTTACGATAGTCACTGACGCGGGACGGCCGCTCGATCGAAAACCGAACGGCGGCTGTTGCTATGATCGCGGTCTGGCCTCCACGGACTGCCGGGCGACTGGAATGCAGGGAGCATCGGGGTCATAAAATGCAAAATGCACCGCTCGGTCATGTCTCGGCATATCCGACCACCTGAACCACCCGAAATGGCCGATCCGGATATCAGGGTCATGAATAAAAGTCTCCGCAATTAAAAAGTCAATTAATTATAGCATATTCACAAAATATATTATTCTCCATTATTAATCAAAGCACCAGGTCCCCAAGGACGGAGCTTGAACTTGATCATGAAGCGGGCATCGAGCGTGCATTTTCCTCCAAGAAGTTCGACGAAATCGCCACGCCAGCGCCTCCCGGCGTCAATTATCGGACATTTTACTATTAATATCCGCCAGCCGACACGTCGCCGACCATAGCTTCCACGAACAGCCCTCAAATTTATCATTGCATATTTAATTTGGACGAACAGCATTTTCTAGTGTATTTATTTGAAGCCTGGACATTCCCGCGGCCCCACCAGACTTGTGCTCACCCCGGCCCGGCAAAATTTACAGGTGGCGGAGGCGAAAAAAACGAATGCTCCAGAGCAATATGCTGCGAACTGATCGAAGCCGCGGCCTGACCCAAGACCCTGAAGGAGAGGGCGGCGGCATTGGCGAACTAATTGATACTGCCCAGGCATTCCTGCGACGTCAGTGCGTGGTAGTTGCTCTGGCGGCCGCACTCGGAACGACTGCCGGCCTGATCTACCTGCGGATCACGCCGCCGACCTATACAGCCCAGGTCCAGGTCCTACTTGAAAATGCGAGGACGGCGCAATTCATCCAGCAGCAATCGGCCCTAGTTGATCCGGCCTTCGATCGCAATGTATTCGAAACTCAGGTAGAGGTCCTGAAATCGAGAGGGATGGCAGTCCAGATTATCAGCCAGTTTAACCTCGCCGATGACCCCGATTTCAATCAACCGCCAAACTCGCTGCCCTCCATGTGGCAGCGCGTTCGTGGTGGATTTGGGTCGTCTCAACCGAACGATCCGCCCCTACCATCACCAACCGAGCCGCAGGACGGCATCATCACGGCGTTTCAGAACCGCGTCACAGTTAACCGGATCAATCTCAGCAACCTCATCGACATCGGCTTCAGTTCAAGCAATCCGGTACGAGCGGCCGAGATCGCCAACGCAATCGCGAGCGCGTATCTTGCCGACCAGGAGAAAGCAAGGCTGGAGACAAACCGCCGGACACGGGATTGGATGCAGGAAAGGCTGCGGGAGCTCGGAGAGCAGGCGCTCGCGGCCGAGCGCGCGGTGAGTGCCTACAAGTCTAAGAACAACCTCGTTTCCGCCGGAGGAAGGCCCATCGACGAGCAGCAGGTCTCCGAGCTCAACAGCCGGTTGGTCGCGGCTCGCGCCCAAACGTCCGAGGCCTTGGCCAAGTTAAATCGCTACGAAGCCATCCTGGAAGCCAACCCGGGGAACTCGTCATCGATCGGCAATCTGGATGCAGCGGGCACGGATGCACTCAGCAGCCCCATCATCAACAATCTTCGCCAACAATATCTTGAACTCGAACGACGCGTCGCCGAGTGGGGACCGCGCTTTGGCCGCGACCACGCCGCGGTCGTCAATTTGCGGAATCGTATGCGTGAGGTCCGCGGCTCGATCCTCGATGAAGTCAGGAGGTACGCGGAGACGAGTCGGAGCGAACTCGAGGTAGCCAAGCAGCGACAGCAGGAGATCGAGAAGCGACTATCCGAGGCGGTAGAGCAATCGCGATCGACCAACATGGCCGAAATTACGATACGCGAGTTGGAGAGCAAGGCAAAAAGCTTGCGCAGCCTGCACGATACATTTCTGCAACGTTACGTCGGCACGGCCCAGCAGGAAAGTTTTCCCATCGCACCGGCGCGGGTGATGTATCCGGCCATGCCACCGCAGAGCAAGAGCAAACCGAAAAGCGCTTTGGTGATGGCGCTAAGTCTATGCGGTGGACTTGCGCTGGGCTTGGGGCTTGGCCTGTTCAGGGAAATGATGGATCGCGTCTTCCGTACCTCATCGCAGATCGAAACCACGCTGGGATTACCATGCGTGTCCCTGGTGCCGGCATTGCGGGCCGAAAAGCGCTCGTCGACCGCAAAGGCAACGTCATGGAACTCCGATCATGACATGCGGCAGCGAAAGATTTCCACCGGCTCGACATTTCACAGGACCGTCATCGGCAAGCCATTGTCCCGATACGCGGAGTCGATCCGGGCAATCAAACTCGCCATAGACCTCCATCCCAGCAAAGCCTCCAATCAGGTGATCGGCATCACCTCGGCCCTGCCCAACGAGGGTAAGACGACGATCGCAGCCTCGCTCGCCCAGCTCATCGCCCATAGCGGCAAGAGCGTCATCGTCGTCGATTGCGACCTTCGAAACCCGTCGCTTTCCGCCAGTCTCGCCGCGAACGCCACGACAGGCATCGTAGACGTCGTCAGTCACGGCAGGCAGATCGAGGAGACGATCTGGCGCGATCCGAAAACCAATCTGGCATTCCTCCCCGCCGTCAGCCGGACACCGGTGCTCCACACCAGCGAGGTGCTGGCAGCGGATTCGATGCGCAAACTGTTTGATCAGCTAAGATCGGCCTATGACTATGTCATCGTCGATCTTCCGCCACTGACCCCACTGGTCGATGTTCGCTTAACAACAACCTTCGTCGACTGCTTCGTCCTGGTGGTGGAATGGGGGCAGACAAAGGTCGAGGTCGTCAAGCACGCGCTGCACACTGCTCCCAATATCCACGAGTGTCTGATTGGCGCGGTTCTCAACAAGACCGACATCAAGATGATGTCCCGCTACGACACGCACCGCAGCGACTACTACCGCGACGATCACTACGTGCGTTATGGCCTGACCGCATCTAACTAAACGGATTCAATGCGCTGTCCAGGATCGGGCCCCCGCCGAACCCGAGTCACCATGTTGCATATCGGCAACAAGAACCAACTGCGTTCAGGTTAATGCGATGATTCGTTGGCCTGAATCGCGCATTGATGTACTTTGTCAGTGTGGGACGACTTGGGGATTTCAGTCATTAGTGCGTTGCAAACATGCGGGAGGATCGTTGCTGGTCTCCTGGCACTCTCTTGTGCCGGGTGTATTATGACGCCTGGATCCGGCCCGCTGGCGACCGACGTTCGCACGGCGTCGGAAGGCCTTGAGCCAGCCGTTCTGCCTTACGCCCTGGTCAAGCTGACGCCGGAGGTTGTCGAAGTTCTCGGCCGCTATACGCCGAGGTTGTCCTCGGCTTTTGCCGACAAGGCACCGGCGAAGGCGTTCCGCTTCGGCATAGGCGACACCGTCAGCATCACCATCTTCGAGTCCGCGGCCGGCGGCCTGTTCACATCGGACGCCGGCGTCCGCGCCGGCAACTTCGTGACGGTTCCAAACCAGGCGGTGGACGAGAGGGGCTATATCGCCGTTCCGTACGCTGGCACGATCCGGGCGCTGGGCCGCACCCCATCCGAAATCCGGGATGACATCGTGGACAAGCTCAAGGGCCGAGCCCTCGAACCGCAGGTCGTCGTGGCCGTGGCGGAGCAGAACACGTCACTGGTCAGCGTGCTTGGCGACGTGCGCGCCGCCGGCCGCTTTCGTGCGAGCCCGGCCCCCGAGCGCATCATCGACGCCGTCGCCCGCGCCGGCGGACCTATCACGCAGGGCTATGACATGTGGGTATCGCTCGAGCGCAAGGGACACCGGGCAAGCGTGCCGTTCGGCGCATTGATGTACGAGCCTTCCAACAACATCTACGTGTTGCCGAACGACGTCATCTATCTCTACAGCCAGCCGCAGACATTCGTCGCGTTCGGCGCGTCCGGCCTTCAGGGGCAATTCAAGTTCGATGCGTGGCGGATCTCGCTGGCCGAGGCCGTGGGCAAGCAGGGTGGCATGAACGACGGATTGGCCGATCCGTCGTCGGTCTTCCTGTATCGCGGTGAGACGCGCGAAGTAGCCCAGCAAATGGGCGTCGACTGCAGGCCGTTCAAAGGCCCGATCATTCCCGTCATTTATCTGATCAATTTCCGCGATCCTTCGGGTTATTTCCTCGCTCAAACCTTCGAAATGCGGAACAAGGACGTTATCTACACGTCCAACTCCCCTATCGTCGAAACCACCAAGTTCCTGAATTTCCTGCGAACGATCATGGCCACGGCAAACGACCCGATCATCTACGCGACCAACGGCTACGCTCTCAAGGCTGCCACCGCGGGCCAACCAAGCACGGTGATCACGACACCGACCCCAATTACTTCACCATCCGTCACAGTTACCTCACCAGCGATCACTCGTTGATTCGGCGGGCTTATGCCCGGCGACGCTGCCGGCACGGCATGATCTCCGGGAGGAGATCATGCGTCCCCTGATCAGGAGGCTCCGGGCCGGCGATGCGGAGCGAGGAAGCGCCCGCTTGCAACTGATCGCGCGCAGCATCTGCCATTGATTCTGCACGATCAGCGAGCTTACGCGCCAGGCGAGCCTCGATGCGCCACGTCGCCGCGCCGTCCTGGGGCTCCGGGAGAAGGCTCCATCGTTTGTCGTCCGATGCATCCTGATGCGGACGCGCGATGGATACAGGAACCGCTCTGGCGACGCGCGAACGGAGTGCGCCCGGAAAAGACCGGCCATTTAAATTCATTTAATCTCGCAATTAATTCTTGCTCCATTTAACGCATTATTATAGATTAAATAATGGTTAAGACGGGCCACCCCGTGATCATTTCAAGCCAGCCATGAATTTCATAACCCGCAATATTGCAGCGGACGTCGATGGCGAGTTTATCGCTCGTAGCTTCAGCCCAACGCTGAAGTCCGGACGAAGATGGCCGATCCGCTATCGCTCCATTGAGTTGTTCGCGACCTGCAGCGATGTCGCGATCATCGTGATCGCCAGCATTCTTTCCACACTGCTTTACCGGCTCCATGTGGGCGGAACCTCAGCTGATGTCAGTAAAGCGATAGGTTCCGCGATCGTCGTCTCGGCGCTTTGCGTTTCCCTGCTGAAGATGCGAGGCATGTACAGGCCGCCTGAGCTTCTTGCGCTTCGCCGTCAGGTCCACGCCGTTTGCCTCTCGTGGATTTTCGTCTTCGTTCTGCTCAGCGCGGCCGTCGGCGCCCTCAACATCGGTGCCGAACTCTCCCGCGGCGCCGGCGTGGCCTTTGCCATTGTCGGCTTGGCGATGCTGATCGGACATCGGGTCATCATGAGAGCCCTGCTGTCGAAAGGCCTCACCGACCGAAAATTTTCCGGCGGCAATGTGGTGCTGATCGCGGACCAGGCGCCATCGCAGGACACCGGGCTGGCGCAGGCGCTCACGGCACTGGGGTTTCGCTTGGCTGGGCATTTCAGCCTGCCTCGGCCCGGCGCCAGTTCAAGCTACCGCAAGCGGCTTAGCGACCTCGTAGTCGAGCGCGCGCGCGGCTTCGACATCGAACAGATCGTTGTGGAAGCGGATCCGAACCGATGGTGCGAATTGCGCGAGTTCGTGGCCGAACTGAGGGTCTTGCCGTTTCCGGTCGTCTTCGTTCCGGTCGGGGCTGCATCGGAGATGTTCGCGCGACCGACCCGAGATCTTGGAAGCGCCATAGGCGTTGAGGTGCAGCGCGGGCCTCTGACCCCAATTGAATGCGCTGCCAAGCGATGCGTTGATCTGATCGGCGCCGGAATTTGCTTGGTCATGTTGGCGCCGCTGCTTGCGCTCGTCGCCGTCATCATCAGGCTCGACTCGCCCGGCCCCGTCCTTTTCAGGCAGCAACGCTGCGGCTTCAACGGCCGGTGCTTTGCGATCTACAAGTTTCGCACCATGCGTGTGCTGGAGAACGGACCCTCGATCACCCAAGCCGGGCCCGCCGACAGCCGCGTGACCCGGATTGGCAAGTGGCTCCGCAGGACGAGCATAGACGAGCTACCGCAGCTCCTGAATGTCCTGGAAGGGAACATGTCTCTGATCGGACCGCGACCGCACGCGATGGCGCACGACAGCCAGTTCGATAAGGCGGTCCAACATTACGCGTTCCGGCGGCGGGTCAAGCCCGGCCTCACGGGTTGGGCGCAAATCCATGGCTGCCGCGGCCCGACGCCCACAACGGCCTTGATCGAACAACGCGTCGAATACGACCTGTGGTACATCGATAACTGGAGTTTACGACTGGATCTCGCCATTCTCGTTCGGACCCCATTGGAGGTATTGCGAGCGCGCAACGCATTCTAGAGCCTGCTCAAGCTGTTCCGGCAATGGTTGCGCGAATGACTGCAGGAATGACTAGGTCCACGAGGGCATGCGCCGCATGCCTCTCCCGAGTTGCCGTTTGCACCGACCAGATATCGAGGATTTGTGATCCAGAACTTCGTCCAGGATCAGGCGCGCTGCCGGCCTTTCGAACCGCTCTCGCTGATCCGAAACTCTTCGATTTTCTTTCCTGATTTCATCGCGGCGACAAGCCACCGAGGCAGCTTGCCACGGCCCGACCAAGTCTCGGAGGTCTTCGGATTACGGTATTTCGGCAGCACTCTCGGATACTTCCGCCGCGGCTTCCCGCCCTGGAGCGTTCGCGCATCATCCGACTCGCGCGCGCCACCCACACCCCGGCTAAGAACCGCCAGCCGCTTCTCAAGTTCGCGCTTTTCCGCTTCGATCCGGGCCGACAATATCCCGCTGATCTCTTCATGAAGTGACCAGAGATCATCTAAAGACATGGACTTTAGTTCGATTTCTTTCGCCGACATGGTCGTCCCGCGGTTCCGCCTTAATAATCGGCTGTCATATGGCCTCGTTCATTATTAATCAAGGGGAATACCAAAAAGTTCCAATGCAAGTTCTGGATAAATCAGCCATGCATACATTTATGTACCCACAGCCTATTGCAGAAGCTGCAACAGCCGAGGGTAACCCGCAATAAGATATGTTACCGAATTTGAGGGGCTACACGGCGCAGGACTCGCGCAGACCCCGGGCGCGGAACGCCGGCGCCTGACGTAATCGCCTCCCATGCCTCTTCCGCAGGCTCGGGATGACCCGCTTGCTTCTCCGGCGCATGAGCGGCCGTAACCGGCAGCGAATTACCTCGATATCCCTCAGGGCGAGACGTCGAAGCTCGATCTGGGCCTGCAAGGCGCGAATATCCCGCAGGGCGGCGGAAGGGACGACAAAGCGACTGACGGTCTCATGAAGATGGCAGAGGGGAAGCTCAATACGGTCCATTTCTCAAACCCTTACAATACCAACTTAAACCACATTTCCGCACAATTATTTATCTATTTAAACTCCGCGGATCGCCTGAAATTCCGCTATAGCTTGCCAATAAAAAACGAATTATCAAGCATTAAATAAATCATTGGATATAATATTTATGTCACATATAATGTCTTCCATTCACGTCGGCGCTCAGCGCTTTTTTATCGCCTGAGCAGAGAGTGTGTTTTGTAGAGAAATTGCCCCCGCTCAGGCTCAAATTGGTCGCGAGAGCACGATGCGCAAATCCGATTTAGAGACGATGACTTTCGACGAGCTTTGGCTTCTCCACGAAGAGATTACGAAGATTTTGTCAGAGAGAATCACGGCCGAGAAGCTCGAGCTGGAGAAACGCTTGGCTCAACTTAATCCGCCCGAGCCGATGCAGGATAGTGCAGGTTCCGAGCCGGGCGCCGAACGGCCGCGCCGCAGATATCCACGAGTGCCGCCGAAATACTGCAACCCGATGGAGCCAACCGAAACCTGGTCCGGTCGCGGCAAACAACCCCGATGGCTCGTGGCCGCGCTGCAGTCCGGGCGCAAGCTGGAGGAGTTCAGGATCGAGGACAGCGACAAGGCGACGGACGACAACGCTCACCGCTCCTGAGCGCGTCGTTCGCCGAGATATCTTAGCTGTGCAACTGAACAGGCGCCGCGCCGCGCGTGTACTCGAGGTGCCTGGCGAGACTGGTACGGATGCCCGAAATCTCACCCAGAAGAACGTCGCAGAGTTGAATTCGGGAGGCAATGACGGTTGGGTTGGCTCCCTCACCATTTAAAAGATGAAGCTGAATTTGCGCCTGCTTGATCGCGTTAAGGGAATCCCAAAGGACGCAATCACTCGACTTATAAATATTCCTCATTATTGACCCCCTCACCCAAACAAATGACCGGTGGTCGGCAATAGTCACTTTCGTTAGTCGGCGATTATCGATGATGGTTCACTCCGCCTGCGACAATTTTACGCGTGTACGCTTGTCGCAACTCTCGCAGTGGCCAAAAAACCGACAGGCAGAGAAGAAGCCGGCATACTCCCATTTACCAGTTTAAAAGGACATAAAACGCGACGCAATGCCATCTGTTGCAGCGCGAAATTTTTTCTCAAGGTGAACAAAACCGGATTACTGAATGTGACCGTTTGCTTAGGCGCAACCGAGATGGTTCTTCGCGCACCAGATATTCCCGGATTAACGCTGTCGTTGGGGGCGCGCGATTTGATCGCACATGTACTGCCGGCAAGCGGCGTAGGTCCAGTTTTGATATCCGCTCGCGCGATGCCAAGTCGCCCCGCCACACTTCGGCGTCCGCAATTCCAGCATCCATCCCGGTCCTGGCCGCACCTCGAGTTAATTGACATGAATGGGCCTGAATATTAGACATGAAATTAAATATTTAATGTTCTGCGACGGCACGTAAGAGAGTGGCGGCAGGATTGGCGTGAAACATCAGCGGACCGCAGCTCATCCGCTAGGAAGGCTTATGAAAGAGAGAGCGAGCGAAGCCCATCGGCTGCCAGTCACCGTGCTCAGTGGATTTCTGGGTGCGGGGAAGACGACATTGCTTAACCACGCGCTGAGGAATCGCGAGGGCCTGCGCGTTGCGGTCATCGTTAATGACATGAGTCAGTTAAATATAGACGCGAGTCTGGTCCGCAACGGTGGTGCTAACCTGTCGCGTACGACCGAGACGCTGGTCGAGCTCAGCAATGGTTGCATATGCTGCACGTTGCGCGACGACCTCCTGCTGGAGGTCAGGCGATTGGCTGAAGAACGGCGCTTTGATTATCTTCTGATCGAAGGAACCGGGATCGCTGAGCCTCTCCCCATTGCGGCAACGTTCTCTTTTCGCGACGAAGCTGGTGTGTCCCTTTCCGATCTTGCAAGACTCGACACGATGGTTACCGTCGTGGACGCCATGAGCCTGCTCGCGAGCTATAGCAGCCGCGATCTGCTGCGCGACCGCGGCCAGCTGCGCGATGCATCCGACCAGCGAACGCTCGTCGATCTGCTGGTCGAGCAGATCGAGTTTGCCGATGTGGTCGTGATCAACAAGATATCGGAAGTGACAGAGATGACGCGTGCGGAAATTCGCAAGGTGATCGCGGCACTCAATCCCCAGGCGCGCCAGATCGAGACCGACTTCGGCAACGTTCCTCTCAAGGCGATTCTCGACACCGGCCTTTTCAATGAAGCAAAGGCCGCAACAAATCCGCTTTGGCACAAGGAGCTGCACAGCCCCGATCTGCACGTGCCGGAGACCGAAGAGTACGGCATATTCAGCTTCGTCTATCGGGAAAGACGTCCCTTCGATCCCGCCAGGTTCTTGTCATTTCTCAACAAGCCCTGGCCCGGCGTGATACGCGCCAAAGGACATTTCTGGCTTGCCACCCGTCCGGATTGGGTGGGTCTCCTCTCCGTTGCCGGGGTACAACGTCGTTGCGAGCCCATGGGCTATTGGTGGGCGACAGTGCCGAAACAGACTTGGCCAAGCCATCCTCAGTTTCAGGAACATCTCGACAGTCGATGGGACTCCACCTGGGGCGATCGTCGTCAGGAGCTGGTGTTCATCGGGTCAGATATGGACGAAGGTCATATCCGATCGTCGCTCGATGCCTGCCTCAACCATTCGGAGAATGGGTTCGAACCCCAGAACTGGCGCAACCTTAGCGACCCGTTCCCCCCTTGGCACTATCCTGACTCCGCGAACGGCATCCGCGAGCCCCTTCGCTGAAGCGGGTGCCGGCCAGCGGGCGTGAGGGCGAAAACGGGAAGTTCCGCGGATTAACCACGGTTATGCACCGTTTGGACCTGCGACAAATTCGACATCCGGTTGCTCCCCTGCAACTCGGACTCGACACGCAAAACAAATGACATTAAATATTTAATCTGGATTATTTTTACATTTAATTCGATGCGCTTAAACGTTTGCCGGCGGTGCTATGGTCATGGCAACCATTACAAGTAGCGGTGCTGGCGCTGCCAGCGAACGTTGCGCGTTATCGAACCGGCGCGCGCCGGTGTTCGGATCCATCGCCACCGGCGGCGCAACCGCGCGGTGGCCCACGCTTCGCGCATCCGCAAATTTTAAAGCTGACGCTTCGGCATCCACGTCGCCGTCAAGACTGCAGAGTTCAGCGTCCGTCACGCGTATTCCCCTCTCGCTCGCGAGGATATCATGAAGTCCTTCTACGAGGATTTTGGCTTGGGCCGTGTTGCTATCGGATTGCAGACTTGGCCGCGTACTCTCCTGCGAGCGAAAGCCAAGGCCTCCGATTCGGACGCCGCAACCGAGTCCCTGTCGCCGATCGCGGCGCAGAACATCGTGGACGGTCTGCGCCTGCACGCCTCAGGCGTCGCGGCGTCTGTATCCACTGACGCATCGGACGCCGGATTTGAAAGTTCGACAGCAGCCCTCCGAACGCCCGTCCCTGCGGCGACCGATACAGCGACGTTAAATCCCCTCGTCATCCTCGGTCGAGTTCCCTCGGCGGCCTTGTCCCCGGACATCGTTGGATCTTCCACGCCTCCGGCAGTCGCGCAGATTTGCGGTTGCGGCTACTTCGTTGCTCCGACGCGATTGCTCGATCAGAGAGCAGCCGGGGCGCCAGTGGAGTTGAGCGGCCAGTTGCTCAACAGCCGGGTGTCCGGGACAGCAACTGTCGCGGCGACCGGCCAGGCCGGGGTCATGGGAGCCTCCATCAGTGCCGACATGTCATTGCAGAACGTTGCGCCGCTTACAAATTGGCTGCCAGGCGGACGGCCGGTTACAGGTTCAAACGTGCTGCCGGGCGGCATAGAGACCGGTACGGGGACGTCGAGTGGCATAATCGGAACGCTGTCCGGCTCGGTGACCACCGCGCAGCCCTTTGTCGCGCGGCAGGCCACTACAACGGCATCGCCCAACCTTCTCGCGGCCGCCGCGACATCTACAAACCCGATCGTTCTTGAGAATCAGAAGCAGGGAACCCCACAAAGCGTTTGGGATATCGACGGCGCCGGCAGTTCGAATATCGAAGGTTTTGCTACTGACATCAGCGTCAACGTCGGCAACAGAGTTGACTTCAAGATCAATACGAATTCATCAAACTACCGGATCGATATCTATCGCCTCGGTTACTATGGCGGCATGGGTGCTCGACTTGTCACCACCATTCAGCACACGGGCGTGCAGAACCAGCCTTCACCGCTGCGCGACGCGGCCACCGGCCTGGTTGATGCCGGCAACTGGTCCGTTTCCGCATCCTGGAACATTCCGGCGGACGCGGTATCCGGTGTCTATATCGCAAAGCTCGTACGGCAGGACGGAACGTTCGGCGAGAATCATATCCCCTTCATCGTAAGAGACGACAGCAGCACGAGCGATGTGGTCTTTCAGACCTCTGACACAACGTGGCAAGCGTATAACGGGTGGGGCGGCGCAAACTTCTATGGCGGCAACGGTCCTGCGACAGGTCAGGGTGCGGGACGCGCCTATGCGGTGAGCTACAACCGGCCGATTGCCACCCGGGGCGGCATCGGAACCGCTTCTGGTCCGCAGGACTATTTGTTCGGCGCCGAATATTCGGCGATCTATTGGCTAGAGCAGAACGGTTACGACGTCTCCTACATGGCTGGAGTGGATACAGACCGTTACGGCAGTCTACTTCTCAACCACAAGCTCTACGTCGACGCCGGGCACGATGAGTATTGGTCGGGGCAGCAACGCGCCAATGTCCAGGCAGCCCGCGATGCCGGTGTGAATCTGGCGTTCTGGAGCGGCAACGAGATGTATTGGCGCACGCGCTGGGGCAACAGCATAAGCAGCGACGCCACGGCCTACCGTACGTTGATCTCCTATAAGGAAACCTGGGCAAATTCGTCGATCGATCCAACCGACCAGTGGACCGGAACGTTTCGTGATCCGCGCTTCAGCCCGCCGGCGATCGGCGGGGGTATCCCGGAAAATGCCTTGATTGGACAGATGTTCCAGGTCGATGATGTCGGCGTCACCCAATCCGACGCCCTGAAGGCAATCACAATCCCCTACGACGACGCCAACCTGCGCTTCTGGCGCAACACCAGCGTTGCCAATCTTCAGCCGGGGCAGACCGCGACGCTGACGAAGAATTATCTCGGCTATGAGTGGGATGAAGCGCCCGACAACGGATTCGATCCCGCCGGCCTGGTTCGGCTCTCTTCGACAACGCTCCCGGTCAGCACCTATCTGCTTGATTACGGCAACACAGTCGGAAATGGCGTCTCAACACACAATCTGACCCTCTATCGCGCGGCGAGCGGCGCATTGGTGTTCGGCGCCGGAACGGTCTACTGGCCGTGGGGCCTGAGCGACAATCACGACCTGCAACCAACTCCCAGCGACCCACGCGTGCAACAGGCGATGATCAACCTGCTCGCCGATATGGGCATTCAGCCAGGAACGATCCAGTCGGGAATGGTCGCAGCAACCGCCTCGACGGACACTACCCGTCCCACCTCCACGATCAACGCACTGGCAAGTTTCAGTGCAGGAAGTGTGGTCACGATTTCCGGCACCGCAGCGGATCTGGGTGGCGGCGTGATCGCCGGCGTCGAGGTGTCCACGGACGGCGGAGCGACTTGGTATAATGCAATCGGTGACGAGACGTGGACCTATACCTGGTCGCCGCAGGTAGCCGGGACCTACACCATCAAGTCTCGCGCGGTGGATGACAGCATCAATCTGGAAATGCCTTCGGCGGGTCGCACGGTGACCGTCACCGCGGCGCCTTACCTCACGCTCTTCCCGGGCTCGGCAACCCCCGATATCGTCAACAGCACGGATGCAAGCGCTGTCGAGCTGGGTGTGAGGTTCCAAACGTCGATAGCCGGCACGGTGAGCGGAATCCGCTTCTATAAGAGCAGCCAGGATACGGGCACCCATACCGGCGAGCTCTGGAGCAGCACGGGCACCTTGCTGGCAACCGCAACTTTTACTAACGAAACTGCATCGGGCTGGCAGAGCGTAACGTTCTCTAACCCGGTCTCGCTGACACCGGGCGCCACTTATGTCGCCTCCTATCACACGAACGTGGGTCATTACTCCGTCAGCCCCGACTACTTCACGAGTAATGTGACGAGCGGTCCACTGACCGCTCTCGCCAATGGCAATGGCGTCTACACCTACGGCAGCAACCGCGTATTCCCGACAAACACGTTTTCGGGGGAGAATTACTGGGTTGACGTCATGTTCAATCCTTCCACCGCCAATAGAGCGCCGGTGGCCGCCAATGACGTCGGGCCGACCGCGACACGCGATTTGGCCGTCACGATCGCAGCATCGACCCTGACCGGAAACGACAGTGATCCCGATGGGGATGCGATCAGCGTCACCGCGGTGGGCGGAGCGACGAACGGCACCGTCGTCCTCAACACCCAGCCCAATCCGCAAAACAACACTATCACGTTTACGCCCAATGCCGGCTACACCGGCCCGGCGAGCTTCACCTACACGATCTCCGATGGGCGCGGCGGTACGGCATCGGCCACTGTCAGCTTCACCGTGGCACCGCCGGGAGCGGCTCCCGTCAGCCTGTTCAGCGCGTCAAATATACCGGCGCAGACCAACCTGAATGACGGATCCCAGCTCGAAGTCGGGATGAAGTTCACGTCCTCGGTCGCTGGCCAGATTACGGCGCTCAAATTCTATCGCAGCCCCGGCGACACCGGTGTCAACACGCTCGATCTCTGGACAGCGACAGGCACTCGCCTTGCCACAGCCACCTTTACCAATACGTCAGCCAGCGGTTGGCAGACCGTCACGCTGCCGTCCGCGGTTTCGATTGCCGCCAACACCACCTATGTTGCTTCCTACCACACCACCGGCGCCTACGTGGCGACGAACAACTACTTCACCACAGCCGTCACAAACGGCCCGTTGACCGCGCTTGCCAGCGGGAATGGTGTTTATTCCTATGGCGGCACCAGCACCTCCGGCATCTTCCCGACCAGTTCCTTTAACGCTGCCAACTATTGGGTCGATGTCGTGTTTGCCCCGTCCGGGGGCAGCACCAATCAGCCGCCGGTCGCCAATAACGACGGCGGCTACACCACCACGCAGAACACCGCGCTGACGATCGCGGGGGCGACGCTGCTTGCCAACGACACCGATCCGAATGGCGATTCGCTGACGATCACGGGCGTGAGCGGCGCTGTCAACGGCACCGTCAGCTTCAACGCCCAGACCAACGTCGTCACCTTCACGCCGACCGCCGGGTACACCGGCGCTGCGTCGTTCATCTATACCATCTCCGACGGGCGCGGCGGCACCGCGAGTGCAACCGCGAATCTGACGGTCAATGCGGCAGCCAACCAGCCGCCAGTTGCCAACAACGACAGCGGCTACACCACCGTGCAGAACACCGCTGTGACCATTGCTGCATCGGCCCTGCTTGCCAACGATACCGATCCGAATGGCGACCCGCTGACGGTCACGGGCGTGAGCGGCGCCGTCAACGGCACCGTCAGCTTCAACGCCCAGACCAACGTCGTTACCTTTACGCCGACCGCCGGGTATACCGGCGCTGCGTCGTTCAACTATGCCATCTCCGACGGGCGCGGCGGCACCGCGAGTGCGACCGCGAATTTGACAGTGACCACGCCGACGGTGAGCTTGTTTTCGAGTTCGGACACGCCGGCGCTTCTCTCGGATTCCGACACAGTGGGGATCAATCTCGGGGTGCGCTTCACGTCTTCTGCGGCGGGCACCATCAACGGCATCAAATATTACAAGGGTGCCGGTGACACCGGTGCTCATACCGGCTCGTTGTGGAGCAGCACCGGCACGCTGCTGGCGACCGCCACGTTCACGAATGAAACCAGCAGCGGCTGGCAGACCGTCATCTTCAGCAATCCGGTTTCGATCACCGCCGGCACGACCTACGTGGCGAGCTTCCACAGCAACGGCCACTACACGTCCACCGGCAACTATTTCGCGACCGCTCGTGTCAACGGCCCGCTCACAGCACCCGCCGCCAACAATGGCGTCTACACCTACGGCACTGGCAATCTGTTCCCGACCAGCACCTTCGGTGCCACGAACTACTGGGTGGACGTGCTCTTCAGCCCCGCGGGCGGCAGCGCCAACCAAGCACCCGTCGCAGCGAACGACTCTGGCTTCAGTGTCACGCAAAACTCCTCGCTCACGATCTCAGCGTCCGCGTTGCTCGCCAACGACACCGATCCAAACGGCGATGCCTTGACGATCACGGGCGTAAGCAACGGCGTCAGTGGCACGGCAAGCTTCAATGCCCAGACCAACGCCGTCACTTTCACACCCAACTCCGGCTATACGGGACCGGCGTCATTCACTTATGCCATCTCCGACGGCCGGGGTGGAACGGCGAGCGCATCCGCCTCCCTGACCGTCACCGCACCATCTGCCACTATCGTAAGCCTGTTCAGCTCTAATCCCACGCCGAGCATGGTATCGGTCAATGATCCGAACTCGGTAGAGCTTGGGCTCAAATTCCGGTCGTCCAGCGCCGGCGACATCACCGGGCTGCGCTTCTACAAGGGCCCGTCGAACACCGGAACCCATACCGCAAATCTCTGGAGCAGCACCGGCACCCTGCTTGCCACCGCCACCTTCACCAACGAGACGGCTAGCGGCTGGCAGCAAGTCAATTTCGCTACCCCAGTCACGATCACTCCAGGTACGACGTATATCGCGTCTTATCACACCTCAGGAAACTACTCTGCCGATCCCAACCTGTTCAGCTCGGCGGTCAGCAACGGGCCGCTGACCGCTCCATCGTCGGCCTCGAGCGGTGGCAACGGCGTGTATGCGTATGGATCAGGCAGCTTGTTCCCGACCAACACCTACAACTCGACAAGTTACGGGGTCGACGTGCTGTTCCGTCCGCAACTCGCGGCGTAACGGCGGGATTGCGGGCTTCGAGGCTGGCTTCGGCAACTCGGGTCAAACCCGGGTTGCCGTGCTTCAATTGCCGCGATGCCGCAGAACCGCTGTCGAGACAGACGAGTGAGCCTGTAGGTCGTGTCGTGTGGACTTCCCACACGCGGCGCCCTTCCGAATGGCCTTCTGAGCAGCGTCCCGGAGCCGGCCTGAGCGTCGCGCAACCCCTATCGTTGCAGGCGGCAGCAGCAGGCGAGCCTTTTCCACAAGCTCAAGCTGCCAATTGTGGCCGAAACAGAACGCCGACGCCGTAACTTGTCGAGTTGTAGGTATGGGTGGGAAACAGGCTGTCGCTGCCAAAAGCGCCTACACCCAGCGCATCATGTATCGGAAGGCCATGGTCGCTGGCGTGGCCCGCGTCGATCTCGACCCGCCGGTTGGGGCGGGCTTGACGCCGGACTGGTTGACGATCGCCTGCAACGGGATTCCAGGTCGATCACTTCACGCCCGATCAGCGCGCCCTCGCCGAGCGCTATCGGCTGGATCCGGTCTACCGGCTGAGCTTGGTGACGCGGTTCTTCCACGACAAGCCCGATTCGCAATTGCAGTGTTGATTGCCATCTCCCGGATGCCAAAATTCGAGTTCTGCATACGCGGACGATCGATCCGCTGACGGTGATCTCATCCACTTCCATCGATGTAGAGTTCGGCATGCATGCATGAAATTCCTCCTACCCTGCGAGTTGCGGCTTGAAGACCACGTCGACGCCGTAACTCGTGGAATTGAACGTGCTCGTCGGGAACAGGCTTGAACTGCTATAGGCGTAGACGCCATTGCCTCCACTCGACGAAGACGATGGAGCCGTCAGCGGTCCGTTTGTGAGAGCATTCGCAAACAAATTCGGATCGGCCGAATAGTCGCCGACATTGGTGTGATACGAGGCGATATAGGTCGTGCCGGCCGTGACCGAAACCGGCGTCGAGAAGTTGACCTGCTGCCAGCCGCTCGCCGTCTCGTTGGTGAAGGTCGCGGTGGCGAGCAATGTGCCCGTCGAACTCCACAGGTCGGCGACATGGGTGCCGGTATTTTGTGGCCCCTTGTAGAATCGCAGGCCGGTAATCTGACCTGCTGTAGACGACTGGAACTTGACGCCCAGTTCGACCGCTTTCGGATCGTTGACGGTTGCGATCGACGGCGTCGATGTTGCGCTGAACAGGCTCGATGTTGACGGATCAGACACCGTCAGGCCGACGCTGGCGGAGGCGACGCCGCCATTGGCGTCGGCGATCGAATAGGTGAAGCTCGCCGGCCCAGTGTAGTTGGAGGTCGGCGTGAAGGTCACGACTTGCGTGCTGGTGTTGTAGGACACCGTGCCGTTGGCCGGATTGCTTACCCCGGTGATTGACAGCGCCAGGTTGTTGGGATCGGTGTCATTGGCCAGCAGCTGAGAGGCGTTGATCGTGAGCGCAGTGTTCGTTGTAGTCGCAAAACCACTGTCATTATTGGCTACCGGCGGCTGCGGCCCGGTGGATTTGGTGTAAACGACGTCCACCCAATAGTTGGTCTTGTTGAAACTGTTGGTCGGGAACAGACTTCCCGAGCCATAGGCGTAGACGCCATTGCCCGAGGCGGTGGCGGTGAGGTCGCCGCTGACCACATTGGCGGTGAAGTAATTGCTGGTCGCCGAATATTCGCCGACATTGGTGTGATAGGAGGCGATATAGGTCACGCCAGCGGTGATCGAGACTGGCGTGGCGAAGTTCACCTGTTGCCAACCGCTGGCGCTCTCGGCGGTGAAGGTCGCGGTGGCCAGCAAGGTTCCCGTTGATGTCCAGAGATCGGCGACATGAGTCCCCGTGTTCGACGGCCCCTTGTAGAAACGGATGCCGGTGATCTGGCCATTGGCCGAGGCAACAAATTTTAACCCAAGTTCGACGGAGGCCGCGTCGTTCACCGTGACGGTCGCGGGAACGGAGTTGGCGCTGAACAGTGTTTCGTTGGCCGCGACGGCGTTCACTGTCAAGGCCACGCTGGCGGAGCCGGTTGCGCCGGAGGAATCGGCGATCGCATAGGTGAAGCTCGCCGCGCCCGTGTAGCCCGTGATCGGCGTGAATGTTACGACCTGCGTCGTGGCATTGTAGCTCACCGTCCCGTTCACGGGGTTGCTCACGCCAGTGATCGTCGGCGTCAGGCCGTTTGGATCGGTGTCATTGGCCACGAGCTGCGCCGCGCTGATGGTGATAGGCGTGTTCGCGCTGGTCGAGAAATCGCTGTCGTTGGTGGCGACGAGCGGCTGGGGCGCCTTCACCGTCAGCGAGACCGTGGCGGAAGCCGTGCCGCCGGCGGTGTCGGTGATCGAATAGGTGAAACTCGCTGCGCCGGTGAAGCCGGTGGTCGGCGTGAAGGTCACCGCATCCATCGCTGCATTGTAGCTCACCGTTCCGTTGACGGGATTGCTCACCCCGGAAATGGTCGGCGTCAGGCCGCTGGGATCCGTGTCGTTGGCGAGCAGCGCCGACGCCGTGATGATTGTCGCGGTGTTTTGTAGCGTGGTGAAGCCGCTGTCCGGGTTGGCGACGGGCGCCGCGGCCGCATTCACGTTCAGCGAAACAGTGGCGGAGCCCGTGCCGCCGGCGGTATCGGTGATCGCGTAAGTAAAGCTCGCCGCGCCCGTATAGCCGGTGGTCGGCGTGAAGGTCACGACGTGTGTCGTGGAATTGTAGGTCACCGTGCCGTTGACCGGGGCGCTCACGCCGGAGATGGTCGGTGTCAGGCCGTTAGGATCGGTGTCGTTGGCCAGTAGTTGCGACGCATTGATCGTGAGCGGCGTGTTCTTGCTGGTCGAGAAACCGCTGTCGTTGGTTGCGACCAGCGGCTGCGGCGCCTTCACCGTCAGCGAGACGGTGGCGGAAGCCGTGCCGCCCGCGGTGTCGGTGATCATGTAGGTGAAACTAGCCGGGCCGGTGTAGCCGGTGGTCGGCGTGAAGGTCACCGCGTTCGTCGCGGCATTGTAGGTCGCGGTCCCATTGACGGCGTTGCTCACGCCGGTGACCGACAGCGCGAGGCCGTTGGGATCGGTGTCGTTGGCGAGTAGCAACGATGCCGCAATGGTGGTCGCGGTGTTCTGCAACGTGGTGAGGCCGCTGTCGGGGTTGGCGATGGGCGCCGCCGGCGCCTTCACCGTCAGCGAGACCGTGGCGGAAGCCGTGCCGCCGGCGGTGTCGATGATCGAATAGGTGAAGCTCGCCGGGCCCGAATAGCCTGATGTCGGCGCGAAAGTCACGGTGCTGGTGGCGGCGTTGTAGGTCACCGTCCCGTTGACGGGCGCACTCACGCCCGTGACCGTCATCGCCAGGCTATCGGGATCGGTGTCGTTGGCCAGCAACGACGACGCCGCGATGGTCAAGGCGGTGTTCTGCGGGGTAGTGAAGCCGCCGTCGGCATTCGCCACCGGCGGCGGCGCCTTCACCGTCAGCGAGACATTCGCCGAGGATGTGCCGCCTAACGTATCGGCGATCGTATAGGTGAAGCTGGCGGCGCCGAAGTAGCCGGTGGTCGGCGTGAAGGTCACGACCTGCGTGGTGGCATTGTAGCTCACCGTTCCGTTTACTGGAGCGCTCACCCCGGAAATGGTCGGCGTCAGGCCATTGGGATCGGTGTCGTTGACGAGCAGCGCGGACGCGACAATGGTCAGCGCGGTGCCTTGCTGCGCCGTGAAGCCGCTGTCGGCACTGGCGACCGGCGGCGCCGCGCCGCCATTGAAAACCACGTCAACGTAATAATTGGTCGACTGATAGGTGAGCGTCGGGAAGGCATCGGTCGCGGCATAGGCATAGACGCCGGCCCCGACCGGCGCCGTCAGGGCGCCGTTGGTGACCGGCGCGGTGAAGAAGTTGGTCGTGTCGGCATAGAAGCCATTGGTGTGGTAGGCGGCGACATAGATGGTCCCGGCCGTAATCGGCACCGGATTGGAGAAGGTCACCAATTGCCAGCCGCTCGCTGTCTCGTTGGTGAAGGTCGCGGTGGCCAGCAGCGTTCCCGTCGAACTCCAGAGATCGGCGGTATGCGTGCCGACATTTGCCGACCCCTTGTAGAATCGGATGCCGGTGATTGTGCCATTGGTCGAGGCGGAGAACTTGACGCCCAACTCCACGGGGGAGCCGTCGCTGGAATTGACCTCGTTCGGCGTGTCGTTGGTGCCGAACAGGCTTTGCGCCGATTTCGGATAGGTGACATTGAGCGAAACCTGGCCGGTCGCTGTCGCGCCGCTGGTATCCTTGATCGTGTAGGCGAAGCTTGCTGCTCCCGCATAATTGGCGGTTGGGGTAAAGGTGACCGTGCCCGCCGTCGCATTGTAGGTCGCGGTTCCGTCTACGCCCGCGCTCACGCCGGTGAGCGAGAGAGCTAGCCCGGCGGAATCCGTGTCATTGGCTAGCAGGGTCGAAGCGGCGATGATGATCGAGCTGTTTTGGCTGACCGTGAAGCCGCTGTCGGGATTGGCCTGGGGGCCGCCGCTAGTAGTGTCGTCAAAGACGACGTCCACCCAGAAATTGTCGCTGTTGGCGAAGGAGACGGTATTCGGAAACACCGGGTTCGAGCCATAGGCGAAGACGCCGTTCAGTCCGTTGCCGGTGGCGGTCAACGAACCGTTAGTCAGGCCGGCGCCGACATTGGCGAAATAATAGTCGGTGTACGAATAGCCCGTGGTGCTGTGGTACGACGCGAGATAAGTCTGTCCCGCCTGAATCTGCACAGGCGTCGCGAAATTGACTTGCTGCCAGCCGTTTGCGGTTTCGTCGGAGAAGGTCGCGCTCGCCAGCAGTGTGCCACTCGAGGACCAGAGGTCGCCGATATGCACGCCAGTATTCCCGGCGGCCTTGTAGAAGCGTATGCCGGTGATCTTCCCCGAGGTCGTGGACGTGAATTTTACGCCGACCTCCACCGGACTCGGATCCTTGTCGAAGGTGGACGTCGGAGTGGTCACGCCGCTGAAGATTGACAGGCTTGACGTAGGTTTGACCGTATAGGATTGGCCGTCGCTCGGCGTCTCGAGATTGATGCTGTCGTCGACCGCGCGGCTTTCCAGCATATATGTGCCCGCGCCGGGCGCCGTAAACGTGTAGGACCAGATCTCGGTCGCCGCGCCGACGTTGCTGGTCGCAGGATGCCAGGTCTTGCCGCCGTCGGCGGAGACTTCGACGCCTCCGATCACGCCGTCGACGTCGATTGCGGTTCCGGTCACCGTGACGGTTTGGCCTTCTGTTGGGCTGCTGGTCGAGACGTTGGTGATCTTCGATGTCGGCGCCGTGTGGTCCGTACTGCTGGAGGCGATGAGGAGGCTCGTCTGCAGGGTCTGTGGCTGCACGCCCATGTCCGCGAGGACGTTGACCGTTGCCTGCTGGACGCTGGGATCGACCGGTTCAAGCGTACCCTGATAGACGTCGTGCTGGTCGGACAGGCCCCAGGACCAGAACACCGTGCCGGTCGAGAATATCAGCGCGCCGCTGACGGGGTCGCGAAACTCGACGATATTGTTAGTTGCAGTGCCGTTGCCCGTGGTGTTGCCGTAGTCGAGCAGTTTGGTCGAAACTTGGAGGGTCGTCGACGAAACATCGACCAGGCCGGCGGGACGGTAGCCGTTGTCCGGCGACGAGTCCCACTCATAGCCGAGCAGCCCCGGCGTCAGCGACGCGGTTCCGCCGACCGCCGTGTTCGCCACGGACGTGTTGCGCCATATGCGCAACTGGGTTTCGCCATAGGGGATGGTGATGGTGTCGAAGCGATCGGAATCGACCGAGAACACTTCCCCTGTGAGAGCGTTGGAGGGCGTTCCCGACAATCCCCCGGTCGAGGTGAAGCGCGCGTCCATGAACGTGCCGGTCGCGGTTCCCGTCGGATCGATCAGAGCGTTGGCGTGGGTGTCCTTGTAGGTGACCATGGTGCGGTTCGGCGTCGCCGAGTTGTCGATGCTGGTCGTGAACCGCGTTTGCCAATAGGTCTCGTTGCCGGTCAGGAACATCATGTTGACGCCCGCTTGGCGGGCGGCGAGCACATTCAGATATTGCTGGTCGGTCCAGTATTCGTCGTGCCCCGAGGTCATATAGATCTGGTGGTTGAGCAGCAGGGAATCGTTCGGGGCGGTGCCGACCTGTTCGCCAGTTATGTAGCTGACGTCGTAGCCGTTTTCCTCCAACCAGTAGAGCGTGGGAAACTCGGCCGAGAACGCCATGTCGTTGGATGAGGCGTCTCCTCCAATGGCGCCGAGAATGCTGCCGTCGCGCGTGATGATCGGGCGGTTGTAGCTCACCGCATAGGCCGAACCGTTTACACCGGGCCCGTTGCCGCCATAGACGTCGGCGCCGCCCCAGCTGTTGTAGGCCTGCCAGGTTTCGTCATTGGTCTGGAGCAGGATCGCGCTGGTCGAATTGGGATCGCTAATGATGAAGGGAATCTGGAAGACTTGGTTCCCCTGCGTGACATTGGCGACATAGATGCCTGAAACGGCGGTAGTGGGAACAGACCAGGAGTCGGTCACGCTCCAGTTTCCGGCGTCCACTTCGCCGGTCGCCAGATTAGTTATTGGATTAGGCTGGGCGATTACGCTGCCCGTGTGATTGATCGTGGTGATGAGGCGCGCGCCGTCGCCCTGGTAATAGCCCAGTCGGTAGATGCTGATTGTGTAATTGCCGTTGCCGGTGAGATTGTCGATCTTGAACTGGACAGTGCCTCCGACATTCGTCCCCATCTGCGTGGTGAAGCCTTCGAGCTTGGTCGAATCCTGACCCGAATCGACCCACCAGACGCTCATCGGCGTTCCGGGCTTCTGGTTTTCCAGCACGATTGGGTTGGCCGCGTCGGCGAATGTCGTGGTCGCGGCATTCCCGCCGGAACTGGCTGTGAGCCGCATGTCGGCGCCGGTCGCGCGGCCGTCGGCGGGGACCTGCCATTTGGCGACGACGACACCATTGACGAGACCGTCGGCGTCGCCCGGGCCGCCATCCACGACAGCAAACGGCGCATAGACATCGGCGACGCCGTTGACGCCGGGCGCGCTGGCGAGGTCGGCGATTTGGAATGAGACCGAAGTTCCGGGTTTGACCCCCGTGACCGTAAAGGTCGCCGTGCTGCCTGGCGCGTAGTCTTGTTTATCGGTCGTGACGGTCATCGATGGCGTTGCGGACGAAGCATGGCTCGGCGGCCCTGACGCCGGCGCCGCATCGGCAAGGCCCTTGACGCCGGGCCCGCCGGCGATTGGGAACGCCGCCAAACTTCCGGGTTGGACGCCCGCGATCGTAAAGGTCGCAGCGCCGCCCGGCGGGTAGTCCTGCTGATTGGTCGTGACGGCCGTCGATGGCGCCGTCGACGAAGCCAAGGATGGGATGGTCGTCGACATGCTCAGATTGTTCGACGCCTGCCTCAGCGGCGGCGACGCGAGCGTCAGGCTGATTATGTCCGGCGGGGTGCTTGAGCCGATGCGGCTTTGCGGGGGCTCTTCGGTTGGGACGGAATCGGACGTGAGGGTTATGGACTCCACAAGGATCGTCGACGCCGGGGCGACGAGAGTGTGGTCAAGAACAGGCGCCGTTGCGCCTGAATCCGGCTTCTGGCCGAGCATGACGCCCAACGGGCCGGCCGGCTTAGCGGCCTGCGTGTCGTCAGGTTCGACCGCCGCCGAGGCCACGGTCAGACCCGACCCCGAAAGGCCGAGATCCATTAGGAGAGCGATGGCCAGAGGCGCAAGCGCGCCGTCTCGGTCGCCGGCTTCCGCCACCCTGACGCCGTGTGACGGCGTATCGGGGCCGACAACGATCAACACATCCTCGACGATCGCACGATCGGCACAGGCATAACGCAGAACAGAGATCTTTCCGGCAGCTTTCGCGACCGGGCTGAAGATCAGGCCGCGCAGCTGCGCCGCCGTGATCGCCTGACCGGCGGCGACCCTCGTCCTCCCGTCGGCAAAACGCAGCGACCCATTGGTCGGCAGCTCGACAATGGTCATCACCCGGTCGGGCGCAGAAGCGGAAAGGATAGCGGAGTCCACGCCAATCGGCATATGGTCGCATGATTGTGGCGCGTAGACCACCAGCCCGCTCCATTGCGACAATTCCGCGCCCTCGACTGGAGTCGGCGCGAATTTCAACGTTGCCAGCTCCGCGACGGTTACCGTCTCGCCGCCGCGCAGGGGCGTCAGCCCGTCGGGTTTCAGAACGGCGCCGTGCACGGGCAGCTCGGCGATAACGACCGTTACATCATGGGCGGTGTAGTCGGCCGTCGGTGAAGTTAAAACAGAAAAATGAGCCTCGAAGCCAAAGCGCGGATCGGTCGGGACTTCTGTGAACATGGCGGAACCCCACCCACTGGCCGGGATGCGGTGGACGCGGCAGCGTTCCATGAGTTATGGGAATTGGGGCTGTCTGATCCTGCGAGTGCGGCCATTTAACACTCCGCAATTAAATATAAACAAAATGCGGCTATCCGCCACATGTGATAAATTGTCTCAGCGTCGCCGAATAATCAAATAAAAATTTAAATCCAACATTAAATATTACGAAGATTTAATCTTCGAGCTCCAGTTGGTGCGACGCATTTGTCGCCCTGGCTCTTCCCAGAACTATGCTACGACGCTATTTAAATAATTGATAAATATTAGCCAATTTAAATGAATTTAAAACAACGACGTCGCTGCTGTCGCGGCGCTGGCCGATAACGACCGCGGCGACTGGATCGAACAAATCTGCGCCAAGACCCCAGATCCGGCGCGCCACCATCGCAGTCGATGCCGTGCTTGTTCAGGAAAAGCGCGGTGGTCAATCCGCCGATACCCGCACCTACGATGATCGCCTTCATGTGACACCTTCGCTATCGCACTTGCCGCTGCATTGTGTGCAACGCGTCGACGCAGGTTGATTCTTTGGTTTGGCTACGCACAATTGGACCTCAAGCGAGGAGACTCTGTGCCTTGCTTGCTACGGTATTATCTCTGCCCTGGGGAATACGGTTACAGCCGTAATGCGGGGCGCTGCCCTCTCGTCGTCCCTTAGAACTGTTCGACCGAGAGCGCGAAGATATAACTGATGCCGCGTTCGGTCCGGATAATCCGTGACTCACTCGGATCGAGTTCCAGCTTCCGCCGCAGCCCACAATCGAAAATGCCCTCATGGACGCGCTCTTGCCCGCCTCAAGATCTGTCAGGGAGATCCCGGCGAAGCGCACGCCACGCTTCCCGAAATCTACGGTCGCTTCACCGAGGGTTTCGACACGGCCGATCTTCGCGCGGCCAAAGCGCTCCTGAACGAGATGGGTCCTGCGTCGATCTCGGCGCCAAAGATAACTTCGGCCTAGCTGCCATTCTTGCCGGAAGCGCACTGCTGATTGGCTCGCAGCATTGTCTGCGGCGAAGGACGCGAGAATTTGTCAATCATGAAATTGCACGCCATCCACTCGACTTTCCATTTGCGAGCACCCAAGTTCCGATTGGGAACGGATGGTTCTCGCGAGGTCATTAGGGTGTTGTTGTGATGCGCCGCATCGTCGTTACGGGAATGGGATTGGTGTCGCCGCTCGGTTGCGGCGTCGAGCTCGCATGGTCGCGGCTATCAGCCGGACGATCGGGGCTTCGCGCCTTGCCGGCATGGGCGGCCGCGCTGCCGGCCCGCGTCGCAGGGATGGTGCCGACGAAGGCCGATGATGTCGAAGGCGGCTTCGATCCCGATCTCGGCGCACCGCCCAAGGACCAGCGTAAGATGGACCGCTTCATCCTGTTCGCGCTGGTCGCGGCAGCCGAGGCGATTGCGCAGGCCGCGTGGACGCCGGCCGATGCCCATACGACGGAACGGACGGCGACCGTCATCGCATCGGGCATCGGCGGATTCCCCGCGATCGTCGAAGCGGTGCGCACCACCGATCAGCGCGGCGTTCGCCGCTTGTCGCCGTTCACCGTGCCGTCGTTCCTCGCCAATCTCGCGGCCGGCCACGTCTCGATCCGCCATGGTTTCAAGGGCCCGATCGGAGCACCCGTCACCGCCTGCGCCGCGAGTGTGCAGGCGATCGGCGATGCCGCGCGCCTGATCCGCGCGGGAGAGGCCGATGTCGCCCTATGCGGCGGCGCGGAAGCCTGCATCGATCTCGTCAGCCTCGGTGGCTTCGCCGCCGCGCGGGCGCTATCGACCGATTTCAACGAGACGCCCGAGCGTGCATCCCGTCCGTTCAACCGCGACCGTGACGGCTTCGTGATGGGCGAAGGCGCAGGCATGCTCGTCATCGAGGAACTTGATCATGCGCTCCAGCGCGGCGCCGAGCCCATTGCCGAAATCATCGGCTATGGCACCACCGCGGATGCCCATCACATCACCGCAGGCCCCGAGGACGGCAACGGCGCTCGCCGCGCGATGGAACTCGCGCTGCGTCAGGCGCGACTTGAGCCCGGCCAGGTGCAGCATCTCAACGCGCATTCGACTTCGACGCCGGCCGGCGATCACTCCGAAATCGAAGCCATCAAGTCGGTATTCGGTCGCGAAGGCAAGATCGCGGTGAGCGCAACCAAATCCGCGACGGGGCATCTGCTCGGCGCGGCCGGCGGCTTGGAAGCGATCTTCACCGTTCTCGCATTGCGCGATCAGGTAGCGCCGCCAACCCTCAATCTGGAAAACCCTGATGATGCTGCAGCGGGCATTGACCTCGTCGCCAGAGAAGCCAGGCCGATGGCCATGGAGCACGCGATCTCGAACGGGTTCGGCTTCGGCGGCGTCAACGCCAGCATCATCCTGCGACGCTGGACGTGATCATGTTGCGGAGCGAGGCACCCGCCATTGCTCCGCTCACCCGTCCTAGATCTTGTTTGAGCATGATCTCCGCGCAAACGCTTCGCGTTTGTCGCGAGGGAAAACCGGTTTCCACTTTTCCGGATCATGGTCTAGACCGCCGGCGGATTGCGATCGATGAAGGTCGAGCGTTGGTGCCAATAGGGATAAGGCAGCGTCACCTTGCTCGCTTCGTCGAGCTTGGCGACCTGCTCCTTGGTCAACGACCATCCGATCGCGCCGAGATTCTCGCGCAGTTGCGTCTCGTTGCGCGCACCGATGATCAGCGTGGCGACGGTCGGTCGCTGCAACAGCCAGTTCAGCGCGATCTGCGATACGCTCTTGCCGGTTTCCTTGGCGATCTCGTCGATCGCATCCACGACGCGATAGAGGTGCTCATCCGGCACCGGCGGTCCGAAGGAAGACGTCTGCGGCAACCGGCTGACATCAGGACGCGGCTGGTTGCGCCGGATCTTGCCGGTGAGGCGGCCCCAGCCGAGCGGCGACCACACCACCGCGCCGAGGCCCTGGTCGAGGCAGAGCGGCATCAACTCCCACTCATAGTCACGCCCGATCAACGAATAGTAGGTCTGGTTGGCGACGTAGCGCGGGAAGCCGTATTTGTCAGCGACCGCAAGCGCCTTCATGAGGTGCCAGCCGGAGAAGTTCGAGACCCCGACATAGCGGATCTTGCCGGCACGCACGAGCATGTCGAGCGTTGCGAGCACTTCCTCGGGTGGCGTGAACGCATCGAAGCCGTGCAACTGGAACAGGTCGATATAATCGGTGCCCAGCCGGCTCAGCGAGCTATCGACCGCCGCAAGCAGATGCTGACGGGAGGAACCGATATCGTTCGGTCCTTCGCCGAAGCGGAAGCTGGCCTTGGTCGAGATCAGCAGCTTGTCGCGCCGACCCTTGATCGCCTGGCCGAGCACGCGTTCGGATTCGCCCATCGAATAGACATCTGCGGTGTCGAACATCGACACGCCGGCATCGAGGCAGATGTCGACCAGCCGCCGCGCTTCGGTCGCGTCGGTATTCCCCCACGCTGCCAGCCGACCGACGCCGCCGAAGGTGCCGGTCCCGAAGCTGAGCGCGGGCACGCTGAACCCTGACTTTCCCAGGCGTCGGTATTCCATCTGTGTTCTCCGCATCGTGCATGCCCAGCCAAGGGCGTCGCAGGATCGTATTCAAATCCGGAACCGCTGCAAGCGCACATCCGGAATGACGTGGCGGAGTGAAAGTGACTTGACACTCTATTGCACCGCGATCCGCACCATAATATTATGATCGAAATATAACTGGAGGGCACGGCCATGCCGGAGGATCGAACCGAGGTTGAAACCGGCACCGCCGAATTGCTGTGCCATATCGACGGGCGCGTCGCCATCCTGACGCTGAACCGCCCCGAGGCGCGCAACGCGCTGTCGGACAATCTCACCCCGGCCTTGCGCCGCATGATCAAGAGCCTGGGCGACGATCCGAAGATTGGCGCCCTCCTGATCACGGGCGCGGGCACTGCCTTTTGCGCCGGCGGCGACGTCAAGGGCATGGGCAGCGGCATCGCCCGGCCAGAACGGACGCTGGAGGAGCGTGTCGCCATTCTCCAGGAAAGGCAGCGCACGCTCACCGGCGTGCTGGTGGCGGTCCGCAAACCAACCGTCGCTGCCCTTCCCGGCCCGGCTGCGGGTGCAGGCCTTGCGATCGCACTCGCCTGCGAC
The DNA here is from genome assembly GCF_055456055.1 of Bradyrhizobium sp. LeoB3. NCBI lineage: Bacteria > Pseudomonadati > Pseudomonadota > Alphaproteobacteria > Hyphomicrobiales > Nitrobacteraceae > Bradyrhizobium > Bradyrhizobium sp. LeoB3. Next base: position 50,551 of record NZ_JBVBEF010000007.1, read on the forward strand.
ATCCGGATCGCGGCCGAGTCCGCCATCATGGCGACCGGCTATGCCCGCATCGGCCTGTCCGGCGACTACGGTGTTGCCTGGCTGCTGACGCGGCTGGCGGGAACAGCCCGCGCGCGCGAATTGATGTTCCTCTCGGAGCGTCTTGACGCCAAGCGCTGCGAAGCATTCGGACTGGTCAACCGCGTCGTGCCTGACGATCAGCTCCGATCGGCCGCGCTAGAACTGGCGAAGCAGCTCGCCGATGGCCCGCCGATCGCGCTTGGTTACATCAAGGACAATCTCGACCATGCCCTCACGTCGGACCTTCTGACCTCGATGGATTTGGAAGCCGAGCATATGGTCCGCGCGGCACGCACGACCGACCACAACGAAGCCGTACGCGCATTCGTTGAGAAGCGCAGGCCGGTGTTTCACGGGCAGTAAATATCGTCTCGGGCGCGTGTGAGAAAGAACCGCCCTGGTCATTCCGGGGCGCGCGTAGCGCGAGCCCGGAATCCATCGGACTGCAAGCGCTGTCGCTGAAATGGATTCCGGGTTCGCCACTTTCGAGGCGGCCCGGAATGACGAAGGTGTTTGTGGCGACAAGCGTTCCACTTGCGGGAAAAAGCCGAGAGATCACTCCGAATTCGCGTCCAGGATCGCGCCGAACGGCTCCCAATTGGTGCCGCTCCAGCGCTGCATCTGCAGTTGCGTCCAGACCATATTGTTGCTCTCTGACGTATTGGCCTTGATGCCAGGAGATGCCGTCGGAACCACGAAGTCTTTCAGCGATTTCGCCTGCTTGATGATGTTCTTGCGCGACAGGTCATTGCCGCACTGCTTCAGGATCTGCTCCAGGATCATGCCCTGCATGTAGCCGGTGAGGTAGCTGGTGTTCTGGATGTCGGCGCCGGGCAGATATTTTTCGAAGAACGCGCGATAGGCCTTCATGCCCTCGTCATTGTCCCACCTTGCATCCGTCGGGTCCTTGTTGATGGTGCCGACGATGACGCCCTTCGAATTCTCAAGTCCGGCGGGCTTCAACGTGCCTCCGATCGAGCTCGACGGGAAATTGAGGATCACGGTTGCCTTCCAGCCGATCTCGGTCGCCTTGCGGATCGCCTGCGCTGCGAATTTCGGCGTGCCCGCGACGAAGAAGCCTTCCGCACCGGAGCTCTTGAGATTGACCACCTGGGAATCGATCGTCGGTTCCGTCACTTCATAGGCTGCGGTGACGACGCGCTTGTCGAAATCGCCCTTGAGGATCGACTTGAACGCGGCGACATAGTCTTTGCCGAGGTCATCGTTCTGGAACAGGATCGCGTATTTCTTGCCCGGCAGCGTCTGCTCGAGGAATTTCGCGTAGATGCGGCCCTCGGTCTGGTAGCTGACGAGCCCCGTCGTCGTCAGCGGAAACTCGGCGACATCGGTGAACTTGCTCGAGCCGCTGACGATCGCAATCGAAGGAACACCCTTCGCCTTCAAATATTTCGCCGTCGCTGAATTGCCGGGGGTGCCGAGCTGGCTGAAGATGAACGCGACTTCGTCGCTCTCGACGAGCTTGCGGGCATGCTCGACCGCCTTCGGCGGACTATAGGCATCGTCCATCGCGATATAGGTGATCTTGCGCCCGTTGATGCCGCCGCGATCGTTGATCATCTGGACATAGCCGAGTACGCCGCGCCCGACGAGACCGATCGACGACGCCGGACCGCTGAACGGAAAGATCCCGCCGATCTTGATCTCGCTTGCGCTGACGCCCGGCTCATCGGCCGCATTCGCCGGCATTGCGAGCAGCGATGCCGCAACGCACGCCGCCGCCATACTCAATTTCACCTTCATGGTTACCCTCCCTCCAAAGCCCGTCAAGCGCAGGCCAATCATTTAAGAAAAATGCAGGCAGCCGCCCGCAGCCTGGTTCGCCTGCTCGGGCGAACCAGCCAACATCTCGGAACCTCAAAGAGCTCTCAGGCGACCGCGCGCGCCGGCACCTTCGCCACAACACCGTCAAGGAAGCCGGTGAGCCGTTGCCGGATGATCTGCTCGGCTTCGGTCATGACGCGGTCGATCAGTTCCTGCACGGTCGGAATGTCATTGATCAATCCGACCACCATGCCGCAGCTCCAGGCGCCGGCATCCATTTCGCCGTCGACCATCACCTTGGGATAGACGCCCGCGACCTGATCGAGAATGTCCTCGATCTTCAGCCCCCTGCCCTTCTCGCGCTCGATCTCGACCAGGCGGTCGACGCCCTTGTTCTTCAACACGCGCTCGGTGTTGCGCAGCGCGCGCATCACCAGACGGGTGTCGAGCTCGGTGGCTTCCACCAGCGCCCGCTTCACATTCTCATGCACCGGCGCTTCCTTGGTCGCGACGAAGCGCGTACCCATGTTGATGCCATCGGCGCCCATCGCGAGCGACGCGACGAGGCTGCGGCCGTCAGCCATGCCGCCGGAAGCCACGAACGGAATCTTCAATTCATCCGCCGCGCGCGGCAGCAGGATCATGTTCGGGATATCGTCCTCACCGGCGTGACCGCCGCACTCGAAGCCATCGACGCTGACCGCATCGCAGCCGATCTTCTCGGCTTTCAGCGAATGGCGGACGGACGTGCATTTGTGGATCACCTTGATGCCGGCGGCCTTCAGCGCCGGCATGTACTGCTCGGGGCTGCGGCCCGCAGTCTCGACGATCTTGACCCCGCCCTCGCGGATCGCGGCAATATATTCCGGATAAGGCGGCGCGGTGAAGCTCGGCAGGAAGGTCAGATTGACGCCGAACGGCTTGTTGGTCAGGTCGCGGCAACGCGCGATTTCCTTGGCGAGCAATTCCGGCGTCTTCTGCGTCAACCCGGTGATGATGCCAAGACCGCCGGCGTTCGACACCGCCGCGGCAAGCTCGGCAAAGCCGACATAGTGCATGCCGCCCTGGATGATCGGATGCTGGATGCCGAACAATTCAGTGATCGCTGTCTTCAAGACGTTTCTCCGCTTTCCCGATCAGTTGACGATTTCAAACAGGCCCGCGGCGCCCATGCCGCCACCGATGCACATGGTCACCACGCCGTATCTCGCCTTGCGCCGCCGCCCCTCGATCAGGATATGGCCGGTCAGCCGCGCGCCGGTCATGCCATAGGGGTGGCCGATCGCGATCGAGCCGCCATTGACGTTGAGTTTTTCAGGGTCGATGCCGAGCTTGTCGCGGCAATAGATCACCTGCACCGCATAGGCCTCATTGAGCTCCCAGAGATCGATGTCGTCGACCTTCAAATTGTGCCGCTTGAGCAGCCGCGGGATCGCGGCGACCGGACCGACGCCCATCTCATCCGGCTCGACGCCGGCAGCAACGAAGCCGCGAAAGGTGCCGAGCGGCTTCAGTCCCTTCTGCGCGGCGACCTTGTCGCTCATGATCACGCAGGCGGAGGCGCCATCGGAGAGCTGGCTGGCATTGCCGGCGCTGATCGTCTTGCCCTCGAACACCGGCTTGATCTTTGCGAGCCCTTCGGCCGTCGTGTCCGGCCGCGGCCCCTCGTCCTTCGTCAGCGTCACCTCCTTATAGGTGATCTCCTTGGTATCCTTGTCGACAACCGCCATCCTGGTCGTGATCGGCACGATCTCGTCGTTGAAGCGGCCGCCCTGCAAGGCGGCGCCGACGCGGCGCTGGCACTCGAGCGAGTATTCATCCTGCTGCTCGCGCCCTATCCCGTAGCGCTCGGCGACGACCTCGGCCGTCTCCAGCATCGACATGTACATGTCGGGCTTCATCGCCATCAGCTCATCGTCGACAGCGTGGAACCTGTTCATGTGCTCGTTCTGCACCAGGCTGATCGACTCGATGCCGCCGCCGATCGCAACCTCGACGCCGTCCAGCATCACCGAGCGCGCCGCGACTGCAATCGCCTGCAGGCCGGAGGCGCATTGCCGGTCGATCGTGGTACCGGCGACGGTGACGGGCAAGCCAGCGCGGATCGCGCCCTTGCGCGCAACGTTCATCACCATGGTGCCCTGCTGCATCGCGCAGCCCATCACCACGTCCTCGACCTCACCGGGCTCGATGCCGGCGCGCCGGACCGCTTCGGCCATCACATGGCCGGCCATGGTCGGCCCTTCCGTGTTGTTGAGCGCGCCGCGATAGGCCTTGCCGACGCCTGTACGCGCGGTCGATACGATCACTGCATCTCGCATATGCTTTCCTCTTCTCAGGCGGCCTTGTCGAGCTGCGCATAGCGCAGGACATGAAAGGCGGGGTCGCCGAACTGGATGTTGATGGATGAGATCCGCTTGAAGTAATGGCCGACATTGAGCTCGTCAGTCATGCCCATGCCGCCGTGAAGCTGCACCGCCTGGTCGGCGACGAATTTCGCCGCGTAGCCGATCTTCGACTTGGCGCCAGACGCAAGCCGCGAGCGTCCGGCGTCCTTTGATGCAAGGCCGAGATTGAGATGCTGCATCAGGGAGAGCGCCTCCTGATGCGCAATGAACATATCGACCATCCGGTGCTGTAGCACCTGGAACGAGCCGAGCGTCGCGCCAAACTGCTTTCGCGTCTTGCTGTACTCGAGCGTCGCCGCATTCAGTTCTCCCATCGCGCCGACAGTCTCCGCGCAGAGCGCGCCGATGGCCCTGTCACGGCAGGTCTCGAGCGCAGCAACGCCCTCGCCTTCTCGCCCGAGCATCTGGCTCGCCGGCACCGAGACGTTCATCAGCGCAACCTCGGCCGCACGCCGGCCATCGATAGTCCTAAAGCCCTGCAGATGAAGGTTCGGGGAATGGCGATCGACAACGAACAGACTGACGCCGTTGCGATCACCCCGCTCGCCCGACGTGCGGGCGGAGACGATCAGGCTGTCAGCCCAGGGCGCAGCCACGACCGCCGCCTTGGTACCGCTGAGCACGTAGCTGCCGCCCTCACGGCGCGCGGTGGTGGAAACATGGGCGAGATCGTAACGCGAGCGGCCTTCCGACCAGGCCAGTGCCCAGACATTCTCTCCGGACATGATGTCAGGGAGATACGTGGCCTGCTGAGCCGCTGAGCCAAAATCTTCGATCAGGCCGCCGGCAAGAACGACGGTCTCGAAGAACGGCTCGACCAGAAGATGTCGGCCAAATTCATGCATGATGATCATGGTGGCCAGCGGCCCGCCGCCGAGTCCGCCAACCTCCTCGGAGAACGGCGCGGCAAGCAAGCCGAGTTCGGCGAAGGACGACCAATGTTTGCGGCTCCAGCCCTCCTCGCTCGCGATGATCTTGCGGCGCGCGTCGAAATCGTACTGGTCGCGCAACAGACGCTGCACGCTCGATCGCAACAGCTCCTGCTCTTCCGTGAACTGGATGTCCATTCCGATGCCTCCCGTCGCCCTATAGTCCGAGCACCGCTTTGGCGATGATGTTGCGCTGGATCTCGTTCGAGCCGCCGTAGATCGAGAGCTTGCGCGAGTTGAGATATTTTTCCGATACGGTGTGTCCGTAGTCCGGCCCCGGCATGAAATGATTGGCGCTCACCGGATGCTCGCGGATCGCGAGTCCGTAGTTGCCGATCGCGCGGTGCGTCAGTTCGGTGATGGCCTGGAAAATCTCGGTGCCCCTGATCTTGAACAGCGACGCCGCCGGGCCGGGATCGATGCCGCGCGCCATTTGCGCGACGATACGAAGCTCGGTCGCCTCCAGCGCCAGCACATCGAGCTCGATGCGGGCGATGTCCCTGAGGAATTCGAGATGGGCCGGATCGTCTTCGGGAATTTCCGCTTTGACGATCTTCTTCAGTCGCTCGATGTACCGCGTCGAGCGGCCGATGCCGGCCATGCTGGTGCGCTCATTGCCGAGCAGGAATTTGGCGTAGGTCCAGCCCTTGTTCTCTTCCCCGATCAGATTGGCGATGGGCACGCGGACGTTTTCTAGAAAAACGTCGTTCACCTCATGGCTGCCGTCGATCGTGATGATCGGGCGCACGGTGACGCCCGGCGACTTCATGTCGATCAAAAGGAACGAGATGCCGGATTGCGGCTTCGCGTTCTGGTCGGTACGCACCAGGCAGAAGATCCAATCGGCATGCTGAGCGAGCGTGGTCCAGGTCTTATGGCCGTTGACGATATAGTGGTCGCCGTCGCGCACCGCCTTGGTGCGCACAGAGGCAAGATCGGAGCCCGAGCCCGGCTCCGAATAGCCCTGGCACCACCAATCCTCCCCGGACAGGATGCGCGGCAAGAATCGCTTCTTCTGCGCCTCATTGCCGAAGGTGTAGATCACAGGTCCGACCATGGTGACGCTGAACGCGAGCGGCGGTAGCGTTCCGGCGCGCGTGGTCTCCTGCTCGAAGATGAAGCGCTTGGTGATCGACCAGCCGGGGCCGCCATATTCTTTGGGCCAAAGCGGCGCGATCCAGCCCTTCTTGTAGAGGATGCGGTGCCAGAGCAGCATCTGCTCCTTGGTGAGGTCGGTGTCCGGATTGGGGACGCGCATCTCCGCCGGATAGTTTTCCGCAATGAAGGTTCGTACCTCGTCGCGAAATGCGGCTTCTTCAGGAGAAAGCACCAGCTCCATCGGACAGCGCTCCTATCAAATTCCGCCGAGGTAGACGGATCTGCGTTCCATGGCGTGCGACGCGGAGCCTGCGACTTCGCCGATGCCAAGTGTCCCTGCCGAACTCGTCACCTCAGACCTCCCGACAGATATCGAGCCGCTCGCGAGGCGACTTCATCACTCCTTACATTTAACGTTCTTTTTTAGAACTCGTCAATTGCAATTCTTTGCGAGCTGTGGCTCGCGGACAGGCGACACGACGACGGCTGCTCAAATATCGGTGCGATATCGAATATTTCCATTTACTTCGCACGCGACGCTTTCTAATAATTCGGTACCAAATAAGAACTATATGGGAGAACAGGATGACGGAACGCCGCGGGGTCGCGATATTGGTTGGTGCGGGCGACGCGATCGGGGCGGCTGTCGCGCGGCGTTTCGCAAACGGCGGCTACACCGTCTGCATCTGTCGCCGCGACGCCGCCAAATCGCAGGAGCTGGTCGACGAATTGAAGGCCGCCGGCCACGAGGTCCATGCGCTCAGCGTTGACGCAAGGCAAGAAGCGGAAGTCCAGGATCTGTTCGCCCGCGTCGAGAAAGAGATCGGCCCGATCGATATCTGCCTCTTCAACGCCGGCTCGAACGTCAACAAGCCGTTGCTCGAGACCACCGAAAAGCTGTTCTTCAAGGCCTGGGAGCTGGCCTGCTATGCCGGATTCCTGGTCGGCCGCGAGGCGGCGCGCTATATGGTGCCACGCGGCCGTGGCACCATCTTTTTCACCGGAGCGACCGCGAGCATCCGCGGCGGCACCGGCTTTGCCGCGTTCTCATCGGCGAAATTCGCACTACGCGGGGTCGCGCAGGCGATGGCGCGCGAACTCGGTCCGAAGAACATCCATGTCGTGCACCTCATCATCGATGCCGGCGTCGACAGCCCGGCCATCCATGAGCGCATGAAGGCCCGCGGCATCGAGGCGAGCGCGATCCCACAGGACAGCCTGACCAAGACGTCGTCGATCGCGGACGCCTATTGGTTCGCGCATCAGCAGACGCGGGACGGCTGGACCCACGAACTCGATCTGCGCCCCTCGGTGGAGAAATGGTGAGATGGCCGCGCCGGAGCTGACCCTCTGGGGCGTGGGCACGAGCCGGACGATCAGGCCGCACTGGGCCATGCATGAGCTTGGCCTCTCCTATAAAACGCGGCCGATCGGTCCCCGCACCGGCGAGACCAAGACGACGGAATATACTTCGCTCAATCCGCGGCAGAAGATTCCGCTGCTGCAGGACGGCGATTTCTGTATCGGCGAGAGTGCAGCGATCGTCGCCTATCTGTCGCGAACCTATTCGACGCCCGAGCGTGCGCTGATTCCGGAGAGCCAGCGCGATTATGCCGCCTGGCTCGAATGGTGCTTCTTCATCGTTGCCGAGCTCGATGCGACCAGCCTGTACGTCATGCGCCGCCACAGCGGCAATGCGCTGGGCCACATCTATGGGGTCGCGCCCGATGTCGTGGCGCAGGCGGCGGAGTATTTCCGCCAGCAATCGCGCCATGTCGAGGTCGCGCTCGCCGACGGCCGCCAATTCCTGATGGGCGATCGTTTCACCAGCGCCGATATCCTGCTCACCACTTGCCTGGATTGGGCAATCGCCTACGGCGTCGGCATCTGCGACCACGCCCATCCCTATCTCGAGCGCATCCATCAGCGGGACGCGTATCAGCGCGGCCAGGCCGCAAACAAGCCGCTTGCCCCGGTCACACCGCCCGCGCCGAGGGCGTGAGCAGCCAAGCGCGGGACAGCAGTTCTCCCTCTCCCCGTCCCTGCCCTCTCCCCGTGAAGAACGGAGAGAGAGAGAGAGAGAGAGAGAGAGAGCGCGCGAGCGCGTCCCACTCGTCGCTTATTGCTTGCGCGGCACCTACACCGCCACCCGCACGGCCTTTTCGCTCACCATCCGATCGATCGCCGCGTCGTCATAGCCGAGCTCGCGCAACACTTCGCGCGAATGCTCGCCGACGCGGGGTGCCGGTCCGCCAATCGACGCCTGGTTGACTTCGAAACGCGCCGCTGGCTTGGGCTGCCGCACGCGCCCGACCTTGGGCTGCTCGAATTCGGTGATGATGTCGCGCGCCACCACCTGCTCGTTATGGATGATCTCGGCGCGGCGCAGGATCGGCGCGCAGGGAACATCGGCGGCATCGAGCCGCTCCAGCCATTCGGCCGTGGTGTGCTGCGCGATATATTCGGCCATCTTGTTGATGCGCGCCGTCGCATTCACCGATCGCGCGGAAGGCGTCGCAAAGCGCGGATCCTTGGCGAGCTCGGGATCGCCGGTGGCGCGGCAAAAGCCCTGCCATTCGGAATCCGAGATCGTGCCGGCAGTGATGTAGCCGTCGCTGGTCTTGAACACGAGATCCGGCCGGTCATTCGGATCGGCGGCGGTCTCTTCGGCGCCGACCACCGTGTATTGCATCATGCCTTCCGGCCACAGATACGAGATCATCGCATCCAGCATCGCGACCCGGATGTGATCGCCCTGCTCCGTCTTCTCGCGGGCATAGAGCGCGGCCGCCACCGCCTGCGCCGTCATCACCGCCGTGGTCTTGTCGCAGACGATGGTGCGGATCATCTGCGGACGGTTCGTAATGGGCTGCGACTGGATGTCGGCGAATCCAGACAATCCCTGGATGATCGGATCGTACACCCGCTTCTTCACATAGGGACCGGTCTCGCCGACCCCGCTGATCGAGACATAGATCAAGCGCGGATGGCGCTGGCGGAGCTCATCCGCGCCGAGGCCGAGCCGCTCCATGGTGCCGGGCCGAAAATTCTGCACCAGCACGTCGGCCTGCGCGACGAGCTTGGCCAGCACCTCGCGGCCGGCCTCGCTCTTGACGTCGATCGCGAGCGAGCGCTTGCCGCGGTTGGAGGAAATGAACAGCGCCGAGAACTCGCCGGATTTGTCTATGGTGGCGCGGCTGCGGCGGGTGATGTCGCCGCCAACAGGCTCGATCTTGAGAACGTCGGCGCCCTGGTCGGCGAGGAACATGGTCGCGAACGGCCCCGACACCACGCCGGTCAGATCCAATACGCGTACGCCATTGAGAGGGCCCGGCATCACGTTCTCCTTATTTGTTCGGCAATCTCCGGCCGCCGCGACCAGGCGCTCACGCGCTCTTGGCCAACTGCCTTGTCTGCTCGACGATGGATTCCTCGACGTCGCGAAGCTGGTCCTTGCCGAAGAACATCTCCTTGCCGACGAAGAAGGTCGGCGAACCGAACGCGCCGCGGTTGACCGCGTCTGCCGTCAGGTCGATCAGCCGCTTCTTGACGTCGTCCTGCTGCGCCCGTGCGATCAGCCTGTCGGCGTCCAGGCCGGAAGATTTGAGCGCGGCGCGAACCACTTCGACGTCATCCATCTTCTTCGGCTCCTCCCACATGTGATGGAAGGCCGCACGGAAATAGGGCTCGAATACGCCTTCGAATTGCGCAGCGACCGCGCCACGCATCAGCATCAGGGTGATGACCGGGAAGAACGGGTTCGATCGATAGGTCGTGATGTTGTGGCGGCGGATGAAGCGCTCGGTCTCCAGCGCCATGTATTCCGGCTTGTTCTTGATGCCGCGCAGTGAATCCGCCGGCGACATGTTGCCGGTCGCCTTGAAAATTCCGCCGAGCAGGACCGGCACATAGTCGAACTTCACGCCGGTGCGCTGTTCGATCGAGGGAATCACGAGTTCCGCCAGATAGGCGTTCGGGCTGCCGAAATCGAAATGGAATTCAACCTTCAAGGGATTTCCCACCGGCCTCTCCTCGCGGGCATCCGTTATTCTCCGCCTGCCACGCGTAGGCGATCTGCAGCCATGCCCTGGCTAGTCCCCGTCATACAGTTCCAAAAATGAACTGTCAATTCTCGAGACCGTCCAATATGCTGCTGCGACCGAAGCTCGAAGCATTGTGCGGCGGAGCCGGCCTCTCAGGGAGCGCCCCTCATGATCACGACCCTCGACCACACCAGCGTCCTGGTTCACGATCTCGACACCGGCATTGCCGCTTATCGCGAGGTACTCGCGAGGGAGCCGGCGTTTCGCGCCAGAACTGATGGCGTCGAAAGCGCGTTCTTCGTTTTGGACAACGCCACCTTTCGGGTCGCGGCACCCAACGGCGAAGGCGCGTTCGGTGCGCGCGCCCGCGCCGTCCTTGCCGAGAGCGGCGAAGGCCTGTGGTGTCTGGACTTTGCGGTCGACGACATCGAAAAGAGTTATCGGCGATTGAAACATATCTCGCTGCAGCCGGACGATGTCGCCGACATCACCTGGAGCGATCTTGCGACCGACACGATGCTCTCCTGGAAGCGGAACGGCTTGCCGGCCGAACAATCACATGGCGTACCGATCCGCTTCAGCAAGCTTCTATCCGAAGCGGCCCGCTCCACAGCGACAGCGCCGGCTACGGTTCGCAGGATGGACCTGGTGGTGGTTGCGACCGACGAGCCGGAGCGCGCGATAGCGCTCTACGGCGCGCGTCTCGGGTTAGAGCTGATCTTCGACCGCGCCGACGCAAAGAGCAAAAGCCGATTGATGCAATTTGCCTGCGGCGACATGCTGATCGAAGTTGTCCACCGTCCGGCCGAGGGCGACGCGCGCAAGGCGGACCGCCTCTGGGGCATCGCCTGGTCGGTCGACGATGCCGACGCCGCCCGTGAGCGGCTGCTGCGCGCCGGCCGCAACGTGTCCGATGTCAAGGCCGGTGCCAAGCCGGGAACGCGGGTGTTCACCCTCCGCGACGGCACGTGCAACGTCCCCACCCTGTTCGTGCAGCATCTTTCGTAAGAGCCGTAGGCCAGAGCCTTCCAGCGCTCACGTCATTTCAACACTTCGCAAACCGTCTGTTGTTCGATGCCCGCCGGCCTCGGATATCGCGCCGAGACGTTGTTCCACCATGCATCGAGCGTATCGCGGTCGCAGCGGAGGCGGACGCTCATGCCGTCGGCGAACTTGGTCCAATGGGCAAAGCGGTGACTGGGCACCGCGATCACGACCGGGATATCCGCGCTCAGCGCACGCTCGACCAGTGCCCTCGCATTCCTGCCGGCCGAAGCGGTTGACGATCAGCACGTCGGCGCCGCGATCGATCGCCGCCGCGATCCGCTGGCCCGCATCGAGCAACTGGCCGACGTCAAGCCGGCAGCCGGCCGAGCAACTGCCAAGGTCCTGGAATAGCTGCAGCTCTTCGCCGGTATGGACCAGCATGGCGGACAGGCCGGCATCGAGGCAGTGGTGGCCGAGCTGCACAATCCCGACCGCGCGATATCCGGCTCTGTTCAGGCTGGCGGCGAAATCGCGCAGGATCTCGTCGGGATCCTGATGCTGCTCATACACGAGCGCAGCAAGATCGCATTGGGAGTCGAACATGGCGGGCCTCATCTCCATTTGCGACGGGCCCCCGGTCCGGGCTCCGTTATATCCGTCACCATATCACGTCTCGGCGGTTTCCGGCCATACCCGTGACGCGGCGCGGCAGGGTCAAGAAAGACGGGCTGGACGCCCGGGATCGCATCGATATATCTTGATGGATATAACGGATATTTGTTCGGAGCCTATGATGCAGATCGACACCCAGGCCCTGACGACGTGCGAAGTCGCCGCTGATGGCGCCGTTTCGCTTGGCTTCGTCGATTCCGCCGGTAATCCCGCGACCCTGCGGCTTTCGCTCAACCAGGTCGGCACGCTCGTGATGACCCTGCCGGGATTGCTCGACAAGGCGCTGCAGCGCCGCTATGGCGACGGCAGCCTCCGCTACGCTTATCCGCTGGATTCCTGGATGGTCGAGCAATCCAGCGATCCGAGCGTGCGCATGGTGACGCTGCGGACGGTGGATGGATCCAGCGTCTGCTTCTCGGTTCTGCGCGAGCAGCAGAACTCCTTGGGAGAGGCGATCGCGGCCGAACCGCAGCAAGGCGTGACGCTGCGCGCGAACTGACGGCGGCATCACGCCTTGCGGGCGATATCGGTCTGCAAGGCCGCCAGCTCCTTGCGCACCGCGCTCGCTGCATCGCGCTCGATCTTGCGATAGCGCGCGACCAGGGAGAGGCCGAACGGCGTCAACATTGCGCCGCCGCCATTCTTGCCGCCGGTCTGCCGCTCGACTGCCGGATGCCGGCAGATCCGGTTGATCTCGTCGACCAGGTCCCACGCCCGCTTGTAGGACATCTCCATGGCGCGGCCGGCGGCCGAAATCGACCCGCAATCGCGGATATGCTCAAGCAACTGGATCTTGCCGGGCCCGATCCGCTCGTCGCTATCGAGATCGATGCGAACGCTCAAATGTGGAAGCGATTTGGCGCCCAGTTTTGACATGCAGAATCCGTTGGTTGCGTCTGCCCCCTAGAATGCCATTGAAGCTTTTCACGGACAAGATGAGCGCCGGCCGATAGCGCCACGATTGACGTCGGCCGGCGCCGTCTCTTCTAAGGCGCGATGAGATGAGGATGAATCATCATCGCGCTTTAGGTGGTTGTTTGAGCGTGATCTTTTCGAAAACCGCTACACACTTTTCCGGATCACACCCTAGACTAGAGCAAGTCGCTCAACTGTTACTTTAACGGAACTGGCGTGATCGCGAATGGACCGGGATCTTTCCCCTTGTTGGGACCGATGAGGTAGGACAGCTTGCCCTCGGCGATCCATCCGGTGTTGCCGACCTGGGTCACCGAAACGGGCTCGGCAAGACCGTCCTTGATGACATCGACCTTGGCCTCATCGCCCGTCACCGTGACCTTGTCGAGCCGGCCCGCGCCTTCGACCAGCAGGAAGTCGCCGCCGAACGCGCGCATGGCGTCCGCGTGATCCAGCGGACGGGACGGCTTCAACTCGGTGATCTCCCCCGCCTTGCCGTCCTTGACCGCGATCCTGAACAGTTTGGCGGGAATAAAGGTCGTGACGTAGAGATGGCCGTCCGATCCGACCGCGATGCCGTCGAGCCCGACCCCGTCCTTGGCCGGCGCCAGCAGCGGATCGGTCGCCCACACGTCGAGCGCCGTGCCGCCCGGCTTCAGGCTGTAGATATACGGCGCGAAGGAGTCGGTGACGTAAGCGGTTCCGTCACCGCCGATCGCGATGTCGTTGCAAAGCGATTTCGGATCCTTGAGCTGAAAGCTCGCCTTCGGGGCGCCGGTGGCGAGATCGAAGGTTTTCAGCCAGGCGCCCTTGGTCTCACTGGGACCGGCAACGCCCGAACCGCTCAGGTCGTTGGAACAGACGTACAAGGTACGGTTCTTTTCATCGGCGAGTACGCCGAGCACCGAACGGCTGCCATCGGCGCCGGGCGAGATGAACTGCTCGGTTTTTCCGCCCGGTGCCGCCTTTATGACGCCGCCCAGGTTGAAGCTTCCGATATAGAGCGTGCCGTCGCTGGTGGCGGTTACGCTCTCCGGATGGCTCTTGTCGGGGACACCGATCGGCGTCTCCGCACGCGCCGTGCCGAGCATGAGCAATATCAACCCGGCCGCGCCGAGCGCCCATGCATTACGGTTCTTGAGCAAGTCTCCCTGTCGCAGCGAGCACAGGGCAACGCTGTCATTCTGTTTCATGTTTTGGTTCCTGATGGACGTGGGGTGGACGAGGCAATGCCCCGAACGAACGATCATCGGTCGACGATCGTTCACTGCGCGTCCTGCAGGACCGGAACTCCGTAGCTCTTCCGGCCCGGCTGTCCGCCCTCGATGTATAGCGCAACATACAACGATGCGAAAGCCGCCGCTGCCGTACGGATCGCCTCGGCGATCTCGCTTTATCGCGCTTCAGACGTCATTTGCGAATGAGAGCCTCGATGCCCGCCTGGCAGACGACGGCGTCCTGCACGCCTGCTCCTCCGCTGCATCCAATGGCGCCGATGACCTTGCCTTCGCTGATGATTGGCATGCCACCCGGCGAAGCGACCAGCGTTGGATCGAGCGTCATCACGTAGGGATGGCCGGTCTCCGTCAGATCGAACATGCCCTTGGTGTCGCGCCGAAAGCGCGCGGCGGTGCGCGCCTTGTTCTGGGCGATGGTTGGCGATGCCAACATGGTATCGTCCATTTTCACGAAATAGGTCAGGTCGCCCGAGGGCGATACGACCGCGATGGCCATCTTCCACCCCCGCTTGGATGATTCCGCAAACGCGGCTTCCACCGCTTGTCGGGCAAGATCGAGCGAGATCGGCGTCCCATAGGGAATGTCGGCGGGCATCTTCTCGGGGACGCCGGGCGGGAGCGGCTGCTGCGCCGATGCCGCTCCTGCGGTGAGCGCCGCCACACAGGCGATGATCCAAGTTGCAAAACCATGACGGAAGCCGAAAGGAACAAAAGCAAACAGCCGTAACGCCAGGAAACGCAAATAAATCATGATAAAACCCCAGTTGTGGCCGCAAGATCAAAGCACAACTTGAGGCCGATCCTCAAGTTTCCGAACGATTTGTCCTGCCGCCGGCGATCCGGGCGCGTCCTTTCAACGCCGATATCGTGATGCTAGTTTCGACCGCGGCAGGGAGCACCTGCTTCCTGCTTCATTCCGGACAGGAGGACGACATGCCTGAGAGCGTCTACAAGGTCATCGAACTGATCGGCACCAGCAACGAATCCTGGGAAAAGGCCGCGGCCAACGCGGTCAGCCAAGCGGCAAAATCGCTCCGAGATCTTCGCGTCGCAGAGGTTGTCAAACTCGATCTGCAACTGGACGCCAAGGGGCAAGTCGAGGCCTACCGCGCCAAGCTCAACGTATCCTTCAAGTTCGAGGGCTCCTGACGTTTTCGCAACCTCGCCCCGCTCGCGGGGCGAGGTTGAACTCGATCGCGGTCCGCTTCCAGCTGATCTCGATTCGAAATTTCGGAGTATCCAGTATCCCGCTCTTTTCGCTCAAGAAATCCGCTGCGCCAATTTGATGGTTTTCAACCGATAGCGATAACCATTTGATTACCGTGCACTGCAAACGAGCTGCGCCTCCACCATTTGGGTAACGATCGGTGACGTATAAGGCGCCGATCTCATCTCGGCCCGGCGTCATGCTTCTCGACCAGTTTTCGATCCTCGTCGCCATCGGCTTCTCGGGCGCCTCCCTTGGACTGACGCTCTGCATGATGTGGGTCGTCGGAAAATCCGAGACCCACCTGCTAAGCTGGTCGATCGGCCTTGCCTTTATCGTCGCCGGAGTGGCGTTCTTTGGCACTGTCATTCAAAGATACGACGCCAATCTGCTGCTCGTGTCCTTCGTGCTGCTGATGTGCGGCTTCGGACTGCTCTACGCGGGCTCGGCCAAATTCTGCTCAAGTCGGTTCAATTGGTTCACCGTATTCGCCGTGGTCGGCCTTGGCATTCTGTCCACATCGGCCACATTCGCGTTTGGCTATTCCGGCACCGGGACGATCGCTGCAAATGTCGTGATCGGCATGCTGCTGCTTATGACCGCTTTCCAGTACTGGACAGGGCGCGCCGAATCCCCGCTCCTGATGTCCGCCAATGCGACGCTCTATCTGATCGCCTCAGCATCGTTCGTCGCGTGTGGCTATGCCCTCGCCGAGCAAGGCCAGTTCGTCCTGACCGCTCGTCCATCCAATTGGGCCGAAGACATCAATTCCATCGTCGTGATCGCGGGCTTGACCGGCATCGGCACATTATCGCTCACCCTCAATCAGGCGCGGATCGCGAATCGGCATAAGTCGGAAGCCATGACGGACGCCTTGACCGGACTCTTGAATCGCCGCGCGCTGTTTGACGGTCCGCCGGCCCATGTCCCGGTTGGCACCGCCGTCGTCGCCATGGATCTGGACCACTTCAAGACCATCAACGATCGTTTCGGACACGATTCCGGCGACCGGACGTTGAAGGCCTTTGCCGAAATCATCACCGCAAATATCCGTTCAGACGATCTGGCCGCGCGAATCGGCGGCGAAGAATTCTGCATCGTGATGCTGAACTCGAGTCCAAGGGCCTCGGCAGCCGTTGCCGAGCGCATCAGAGCGCAGATCGAGGCGATGTCCGTCCCTACTCCTTTGGGCCCAATCCAGACGACCGTAAGCGGTGGAATTGCCTACGCCACCGGATCCGAAACGATCCAGTCGCTACTGATCCGCGCCGACGAAGCCCTCTATGAAGCGAAGACCTCCGGCCGCAATCGCGTGAAACTCTCGGAGTTCGGGTTGGCTGCTTAGGCGCCACCATCGCGGGCTCATACTCAAATAATGAGCGGACGCTTGAGGCAAACTCAACCTCATCGGCACGCGCCGGAATTCGTGATCGTACGACCGCGCCGACCTCGCGCGTGATTGAAACGATGTGACAGAGTATTCCTTTAATCGGTCGATCGCTTCTCCATCTTCACAGAGAATCCTGTAGGCTCTTCGTATCCGATGGAGAAAATTGAGTGAGCAAGTCTCGACTTCTCCCGGCGGCACTGATCGCCGCAGCCATATTCGCAACTCCCGCTCTGGCTCGCGAACATCATGTGAGCTCCCGGCACCTCACAGAGAACGCCGACGCAAATGCCACGATCGGCGCGGGTCATGATGACTGGCGCCCCTGCTACGGCAACCTTGCTGGCGATTTGCATCGTGAACTCTGCGGTTACGAGGGCGGCGATATGTGGGGACAATGGGGCGGCTACTACGGGCCCATGGTTCACGTGCCTTGATGTGTTCGGCGTACGGGATGGATCGCCGCGCGGTAAGCTCGGCGCAAGAATTATTTCCTGAATACCTGCTTTGACGGGGCGTCGAACCTGGCTACGGGCCGATCCATCTGCCAGAGTTCCACATCGTGGCTGTCGACAAGACGCTCGGCGGATTTGATGGCTGAATCATCGTCGACACAATCGATCCGAACCACTCCAATCGACCGGCCGTGCAGTCCAACAATGTATGCATGATAGACCGTCATCCTGACCTCCAGGCAGCGCGAACGCCGCGCGGGTGAATTTTGCCGGCCGACGCCCAAAGCGGACAATCATCTTCTGTCCTTATCGCCAAGACGGGACCGAACGGCTGCCCGGAAGGTGAATGGCAAGGCGTGTAAATTCCATGGGGACTGCTTTGTCCTCTTATAAAGGCCGCATAGTGCCGTCCGGCTCAGATCGGCCTTCCTGACCACGGGTCAGATCATACGCGCGACGATCGGAATCCTTCGCAGCAGGATGGTCGCGCCCCAACTGACGAAGAGTGTGCCGAGGAAGACGATCGCGAATTTGGCAAACACCGGCAGCGGCGGATCGTAGACGAGATACTGCAGCCAGATCAGCGGAACGAAATGCACGAGATAGATGCCGTAGGCCGAAGGCTGCATCGCATCGAGGAACCGAAACCGTGATTGCGCAAAGTGCAGGAACAGCGCGGGCACCGTGAAAGTCATTGCCGCGTTGAACATCGCAAAGGCCAGGCCATAGGCTATCTGCCACCATAGCGGCGGCGAACGGAAATCCGGCAGCACGCTGTGATGGACATAGACCAGGAGCAGGATGACGCCGTAGAATGCGAGCGCACACGTGAGCCATAGCATCCCGCGCTTCGCCACCTCGCCGCTTTCCGCCAGCAGCCCGCCTCTCAGGCTGATGGCACCGACCGCGACGCCGGTGAAGAAGTAGCCGGTGTACAGCAGGATACGGCTGGTCTGGATCGGCAGCGGATAGTGGCCGGGCACGAACCACGCGGAATCGCCGAACTCCAGGTGCAGCGGCAGATAGACGACGATCGAGAAGATAAGGAACGCAGCGAAGGCCGCCATCGGCCGCTGACGAAAGCCATCGACCAATCGCCCGAGCGCCGGGATCGCGCCGGGTGCCGCGGCCCAAAGCAACGCGGCGATCGCGTCCAGCGCAAGCAGCACCCACAGGAACCAGGCCGATCCCGATGACCACGGGCCGACGGTGACCATATGCCAATAGAACTGCGGGAAACTGAGCTCCGTTACATGGTAGCGGTAATAAGCGATCGGCATCAGCACGAAGATCGATACCAGATACGGAATACCCAGCCGCCAGGCACGGCTACCGAGGAAGTTCGCCGGGCCCCTCCGCGCCAGGCTGTCGTGAACGAACAGGCCCGAGATGAAGAACATGCAGGCCATGAAGAAACTGTCGTTGAACAGCGCGATCAGGTCGAAGCCGATCCATCGCATCCGGTCGCCGCCGATACCGAAATAGGTGTAGTTGATTACGCCGTGATACAGCACCACCAGGAAGGTGATGAAGGTGCGCGCACGGTCGAGCGGAACGATGCGTGTCCCGGTCGTCCCGGCCAGCTCGGTGGCATGGGATTTCTTGAGCATCGGCCCCTGCGTGTCGCAATGACGCTGCGTCGCTGCCGCAGCATATCACGGCAGCGACGCAACCATACACCGTCGGCCAAGGGAATCCGATCAGCTATGGCGGCGTAAGCCGTTCACGCCCGTTTGAATCGGCTGCTCAGCCCGCAAAATTTTTCTGAATCGCACGATCGAGTGTTTCATTGCCAAGAAAGCGCTTGCGCAATTCCCGCTTCAGCAATTTGCCGCTCGGGTTCTTCGGCAGGCTGTCCACGAAGATCACGCGCTTCGGCACCTTGAAATGCGCCATCTGGCTGGCGCAATGTCTGATGACGGTCTCCTCATCCAGCGTGTCGCCGCTCTTGACCACAACGATCGCGGTCACCGCCTCGATCCAGCGCGGGTCCGGCAGGCCAACCACCGCGACTTCGGAGACCGCCGGCAGCCGATAGACCATCTCCTCGACCTCGCGGCTTGCGACATTCTCGCCGCCGGTCTTGATCATGTCCTTGACGCGGTCGACGACGGTGACGTGCCCCTCGGCATCGACGGTCGCCAGGTCGCCGCTGTGGAACCAGCCCCCGGCAAAGGCCGCCTCCGTCTTGGCCGGATCATTGTAGTAGCCGGACAACAGATGCGGCGAGCGGTGGACGATCTCGCCGACCTCGCCCACCTTGACGTCCTGCATCTCGGCATTCACCACGCGCGTCTCGACATTGAGCGCGGGCTTGCCCGCCGATCCCGCCTTGGGCAACTGATCCTCGGGCTTCAGCACGGTCGCGAGCGGCGCGATCTCGGTCTGGCCGTAGAAATTCCAGAACTTCACGCCGGGCAAACGCCGCTGCAGTTCGAGCAGCACCTCCACCGGCATGATGGACGCGCCGTAATAGCCCTTTTGCAGACTCGAGAGATCGGTCTTGTCGAAGGCCGGCGAGCGCAGCATCGCAATCCAGATCGTCGGCGGCGCAAAGAAGGCGTTGATCCTGTGGGCCGCGATCAGCGAAAGGATGTGATCCGGCGCAGGCTTGCCGGTGATCACGTTGGTCGCGCCGAGATAGATGCCAGGCCCGAGGAAGACGTCGAGCTGCGCGCAGTGATAGAGCGGTAGCGCGTGCAGGATGGTGTCCTCCGCCGCCATGCCGCCATCGATGATGCAGCTCACATATTGCCACATCACCGCTTCATGGGTGAGGACGGCGCCCTTGGGCAGCGACTCCGTACCACTGGTATAGATGATCTGCGCGATGTCGCGGCTGTCGACGGAAGCCTCGAGCGGCGAGGCGCCGGCCGCAAGCAGGTCCGCAAAGGTCGTGACGTCCTTCGGCGGCTCCGTGGCATCCTCGCCCGGGAGCCAGATCAGTTGCTCGACCTTCGTGCCCTTGGCGGTCGCAGCGCGGCCGGCCTCGACGAGATCAGGGCCGACGGCGAGCAGCCTCGCGCCGGAATTGGCGAGGATGAAATTGATCTCGTCGGGGTTCAGCATGAAATTGATCGGCACCAGGATCGCGCCGATCTTGGCGAGCGCAAAGCGCAGCGCCGCAAAGGCATGCGAGTTGCGTGACAGCACCGCGACGCGATCGCCCTTCGTCACCCCGAGCCCGCCGAGGCCACGGCCCAGGCGATTGCAGATCGCATCCATCTCCGCATAGGTCCATCTCACGTCGCCGCAGATCAGCGCCGTCTTGTCGGGATAGCGCCGGGCCGAGCGGCGCAGCAGGTCGCCGATGCTTTGCTCGCGCGCCTTCTGGATCGTCGTGGTGATGTCCGCGGTCATTTTTCCCTCCCTGAACGTCCGCTGTTTGTTTGTGGTTCGGACGATGCGTTGTCGTTCTATCTACGTCGAACCGCTTGTGCATGCTCCATGTACATATGTTCGACCGACCGGTCGAGCGAAGCGATCCGCTCGAAGCCGCGGCGCCAGTCCTGCAGGTGACGCCGGGTCCACTGCACGCCCGCCGCCTTGTCACGCCGCCGGATCGCCTCGAGCAGATGGCGATGCGCCTCGACCAGGCGCGTGGCGCCCTGCGCGCCATGGCTCACGATCATCTCGGTGGTCGGAAAGAACAATTGCGCGGCTGGCTCGCGCGCGAGCTGCAGCACGCGGTTGTGCGAGGCTTTTGCCACCAGCACGTGGAAATCGGCGTCGCATTCGGCAAGCGCCGCGGGATCGGCGATCACCTGCTCGCTCCGCGCCAGGTTGTCGGCGAGTTCGGCGATGTCCTCCTCGGTAGCCCGTTCGACCGCGCATTCCGTGCTCGCGATCTCGAGCGTCATCGACACCTCGAACAATTCGCGGAAGGTGACCTCGTGGAGCACCAATGCGCGGCTGAGGCGCGTCGCGAGCTTGTTGTAGCGCGGCAGGCAGGCCTGCAAGCGGCGGCTGGAATCGCGCCGCAGCAGGCCGCCTTCCTCCAGCACCCGGATGCCCTCGCGCACCGTCGAGCGGTTGACGCCAAATTGCCGCACCAGCTCAAGCTCGGTCCCGATCGGGTCTCCCGGCTTGATCCGGCCGCTGACGATCTCGCGTTCGATCGCGTCCGCCACCTTCTGGTAGGCGGGCGCGACGTCGATCCGTCGAAACAGCGGCGAAGCGGGCAAAGGTGGCCTCAATGTTGGTTGTCCGACAAAGTAGTCCGGCCGCGACGATGCGTCAATTCGGCCGCGCGGGCTCCTTATCGACAGCCGATTGACTTCCCCGGAACCCAAATCTACTTTGTCCGACAAACTGATAAAAACACGGAGGAGACCCCATGAAGCCTATCGCAAGGATGGTGTCGACGGCTTGCCTGTTGTCGGCGCTATTGATCGCATCAGCGTCCGCTCAGCAGCCAGCCGCGACGCCGCTGAAGATCGGCGTGCTCACCGATTTCTCGTCGGTCTATTCCGACATCGGCGGCGCCGGAAATGTCGAAGCGACCAAGATGGCGATCGATGAGTTCGGCGGCACCATGTTCGGCAAACCGATCGAGATCGTCTCCGCCGACGTGCTGAACAAGCCTGACATCGCGGCTACCATGGCGCGCAAATGGTGGGAGAACGAAGGCGTCGACATGATCATCGATTTGCCGACCTCCGCCACCGCGCTCGCGGTGATGGAATTGTCCAAGCAGCACGAAAAGATCATGATCGTCACGGACGCCGCGAGCTCCGATATCACCGGCAAATCTTGCGGCCCCTACGTCGCGCACTGGACCTACGACACCTATTCCAACGCCCACACGGTCGGCAGCGCCATCGTCAAGAATGGCGGCGATAGCTGGTTCTTCATCACCGCGGACTATCTGTTCGGCCACTCGATCGAGCGCGACACCGGCGATGTCGTGAAGTCCGCCGGCGGCAAGGTGCTCGGCAGCGTCAAGCATCCGCTCAACACGCCGGATTTTTCCTCCTTCCTGCTGCAGGCACAGGCCTCCAAGGCCAAGATCATCGGCCTCGCCAATGGCGGCGGCGACACCATCAACACGATCAAGCAGGCCGGCGAATTCGGCATCGTCGCCGGCGGCCAGAATCTCGCAGCGATCGTGATGTTCATCTCTGATGTGCACAGCCTCGGGCTGAAGCTCGCGCAAGGCCTGATCGTCACCGAGGCCTATTACTGGGACCTCAACGACAGGACCCGCGCCTTCGGCAAGCGCTTCTTCGAGCGCATGAAGCGGATGCCGACGATGAATCAGGCCGCGACCTACAGCGCCACTCTGCATTACCTCAAAGCCGTGCAGGCCGCGGGCACCAAAGAAACAAAGCCCGTGATGGCCAAGATGCGCGAGATGCCGGTGCGCGACGCCTTCACCGACAACGGCGTGCTGCGCGCCGACGGCCGCATGGTGCACAGCATGTTCCTGTTCGAGGTAAAGAAGCCCGAGGAATCCAAAGCGCCTTGGGACTATTACAAAGTGCTGGCCGAGGTGCCCGGCGACCAGGCCTTCCGCCCGCTGAAGGACGGCGGCTGCCCGCTGGTGAAGTGAATGGATTTAGTTACGCGGCTTCCCTTCTCCCCTTGTGGGAGAAGGTGGCGCGCATGAAATGCGCGACGAATGAGGGGTTCTCTCCGCGGGCGACAGCGCAAGTGGAGAGAACCCCTCACCGAAGCGACTTCGTTGCAGGCACCTGAGCCGCCCTCTCCCACAAGGGGCGAGGGCACATCAACTAGCATCGCGCCCGTGTCTCCAACATTGCAACGAAGTCGTAGGGTGGGCAAAGGCGCCCTTCGCGCCGTGCCCACCATCAAGCACTCCGCAAGGAATGGTGGGCACGCTACGCTTTGCCCACCCTACAACGCCTGGCTCACGCCTTGCCGTAGTCGTAAAAGCCCCTGCCAGTCTTGCGGCCGAGATAGCCGGCGTCGACCATCTCCTTGAGCAGCGGCGCGGCGCGATATTTCGGATCGTTGAAGCCCTTGTAGAACACGTCCATCACCGAGAGCATGGTGTCGAGCCCGATCAGGTCGGCCAGCGCCAGCGGGCCGATCGGGTGGTTGCAGCCGAGCTTCATGCCGGCATCGATCTCCTCGGCGGTGGCGATGCCTTCCTGCAGCGCGAAGATCGCCTCGTTGATCATCGGACACAGGATGCGGTTGACCGCGAAGCCCGGGCTGTTCTTGGCTGTGATCGCGACCTTGCCGACGCGCTTTGCAAATGCTTCCGCTTTGGCCAGCGTATCGTCCGAGGTCTGCAGGCCGCGGATCAGTTCGAGCAGCGCCATCACCGGCACCGGGTTGAAGAAGTGCATGCCGATGAAACGGTCGGGCCGGTCGGTCGCGGTGGCAAGCTTGGTGATCGAGATCGAAGACGTGTTGGTGGCGATCACCGCCCGCGGGTTCAGCGTCGCGCTGAGATCCTTCAGGATCTTGAGCTTCAATTCCTCGTTCTCGGTCGCCGCCTCGATCACGAGGTCGCAGGCGGCAAGCTTGGCCTTGTCGGTGGTCGCATTGATGCGCCCGAGCGCGGCGTTCTTGTCGGCCTCGGTCATCTTCTCCTTCTTGACCAGGCGGTCCAGGCTGCTGCCGACCGTCGCCAGCCCGCGCTGCACGGCCGCGTCCGAGATATCGACCATCACCACCTGAAGCCCGGCGGCCGCGCTGACCTGGGCGATGCCGTTGCCCATAGTGCCCGCCCCGATGATGCCAACGGTTTCGATCATTGCTCGTATCCTTCTCGTAAAACGCGCAAGGCCTCGCGCCCGCGCACACAGACGGTTGCGGCGACCAGTCGGCCGCCGCCGATGCCCATGGTTAGCAGGGCCTCGCGTCCAAGGATACGGTGCAGTTTGGCGTGCCGGCGCCGGTTCGATCGGGAAGACGAAGCGTTCCCGCTCAGCAGCAGCAGGGCCCGCGGAGCTGGAGTTCGGTCTGGTCGGGCTTCGTCTCGAGCGAGTCGATCGTATAGGTATTGGCGCAATATTCGCGATGATGCAGGGCGGCGGTTCCGGCCTCGAGCTCGCTTTGGCAGCGGGATTTCTCGATGCAGAGCGCGCACACCCGCATCATGTCGTGCAGCACGCCCGGCTCGTGGCGCTTGATGGCAACTTCGTCGATCCCCAGCGTCTTCAGCATCTTCGGCAATTCGTCGGCACCATGACGCCCCCGGGCAACCAGCGTCTCGAGCTCGGCCGGAGCGATGCGGAGATCGTGCGCCACGGAACAGGCTTCGGCCGGGCTGAGGCCGCGGATTTCGCCGATGTCACGGAACCTTTCGAGGAAGCCCGTGAGCTTGCCGATCAGTCTGGCCGCAATCGATTCCGTCCGTGTTGCCGATGCCATGGCACCCTCCCGCAATTCTATGCAGGTTGACTATCGGCCCATGCAAAGCCGCCGTCATTGCGACAGATCAAACGCCACGATGCGCGGCCGACGGCCCCGGGGTGGTCGGCGTCTCGTCATCGTCGGAGATCGCCCGCCACGCGGCGCCTTCGAGATCGTCATACTGGCCGTTCTTCAGCGACCACAGGAATCCGAGCAATCCAAACAGGCCAAGCAGCAGCGCCAGCGGCACCAGGAACGCGATCACTTCCATCACACCTGCTCCTGCCGCACCCGACGTCCGCGCAGCGCGTTCAACATCACTAGGATCGAAGAGCCCGACATCGCCGCGGCCGCGATCAGCGGCGTCACGAAGCCCAGGATCGCGATCGGCACGGCGAGGAAGTTGTAGCCGACGGCGAGATAGAGGTTCTGCCGCATCAGCCGCAGCGCTTTGCGCGAATAGTCGATGGCGGCGATCACCGGCGCCAAGGGCTTGCCGAGGAAGACGAGATCGGCGGTCGCCTGGCTCAGATGCGCGGCCGAGATCGGCGACATCGAGACATGCGCGGCCGCAAGCGACGGCGCATCGTTCAGGCCGTCACCGACCATCATCACCTTGACGCCCTGCCGCTTCAATTGCTCGATGCGCGCGATCTTGTCCGATGGCATCACGCCGGCACGCCACTCGGGAATGCCAAGCGTCTCGGCCGCCGCCCGCACCGCGGGTTCGCGATCTCCCGACAATATCTCGACCGCGATGCCGCGCCGCTGCAGCGCCGCGACGGTTTCGCGTGCGTCCGGTCGCAGACCCTGGCGGACCGCGAACACGTAGGGCTGTTCGCCGCGGGCAAAGGCGACTACGGAGGCCTCGGGATCGCGGCGCAGGACCTCCTCGGCGAGGTCCTCGGCGTTGCAGAAGGAGGGACGGCCGAGCCTCACCTCTTCGCCGCCGAAGCTGCCGCGCACCCCCTGCCCCGGCTCTTCCGTGACGCCGGGCAGCGGCGATTTCGCACCGGCCGCGCGCGCCAGCGCCGCGGCAACCGGATGGTGGCTTGCCAGCGCGAGCCGGCCCGCCAGTTCGAACACATCGGCCGGCACGGCAGTGGAATTCACCACATCGAGCTCGGGCAAGGTCAGCGTTCCCGTCTTGTCGAAGATGACGTAGTCGACCTCGGCGACGCGCTCGATGGCATCGCCCGAATTGATCAGCACGCCGGCGCGGAACATCGCCCCCGCGGCAATCGTCTGCACCGTTGGGATCGCCAGTCCCAGCGCACAGGGACAGGTGATGATGAGCACCGCGATCGCGGTGATGACGGAATCGTGCAAGCTCGCGCCGGCGATCAGCCAGCCGATCATGGTCAAGAGCGCGGTTGCATGCACCGCCGGCGCATAGAGCCGCGACGCGCGGTCAGCGAGCTGCACATAGCGCGAGCGCGCCTGCACGGCGTGGTCGAGCAATCGCTGGATCTCCGCCAGCAGCGTGGCTTCCGCCGCCGCCGACACGCGGATGCGCAGCGCGCCCGAGATGTTAAGCGAACCGGCATAGACCGCGCTGCCCGCCTCGACCGCCGCATGCCGCGTCTCGCCGGTGATCAGGCTCTGGTCGATCTCCGACCGGCCCTCGATCACGGTGCCGTCGACCGCGCAGCGCTCGCCTGGCCGCAGCAGCACGGTATCGCCGGCCCGGATCGCCGCCGCCGGCACCACCGAAATCTCGTCCGGTCCGATGAACTTCGTCGCAGTCTCGGCCTTGAGCGCGGCGAGATTGCCAGCGACCGCGCGGGTACGCCGCCGCATGTTCTGGTCGAGATAGCGTCCCACCAGGAGGAAGGTGAACAGCATGATAGCGGCATCGAAATAGGCGTGGTCGGCATGTCCGATAGTCTCGACGATGGACATGCCGAGCGCCAGGATCACGCCGATGCTGATCGGCACGTCCATGTTGACATTGCCCGCGCGCAGCGCGTTGAAGGCCGAGCGGAAGAAGGGCTGGCCGGCATAGGCGGCCGCCGGCAGCGCGATCAGCGCCGACATCCAGTGGAAGAAATCGCGCTGCTCCGGCAGCATGTCGCTGACATTGCCGGACCACACCGGAATCGACAGCATCATCACGTTCATGGTCGCGAACGCCGCAACTCCGAGGCAGCGTAGCAGGAAGCGCGAGTTCTCGACCTCGGCGGCTTCAGCGCTCACCGTCTCGAACGGATAGGCCTTGTAGCCGAGTTCGGCGAGCCGATCGATGAAGTTGCCGGGGTCGAGCGCGCCCTCTTTCCATTCCAGCGCCACGCGGCGGTCAGTGAGATTCACGCGCGCCAAGGTCACATCGGGAATCGCCGAAAGCCCGCGCTCGATCTTCGACATGCAGCCGGCGCAATTGACGCCCTCGACCGCGAGGTCGATATGCGCCAATCCCGAGCCGAGATGTTTGACATAGTGCGAAAAGTCCCGTGTCGCCTGCATCACGCCCTCTTAGTTCAGCACCACGCGGTTCCTCGAGAGGAACACGCGCCGGCCATCGGCTTCGCTTTCGAGCACCAGCTCCCATTGTCCGGGGCCGATCGCGCTGCCCTTGCCGCGGTAGCGACCGCCGCCGGCTTCCGACAGCTCGATCGCCTGGTCGGCGCGCCGGTCGGTCGGGCGCTCCAGGCGGGAGGTGAACTGCAATCCGATGAGCGGCCTGCCATTGCCATCACGCGCTTCGACTTCGAGCGCTGTGCCGCCACCGGCATCGCGCGCCAGATGCGCGTCGACCTTCCAGTTGCGGGCGTCCTGCTCGCGCGCGGCGACGATCTCTTTCTCATAGGCGAGGCTCGCCGCGTAGGCGCTGTCGACGTCGGTGCCGGGCAGCGTCAAGGTCGCCAGCTTGATCATGGTGACGTTGACGCCGATCACAACGCCGAAGAATGCGACCAGCATGACCAGCACCTTGCGGCCGGTCAGCGGTTTCTCCGATCCGTATTCCCTATTCATGGCGGCCCTGCTTCTTCCCGTTATGGCGCGACGAAATTGTCGGTGGCGGACGCGACTTCGCCGAGACCGATGTCGGTGACGCGGAATTTCACCGGGATCGACTTCTCGGGATTCCGGTCGGACGGCGCGGTGACGAGCACGCGCAGCTCGGTGGTGCCGTCGCGCCCAAGCACGATCATGGGACGATCCGGCGTGATCGAATCGCCGCCGACGACATGGAGCTTGGCATCCTGCGGGCCGTCGACGTCGATCGCCACCACACGGTCGAAACCACGCTTGTTGAGGAAGCGGACCGTATAGGCATTGCGGATCGAGCCGTCGCTGAGCTTCACCGCGACCGGATTGCGGTCGTGCAGCACGTTGATGTCGAGCAGCGAACGCGTCGCGAGCGCATAGAGCATGATGCCGCCGACGAGTGCGATCAGCGCGGTGTAGATGATGGTGCGCGGCCGAACGATGCGATAGATCGGCGCTTTGCCCTCGATCCGGCGCTGGATGTTGATGTCGTTGTCGTAGCCGATCAGCCGCGTCGGCCGGTTGATCTTCTTCATCACATTGTCGCAGGCGTCGATGCACAACCCGCACTGGATGCAGTCGAGCTGCGGCCCGTTGCGGATATCGATGCCGACCGGACAGACGGCGACGCACTGATAGCAATCGACGCAGTCGCCGGCTTGCTGGCCGAGCGCGCGCAGGTCGTTTGCCTTCTTCACCGACATGCGCTTTTCGCCGCGGTCGTAGCGATAGGTGACGTTGAGCGCCCATTCGTCCGTCAGCGCCGCCTGGATGCGCGGCCACGGGCACATATAGACGCAGACCTGCTCCCGCATGAAGCCGGCGAGCAGATAGGTCGTCGCGGTCAGGATCGCGATCCAGATATAGGCGATCGCCGGCGCCTGGAAGGTGACGAGCTCTTTGACGAGCGTCGGCGCGTCGGTGAAATAGAGCACCCAGGCGCCGCCGGTCCACCAGGCGATCATCAGCCAGATCGAATGCTTGAGCACGAGCTCGGAGATGCGTTCCAGCGTCCAGCGATGGGCGGAGGCATCCTTCTTCATCCGCTCGCGCCGGTCGCCCTCGACCAGGCGCTCGACCGCGTAGAACAGGTCGGTCCAGACCGTCTGCGGGCAGAGATAGCCGCACCAGATGCGGCCGCCGACCGAGTTCATCAGGAACAGCGTGATCGCGGCGAGAATCAAGAGGCCGGTGAAGTAATAGACTTCTTGCGGCCACAGCTCGATGAAAAAGAAATAGAAGCGGCTGTTCGGCAGGTCGATCAGCACCGCCTGATCGGGCGCGGCGAGGCCACGATTCCAGCGCACAAACGGCAGGAAATAATAGATGCCGACGCAGAACGCCATGAGGCCCCATCTGATCCGACGGAAGGTCCCGGAGACCTTCTGCGGGTAGACCTTCTTGCGCGCTGCATAAAGCGGCCCGACGTCTTCGACTTGGTCAGGGTCTATCTGGACGATCTTGTTCATGGGCCGGGATTCTTCTGGCATCGTGGGAGGAGAGGCTATCCCCTCTCCCCGCGACCTGGTTGATCCAGCGCAAACAGGCGGCGTATTCGCCGCTTATTTACCGCCGCCCAGCGTATGCACGTAGACCGCAAGCGCCTTGATGGTGGACGGATCGAGCCGACCGACCCAGGCCGGCATCACGCCGGAACGGCCGTTGGTGATGGTCTCGATCACGGTGGCCTCGTCCGAGCCGTAGAGCCAGATCTTGTCGGTGAGATCGGGCGCACCGAGCTCCTGGTTGCCTTTGCCGTTCTCGCCGTGACAGGTCGAGCAATTGTCGGCAAACAGCTTGGCACCGGCGGCGGCATTGTAGCCCTGGCTCGTCGCCAGGCCCGAGAGCGAACGGACATAATTGGCGACCGTGACGATCTCGTCCTTCTTCAGGATGCCATCCTTGCCGAAGGCGAGCATCGCGCCCTCATGCGCCTTGGCGTTGCCTGAGCGCGCGCCAAACTGGATGGTCTGCTGGATCTGCTCGAGCGAGCCGCCCCACAGCCAGTCGTCGTCGTTCAGGTTCGGAAAACCCTTGGCCCCGGCGCCGCCCGAGCCGTGGCACGGCGCGCAATTGTCACCGAAGGCCGCCTTGCCGCGGGCGCGCGCGAGCGCCAGCAGTGCCGGATCCTTCTCGATATCCTCCAGCGACGCCGCGCCGAGCGCGACCATCTTGTCGCCGCGGATCTTCTCGAGGTTGGCCAGTTCGACGCCGACATCGGCGCGCGACGAATAGTTGATCAGCCCGTTGGTGTGGCTCCACAACAGCGGCCAGGCGGGGTACACCACCCAGTAGCCGATCGCCCAGATGATGGTGGCGTAGAAGGTCAACACCCACCAGCGCGGCAACGGCGTGTTGAGTTCCTTGATGCCGTCCCACTGGTGACCGGTCGTGGTCTTGCCGGAGACTTGATCGAGTTCGGTTTCAGCCATGGTCTCTCACTCCTCCCGCAACGGTATCCGCGATGCCTCATCGAAGGCGGCCTGGTTGCGGGGCCAGAGCGCGTAGATCACGATCGCGACGAACAGGCCGACGAAGATCGGCGTCCACACGCTCGTCACGAGATTCGACGCCAGATTGTGAACTGTCAGAATAGCTTTCATCGTCCGGCCTCTCAGCGAAGATTGGCTTTTTCGTTGTAGAGCTTGAAGTCGACCAGCGTGCCGAGCATCTGCAAGTACGCGACCAGCGCATCCATCTCGGTCGGTGCTCCGCCCTTGCCGTCGAAATTGCGGATCACAGCCTTCGGATAGCGTTTGGTAAAAGCATCGGTGCCGGCATTGTCAGGATCAGCCTGCGCCTTCAGGTCGGCGACTGCGTTGGCGATCTGCTCGTCGGTGTAGGGCACGCCGACCGCGCGGTTGGTCCTGAGGTGATCGGCAATCGCCTCGGGATCGAGCTCGGTCTTTGCAAGGAAGGGATAGCCCGGCATCACCGACTGCGGCACGATCGCGCGCGGATTGGTCAGGTGGGTGACGTGCCACTCGTCCGAATATTTGGCGCCGACCCGCGCCAAGTCAGGCCCAGTACGCTTCGAGCCCCACTGGAACGGATGGTCGTACATGCTCTCGGCGGCGAGCGAGAAGTGGCCGTAGCGCTCGACCTCGTCACGCAGCGGCCGGATCATCTGCGAGTGGCAGAGATAGCAGCCTTCGCGCACATAGATGTTGCGGCCGGCGAGCTCGAGCGGCGTGTACGGCCTGACGCCGTCGACCACCTCGATCGTGCTCTTGAGGTAGAACAGCGGCGTGATCTCGACCAGGCCGCCGATCGCGATCACGACCAGAATGCCCGCGATCAGGATGATCGAGTTCTTTTCGAAGATTTGGTGGCGGGTCCAGAAGGACATGTTGAGCTCCTTATTCCGCCGGCTGCAGCGCGAGTGGCGTGGTGACTTCCACCTCGCCGACCCGCACCGTCATCCAGAGGTTATAGGCCATGATCAGCGAGCCGATCAGGAACAGCGCGCCGCCGGCGGCGCGGATGATGTAGAAGGGATGCATCGCTTCCACGCTCTCGATGAAGGAATATTCGAGGAAGCCGAGCGAGGTGTAGGCGCGCCACATCAGGCCCTGCAGGATTCCCGAGACCCACATCGCGGAGATGTAGAGCACGATGCCGATGGTCGAGATCCAGAAGTGCCAGTTGACGAGCTTCAGGCTGTACAGTTGCTTGCGGCCCCACAGCCACGGCACCAGGCAATACAGCGCGCCGAAGGAGACGAAGCCGACCCAGCCAAGCGCACCGGAGTGAACGTGGCCGATGGTCCAGTCAGTGTAGTGGCTCAGCGAGTTCACCACCTTGATCGACATCATCGGGCCTTCGAAGGTCGACATGCCGTAGAACGCGACCGAGACCACCAGCATGCGCAGCACCGGATCGGTGCGCAGCTTGTCCCACGCGCCCGACAGCGTCATCAGACCGTTGATCATGCCGCCCCAGGACGGCATCCAGAGCATGATCGAGAACGTCATGCCGAGCGTCTGCGCCCAGTCCGGCAGCGCCGTATAGTGCAGATGGTGCGGGCCGGCCCAGATATAGAGGAAGATCAACGCCCAGAAGTGGATGATCGACAACCGATAGGAATAGATCGGCCGCTCCGCCCGCTTCGGGATGAAGTAGTACATGATGGCGAGGAAGCCCGCGGTCAGGAAGAAGCCGACCGCGTTATGGCCGTACCACCACTGGAACATCGCATCCTGCACGCCGCCCCAGGCGATGTAGGACTTCGAGCCGAACACCGACACCGGAAGCGCCGGGTTGTTGCCGAGGTGAAGGACCGCGATGGTGACGATGAAGGCGAGATAGAACCAGTTGGCGACGAAGATATGCGGCTCCTTGCGCTTGATCACCGTCACCAGGAACACGAGCAGATAGACGACCCAGACGATCGTCAGCCACAGGTCGGAGTACCACTCCGGCTCGGCATATTCCTTGGACTGCGTCACGCCCAGGAGATAGCCGGTGCCCGCGACCAGGATGAAGAAGTTGTAGCCGAGCACCACGAACCATGGCGCAAGATCGCCGGCGAGCCGCGCCCGGCAGGTCCTCTGCACGACGTAGAATGAAGTCGCGATCAGCACGTTGCCGCCAAAGGCGAAGATCACCGCCGAGGTGTGCAGCGGACGAAGCCGGCCAAAGCTGGTCCAGGGCAGATCGAAATTGAGCCAGGGCCAGGCGAGTTGGCAGGCGATCACGAGTCCGACGGTAAATCCGGCAATGCCCCAGAACATCGCCATGAACGAGGCGAACTTGATCGGACCGAGATTGTAGTTCGGCTTACCGTTGATCTCCTGCGGCGGCAGCTCCGCCGGGCGATCGAAATAGCGGTTAAGGATGGCGAAGGCGGCAGCGCCGCTGGCCACCGCGGCGAGCGAAGCATGGAAGGCAAACGGCGCATCCAACGCCTTGGCCGCGGCGAAGGCGCAGAGGAAGGCCGCCGCCGTGAAGAATAACGTCAACCCGGCTTCGCCGTGGGTCATCCATTTCGTGGATTGAACTTGCTGCATGTTTGATTCTCTTTGCAGGGGCCTTGCCCCATCAGCCCAGCTTTGGCCGCCACGTCCTTGATCGAGATCAACCGACGGCTACCGATCAGAAAGGACGATGCTTGCGCACTTCCGGCGCCGGCTGCCGCGCCCCCGGTGCGTGAACACTCGCCCAAGCGAGCACCCCGGCGAAAACCACGAAAACTGAAACGACGGCTGCGGAAACCAAAATCGAATCGACGGGCATAGCGACCTCCATTGAAGCTCGCTCGAATATCGTCGCTCGCGCGGAACCGTCTTTGACTTCGATCAAAAATGTGAGAGCACGCGCGCCACCATCACCACTCGTCATGCCCGGGCTCGACCCGGGCATCCACGTTCTTCAAGTCCGCTGTGAGAAAAAGCGTGGATGGCCGGGGCAAGCCCGGCCATGACGCAGCACGCTAGGCCGCTGACAGCGCCTCGGCGCGCGCCGCATCGAGCAGGCTGATGCCGCCCGTAAGAATACGGATGATGCCGTCGCGTTCGAGCTTGGTGAAGGTGCGGCTCACCGTTTCGATGGTGAGTCCCAGGTAATCGGCGATATCGAGCCGGCCCATAGGCAACGGCAGCGCTTCCCCGACATGCCCGATTTCGGCGAGCCGATCGCGCCAGCCGATCAGGAAGCTCGCAACCTTCTCTTCGGCGGAACGGCGTCCGAGCAGAACCATATGCTCCTGCGCCCGGATCAATTCGCGGCCCGCCAGTTCGTTGATACGGCGCAGGAAGCGAGGCCGGTTCTCGGCGAATCGCGAGAAGCTGGCTCTGAAGAACTGGCAAAGCGATACCGCGCCTACCGCATCGGCGGAGAACTCATACTGCGGCGAGCCGGCAAGTCCGAGGAAATCGCCGGGCAAGACAAAGCCGATGATCTGCCGGCGGCCATCCGGCAACAGCTTATAGAGACGCAGGACGCCTTCGAGCACGCTGAAGAACGACGTCGCCATGGTCGCCTGCGCAAACACCGTCGTGCCGGGTTCGCACTGGACATGGCGCGACAGGTTCGCCAGCTCCCATACCTCGGTCTTGTCGAGCGCGGCGCAGATCGCAAAGCCACGTACCGCGCAATCGGTACAGGTTTGCCGATGAGAACCTTCCAAGAGAGAAACCTTCACGCGCCGCTCCGAATGACCGCCGGCGGGCGTCCTTATGCCGCCCGGCGGAGTCAGCGCAGTGTACCGTCCACACCGCCGGGGTGTTGATGCAGATCAATCGCCCCCACCATTGCAAAGCTAATTTCAAAACCGTCGCTCCGTCCAACGCGGAGCTTTTTGATAGATGGGGCCGTAATGCTGCAGTCCGCCGCACGCCAGGTTTTCATTGCGATCGTGCTGACGACATCGGCGCTTGCCGCTTCGCCGTCCGAGCAGCGCGGCCGGACGTTCGCGCTCAACAATTGTGCCCGCTGCCACTCCATCGACAAGGTCACCAAAAGCCCGCTCAAGATCGCGCCGCCCTTCCGCACCCTGCACAAGCGTTATCCCGTCGAGAGTCTCGCGGAGGCGTTCGCGGAAGGCATCCAGACCGGACATCCGACGATGCCGGAGTTTCGGCTTGACCCGGACCAGATCCACGACCTGCTGGCCTACCTGAAGACGCTGGAATAGCGCGACGGCGCCCCGCCGCGAGAGTTGACGCAAATCAACCACGGCATGGCGAGCGCCGATAACAGTTTTTCATGATGCAACAGGGATGAACGAGATGTTCAACACGACCCATCTGAACGACGAACTGCAAGCCCTGAAGATCGATGTGTCGCGCCTCTTCAACACGACAGGTGAAGGCATACGCGACACCGCAAGAGCGAGCGCCGACGCCTTCACCACGCGCATCAAGGAAGCGCTGGAGGAACTGAGCGAGGTCCTGAGCGGCGAAGACACTCAGGTCCGCCAGTTGATTTCGGAACGGCCGATCACCTCGCTCGCCTCCGCCTTTGCGCTGGGCGTGGTCGTCGGCTTCGCAATGCGGAGGTAGCAAAGTGAACACCGAAAATATCGTCAGACAGCTACGCGTACTCTGGCGCACCGACAGGATCATCGCCGATATCCGCCTGCGCCACCTCCTGATCGGCCTTGGCCTGCGGGCCTTCGCGGGCCTGATTGCGGCATTCGGTCTTCTGATGTTCGAACTGTCCGCGTATTTCGCACTGGTCCAGGTCTGGAGCGCGGTCTCGGCCGCGGCGATCCTAGGCGCCGCCAACTTCGCCATCGCGGCGATCCTGTTTGCCCTCGCGCTCCGGCCGCCGTCAGGCCGCGAGCTCGACCTCGCCAGCGAGATCCACGGCGCTTCCGTCGAGGCGCTGCAGGTCGAGGCACGCGCGATGCAGTCGCAAGTCTCCGGACTAGTGCGCAATCCCCTGAACGGAATCCTGCCGGTGCTGGTGCCGCTGATCGGCATCATCATCAACAGCCTGAAGAAACCCGCGGCCGGGCACGCCGCGAAGGACAACGCCTGACGCCGCACACCGCGCCGATCGAGCCGAGTAGAGCAAGATGACAACCGCACCCCAAACGCCGATCCTCAACACCTCCCTGCCGCCGCAGTTTCGCAAGATCCGCCTCGAGCTCGCGCGCGAGCCTGATCATCCCGAAGGCGATGCCGGCGCCGGCTACGTGATGGTCGCGCCGCTCGACGACGACTACAGGATCGACCAGAAGCTGTGGCGGGCCAACCGCGAGGCGTGCCGGGTGGTCCGGCTCCGACCCGACGAGGAATACATCCTCGGCCATCTCGTCCACCACCAGGGCGGCGGCTGGGTCCTGCACTATGACGGCGCACCCGGCACACCTGATGAGATCGGCTTCCACTTCAAGGACGAGCGCTTCGTCGCGGGCGAATACGTCTCGATCGGCGAAGGCGACAAGATGCACACCTATCGCGTCACGATGGTGTCGCGGCTTTGATCACTCCGTAGCCCGGGTGAAGGTCCAGCGTAACCCGGGACTGCTCGCGATCGCCAAAGCAGATGCCCCGGGTTACGCGTTCCGCTCCACCCGGGCTAAGAGCTAGCCACGCGTTCACTCCACCTCTCCCGCTTGCGGGGGAGGTCGGCGCGTAGCGCCGGGTGGGGGCTCTCTCCCCACGACCAGTCTCATCGTGGCGACACCCTCACCCCAGCCCTCTCCCGCAAGCGGGAGAGGGAGAACCAGCACCGCCTCCTCCGCTTCACAGCGCCAGCTTGACGTCACAGAGGCCGTGCTCGAGAGGATCGGCCTTCACCTCGAAGCCGAATTTCCGGCACATGTCGAGCATCACGATGTTCTCGGTCAGCACCTGGCCGGAAATCGCCTTCAGCCCTTCCGATTTCGCGTATTCGATCAGCAGCTGCATCAGCGCCCAGCCGAGGCCCTTGCCCTTCAGATCGGTGCGCAGCAGGATCGCATATTCCCCGCTTTCATAGATCGAGTCGGAATGAATCCGCACCACGCCCAGGATTTCCTGGGTACTTTCGTCGACCGCCACGAAGGCCATCGCGCGTGCGTAGTCGAGCTGGGTGAGCCGGGCGATGAACTCGTGGGAGAATTCCTTGATCGGCGCGAAGAAGCGCAACCGCAGGTCCTCAGCCGTGACGTGCCGCAGCAAGTCGTGGATCTGCGGCTCGTCTTCGGGTCGGATCGGCCGCGCGAAGATACGTCGCCCGTCGATCGGCTGCCCGTCACGGTCCGCAAGCTGCCGCTGCCATCGTGATGGATAGGGCCTGACCGCAAAGTTGCTGAGCCCGGGCCCCGCAAATTTGCGCGGCACGATGCCGACCGCAACGCGCGCATCGACCACGAGCACGCCGGCCTCGTCCGCCAGCAGCGGATTGATGTCGAGCTCCCTGATCTCGGGGAGATCCGCCGCCATCTGCGCGAGCTTGACCAGCACGGTCGCCACCGCATCCGGCTTCACCGCCGGCACGTCGCGATAGGCGCGCAGCAGCCGCGACACCCGCGTGCGCTCGATCAATTCGCGCGCCAGCCGCATGTCGAGCGGCGGCAGCGCCAATGCCTTGTCGTTGATGATCTCGACCGCGACGCCGCCGCGGCCGAACACAACCACGGTGCCGAAGGTCGGATCGTCGGCAAGGCCGAGAATGAGCTCGCGCACCTTCGGCCGCACGATCATCGCCTGCACGATGACGCCGGAAACCCGCGCATCCGGCCGCAGCGCCGTGGCGCGGCCCAGGATCTCGGCGGTGGCCACGCGCACGGCATCAGGCGTGGTCAGATTGAGGATGACGCCGCCGATATCAGACTTGTGCACGATGTCGCGCGACATGATCTTCAGCACGACCGTCATGCCTTGCGCGAACAGGGTGTTGGCATACTTGACCGCCTCCTCCGCATCGGCCGCGAGATAGGTCTCGACCATCGGGATGTCATAGGCTTCGAACAGCCCTTTGATCTCGATCGGGTTGAGCCAC
Organism: Bradyrhizobium sp. LeoB3; assembly: GCF_055456055.1. Lineage (NCBI taxonomy): Bacteria > Pseudomonadati > Pseudomonadota > Alphaproteobacteria > Hyphomicrobiales > Nitrobacteraceae > Bradyrhizobium > Bradyrhizobium sp. LeoB3. The sequence continues at coordinate 87,478 of NZ_JBVBEF010000007.1, forward strand.
TGGCGTCCGTCCGAGATCGCGGCGGTGACAATCTTGCGCGCCGCCGGAGCGTCAGGCGTAAAGCTCTCCGGCATCGCCGGCGGCACCTGCGTCAGTTCCTCCACGACCTCGCGATGCCGCACCAGGTGCATGAAGCCGCGCACCGCGTCGTCCTCGGTGATGTAGTTCGGAATTCTGTTGCCGCTGAAGAGGTCGCTGATCGCGCCGTTGGCGCCGACCCACACCGCAAGCACCGGCTTGGCCGCCCTGCCCCGCTTCTTGCGGTGCTCGGTCACGATCTTGGTCACGGTCGAAGCAATCTCGTCCGGCGCGGCAATCGCGGTCTGCACATTCATGACCAGGACCGCGTCATTGCCGGGATCGGCGAGCAGCGCCTCGAGCGCCACGGCATAACGTGAAGCCCCGGCATCGCCGACGATGTCGACAGGGTTCGAGCCGGACCAGGTCGGCGGCAGGGCCGCATCGAGCTGCGCGTGAGTGTTTGGCGTGATCGTCGCCGGAATTCCGCCGAGCTCGACCAATCGGTCGATCGCGAGCACGCCGAGGCCGCCGCCATTGGTGAGCAGCGCCAGCCGCTTGCCCGGCGGCGAGGCCACGCGCGCCAGCGTCTCGGCGCAGTCGAACAATTCGCGCAGATCGGAGACCCTGAGCATGCCGGCGCGGCGAAAGGCGGCATCATAGACTGCGTCCGAACCGGCAAGCGCGCCGGTATGCGTCGCCGCCGCTTTCGCGCCCTGCGCCATGCGGCCGGACTTGACCACGACCACCGGCTTGATCCTCGCCGCGGCGCGCGCCGCCGACATGAATTTGCGCGCGTCCTTGATCGACTCGACATAGAGCAGGATCGCGTGCGTTGCGCCGTCGAGCGCGAAATAATCCAGGAGATCGGCGATATCGACGTCGAGCTGATCGCCGATCGAGACGATGCCGGAAAATCCGACCACGCGCTGCGCGGCCCAGTCCACCATGCCCGCCGCGATCGCGCCCGATTGCGAGATCAGCGCGAGGTTGCCCGCCGCCGGCAGATGCGTCGAGAAGCTGGCATTGAGACCGACGCTGGGCGCCATGATGCCGATGCAGTTGGGGCCGATCAGCCGCATGCGATGCTTGCGCGCCGCCTGTTCGGTGGCCTCCGCGAGCGACCCCGGGCCGTGGCCCAGTCCGGCGGTGATGATGACGGCGCCGATCGCGCCGCGCTGGCCGGCATCGTCGACGATCCCGGGCACGGCGGCAGCCGGCGCCGTGATCACGACGAGCTCGGGCACGAATGGCAATTCGGCGATGCTGCCGACCGTCGCAACGCCGGCAATCTCGGCATGGCGCGAATTGACCACACCGAACTGGCCCTTGAACTTGCCGCCGGAAATATTCTGCACGATGGCGCGGCCGACCGAGCCCTCGCGCGGGCTGGCTCCGACGAGCGCGACCGAGCGCGGCGACAGCAGGTGATTCAATCTGTAAGTGGACATGCTCTGCTTCCGGACCTTCGGCCGGCACTGGCCGTATCGAGGTTACGAGGCGATGGCGCTGCGATGCGACACCGTAACCAGCCATGGTGGCCGGCCCATGACGAATAGTTCCTGTTCCGGAGTCGGCCTTGCGTTTGCTCAATTCCGACGGGCCCGAACGCGTTGACCTGCCTCAAGCGCCGGGCCTACGGTACGGCTAGGCTGCGACTATCAACCGCATCAAATGGAACAAACCCATGCGCGCCCATCAGATCATGACCCGCCCGGTCATCTCAGTCACGCCTGAAACAACCATCGTCGATGCAGCCAACCTGATGCTGCAACGGCATATCAGTGGACTACCAGTCGTCGCCGCCGGCAAGCTGGTCGGCGTCATCTCCGAGGGCGACTTCCTGCGCCGCGGCGAGATCGGAACCCAGCGCAAATACGGTCGGTTCCTGAAATTCCTGCTCGGCCCCGGCCCGGCCGCGACCGAGTTCGTTCGCGAGCAGGGCCGCAGGGTCGCCGAGATCATGACCTCGGATCCGATCACGGTCACCGAGGAGACGCCGGTCGAGACGATCGTCGCGCTGATGGAGAAGCATCACATCAAGCGCCTGCCGGTCGTTCGCGGTGACGAGATTGTCGGCATCGTGTCGCGGTCCAACCTGCTGCAGGCGGTGGCAAGCCTTGCCCGCGATATCCCCGATCCGACCGCCGACGACGACCACATCCGCGACCGCGTCATCGCTGCGCTGGAGAAAGCGGATTGGTGCCCGTTCGGCCTCAGCGTCGTCGTCCGCGACGGCATCGTGCACTTGAGCGGCGTCATCACCGACGAGCGCAGCCGCCAAGCCGTGGTGGTCGCCACCGAAAACGTCGCCGGGGTGAAGAAGGTCCACGACCATCTCTGCTGGGTCGAGCCGATGTCGGGATTCTATCTGGCTTCGCCCGACGACAGGGAATGGGCGAAGACGGGCTGAAAAGCGCCGGCCCTTCGCAGCGTGACGACGGGCGGTCGTCACGCTGCAATTCCTTCATGAAGATTGAAATTGGAATCAGCCGGCGCAGTCGCGCAGGGCGCGCATCACGTCTTCGCGAGAAATGATGCCGGCGAGCCGTTCGCCCTCGAGCACCGGTATGCTCCGCAGCCGGTGATTGACCATCAGTTCGAGCACCCGCGTCAACCGCGTCTCCGGCACCACATAGATGAATTCCGACGTCATCACGTCCGCGGTCGTTTTCTGCATCAGATCCTCATAGCGCGGCAGGATGCGCGCCGGCGTGAAGACGAAGCAAGACAAGAGGTCGAATTTGGAGACCATCCCCACCACCTGCGTCCCGTCGACGACGGGATAGGTGTTGAAGTCCTCCTTCTCGAAACGTTCGCACAGTTTGGCCATCGTCATCTCGCGCGAGACCGTCTTCGGCTCGCGCGTCATGTAGTCGGCGGCGGTGAGCTCGAGAAATTTGTACAAGGCGAATCCTCTGTCAGCTTCTTTATTTAAGCCAGCCGCCCCGCTGGCATATTGACCGAAGTCAATCACCGAACCTGCCGCGGGTCACGGCGACTGCGGGACGAAGCCCCTCCTCCCCTTGAGCAGGACTGGCCAATCGGACCATAATCTGCCAGACCACTGTACGAATCCGCCCCGCGGCGGCGAAGAACCGGAAAAGCGTTTGACTGGCCTCGACCCTTCCCCTTCCGATGACTGCGCCCCCGATCGGCGCTTTCGGCTCGGCGCCGAGGGAGCCGGGATCGGCGGCTGGGATATTGATCTGTCGACCAAGGAGCTCGCCTGGTCGACCACCGCGCGCAGGCTGTTCGGCGTTCCCGATAACGCGCCGATCAGCTACGAGTTCTTCCTCTCGCTGCTCGGGCCCGATGACCGCGAACGCACCGAACAGGCGATGTCACGCGCGGCCGAAAGCGGCGAGCCCTTCGACCTCGCCTACCGGCTGAGCCGGAATGATGACGGCGACCGCTGGGTGCGGCTCCGCGGCAGCCTGACGCGGGACAAGACGTCCGCGCACCTTTCCGGCATCGTGCTCGACATCGATGAGGAAAAGCGGCATGAGGAAGCCCTGCGCACGCGCGAAGGGCACCTGCGGTCGATCCTGGAGACGATCCCCGACGCGATGATCGTCATCGATGGCCGCGGTACCATGCAATTCTTCTCGAGCGCGGCGGAACGGCAGTTCGGATATGCCGAGCAGGAGGCGATCGGACAGAATGTCAGCATCTTGATGCCGGAGCCCGACCGCTCTCGCCATGACAGCTACATGGCACGCTACCTTACGACCGGCGAGCGCCACATCATCGGCATCGGCCGCATCGTGACCGGCCAGCGTAAGGACGGCACCACCTTCCCGATGCATCTGTCGATCGGCGAGATGCAGTCCGGCGGTGTGCCCTATTTCACCGGCTTTGTCCGCGATCTCACCGAGCACCAGCAGACCCAGGCGCGGCTGCAGGAATTGCAGTCGGAGCTCGTCCACGTCTCGCGCCTCAGCGCAATGGGCGAGATGGCGTCCGCGCTCGCCCACGAGCTCAACCAGCCGCTCGCCGCCATCAGCAACTACATGAAAGGCTCGCGCCGCCTGCTCGGCGCGAGCGATGACCCGAACCGCGCCAAGATCGAGAACGCGTTGGACCGCGCCGCCGAACAGGCGATCCGCGCCGGGCAGATCATCCGCCGGCTGCGCGACTTCGTTGCCCGCGGCGAGTCGGAAAAGCGCGTCGAACGTCTCTCGAAGATGGTCGAGGAAGCCGGCGCCTTGGGCCTTGCTGGCGCGCGCGAGCAGGACGTGCGGATCCGCTTCAACCTCGATCCGCGATATGATCTGGTGCTGGTCGACCGCGTCCAGGTCCAGCAGGTGCTGGTCAATCTGTTCCGTAATGCGCTGGAGGCGATGGCGCAGTCCGAGCGGCGCGAGCTGATCGCCTCGAACCGGCCGGTCGACGAGGACATGATCGAAGTGTCGGTGTTCGACACCGGCCATGGATTTCCTGACGACGTGGAGAAAAACCTGTTCCAGACCTTCTTCACCACCAAGGAAACCGGCATGGGCGTCGGGCTGTCGATCAGCCGCTCGATCATCGAGGCGCATGGCGGGCGGATGTGGGCCGAGTCCAATGACGCGGGCGGCGCGACCTTTCGTTTCACGCTGCCGGCGGTACCGAACGAGAGTTTGACAGATGGCGCGTAGGGGAAATGTCTACGTCATTGACGATGACGAGGCGATGCGGGATTCGCTGCAATTCCTGCTTGATTCGGCCGACTTCGACGTGCGCCTGTTCGAATCGGCGCAAGCCTTCCTGGACACGCTCCCCACCATCGAGTTCGGCTGCGTGGTCTCAGATATCCGCATGCCCGGCGTCGACGGCATCGAGCTCTTGAAGCGCGTCAAGGAAAGCCGCGGAGCTTTCCCGGTCATCATCATGACCGGCCATGGCGATGTCCCGCTCGCCGTCGAGGCGATGAAGCTCGGCGCGGTCGACTTCATGGAAAAGCCGTTCGAGGACGACCGGCTGATCGCGATGATTGACGTCGCGCTCCGCCAAGCCGAGGCCGGCGCCCGCGACGAGGCCGCGACCCAGGACGTCGCCGCCCGCATCGCCTCGCTCAGCCCGCGCGAGCGGCAGGTCATGGACGGGCTGGTGACCGGGCTTTCCAACAAGATGATCGCCCGCGACTACAATATCAGCCCCCGCACCATCGAGGTTTACCGGGCCAATGTGATGACCAAGATGCAGGCGAGCAGCCTTTCGGAATTGGTCCGCCTGGCCATGCGGGCCGGGGCGCTCAAGGATTGAGCTGAATCAAGCCGGCCGGCATCGACAGGCTTATAAACGGAGGTTGATGGACCGGATGGCCGGCCCGGAAGGCGGATAAAAGCCGTGATGCCCGCACCCACCAGACCCCCTCTTGTCTACGTCGTGGACGACGATACCGACGTGCTCGGCTCGCTGCGTTTCCTCCTGGAAACCGACGGCTTCTATGTCCGCACCTTCCGCAGCGCCGAGGCATTGCTGAACGCCATGACCATGGGCGGCGCCGACTGTTTCGTCATCGACTACAAGATGCCGAACATGAGCGGCATCGACCTCGCCGGGATTTTGCGCCAGCGCGACGTCGACACGCCGATCATTCTGATCACCGGCTATCCCGATGCGACCATTCCGGCCAAGGCCGCGGCCGCCGGCATCCGCCATGTGCTGCACAAGCCGCATGTCGAGGACAGTCTGTCCACCCGCATCTGGGACGTGATCAAGACCGCTCCGCCACCGGCCGCCTGACCTCCGTAATTGTACTTAGGGGCTTGCCCTTAAGGCATGGAGCGAAATTTCCGAGTTCGCTTGTTCCGCGTACCAAAAGCCATCCGCTGCACAGGAGATGGCTCAATGCTCACCCAGTCGCCCGCCACCGCTTCCCTCAATATCAACCGGCCTGTCCCGGGCGGCCCTGCGCCTACCGAGCCATTTTGCGGCCTGGCCGGACATGCCGGCCTGATCGCGACCGAATTCACCTACCGGAAGGATGAGGAAATCTACGGCGAGGATGAGCCAGCGGAATACGTTTACCAAGTGGTCCGCGGCGCGGTCCGCACCTACAAGCTGCTCTCCGACGGACGGCGCCAGATCGGCGCGTTTCACCTGCCCGGCGACGTCTTCGGGCTCGAGTCCGGCGCCAAGCACCGGCTGGCGGCGGAAGCCATCATCGACACCACGGTGCGTCTGGTGAAGCGCCGCAGCCTGGAACAGGCCGCCGGCACCGACGTCCAGGTCGCCCACAAGCTCTGGACCATGACGGCTGGTGATCTCAAGCACGCCGAAGAGCACATGCTTCTGCTCGGGCGCAAGAGCGCCATGGAGCGGGTCGCCAATTTCCTGCTGGAAATGGATCGCCGCCTTGCTGTCGCCGGCATGGGCATGCTGGCGCTGCCGATGTGTCGCCGCGACATCGGGGATTATCTCGGACTGACACTGGAGACGGTCTCCCGCGCGCTGTCGCAACTGAACGACGAAGGCGTGCTCGGCTTCTCCGGCGCGCGCCAGATCGTGCTGCGCAACCGCCAGCGCCTGCGCAACATGGACGTCTGATCCGGCGCAGGTCCGTAGCCCGGGTGAAGCGAAGCGCAACCCGGGGTCGCTGGTAGACGTGGATGGAGGTGTCCCGGGTTACGCTGTCGCTCCACCCGGGCTACGCAGTCTTCAGCCCGCACCGAACAAAAGCGGCAGCGCGCGGGGGCCGCGGACGGTGCCTTGCGACCACGCCACCTTGCCGGCCGGATCGAGCCGGAAGTCGGGAATCCGCTTCAGCCATTCCTCGATCGCGACCATCATCTCCATGCGCGCGAGGTTCGAGCCGACGCAGCGATGGATGCCGAGGCCGAAGGCGGCGTGACGATTCTCCTTGCGATCGATCACGACCTTGTCGGCGTCCGCGAACATCGCAGGATCGCGATTGGCGGCGGGGAAGGACAACAACACCATGTTGCCGGGCTTGACGGGGCAGCCGCTGACCGTGGTCTCCTTCACCACTTCGCGCGCCATCGTCACCGGGGAATAGGCGCGCAGGAACTCCTCGATCGCAGTCGGCAACAATTCCGGCTGAGCAACCAGCCGCTCGCGATCCGCGGGCGTCTTCGCGAGGTGCCAGAGCGAGGAGCCGATCGCGCTCCAGGTGGTATCGATGCCGGCGACCAGGAGCAGTCGCAGCGAGCCAAGCACATGGGCGTCCGACAATGGCTTGCCGTCCTTGTCGCGCGCGTTCATCAGCGTCGTGATCAGATCGTCGGTCGGCTTGCCCTTGCGTTCGGCGATATGGCCCGCGAAATACGCACTCATCTCGTGGAGCGCGCGCATCAAGATGTCCTGATCCTTGATGCCGAGCTCGAGGATTTCGTGGATCCACTTGATGAAGAGGTCGCCATCCTTCTCGGGTATACCCAGCATATGGGCGATGGCGCGCACCGGAATATGCTTCGTGTAGCGCTCGGCGGCGTCGCATTTTCCGTCGTCGATGAACTCGTCGATCAGCTCGTTGCAGATCGCGCGGACCCGGGGCTCGAGCTTCTTCATCGCGTCGGGCGTGAACGGCGGCAGCAGCAACTGCTTGGCCGGCTTATGTTCGGGTGGATCGGAGGTGATCGGCGGCGCCGGCTGCGTGACCTCCGGCCGCACGTCGCGCACGATGATGCGACGGGACGAAAAATGCTCGGTGTCGTAGGCGACCTGCTTTACCGCCTCATAGGTGGTCGGCATATAGCAGCCGAGGAAGCGCTCGGTGTGAACGACCGGCGAGGCTGCACGCAACTGCTCCCAGATCGGAAATGGATTCTCGGTCCAGGCCGGATCGGTGTGGTCGAAATCACGGATCCAGTCGGTCACCGGCGGGTGTTCGGGCATCATGCTGACGGAATCGGACATCGGCAGTTTCCTTCCGCTTTGTTCGTTCAGATCAAGTGTGGATCAAGGTGGCGGTTCGACCGCGCGCCTCACTCCTCGATGACTTCGATCGCGAATTCGGGGCAGTTGGTCTGGGCAAGATAGGCCTTGTCCTCGAGGCCTTCAGGCACACGGCCTTCGCCGTGCTCATGCGCATTGCCGTATTCGTCGAGGTCGAACAGTTCGGGCGCGAGGGCCTTGCAGCGCGCGTGTCCCTGGCACCTGTCCTGGTCGACGTGGATCTTCAGCTTTCCGGACATGGGCGCTTCCCTCTGCCGCGCGCGGCATCGATGCCCGTGGCTCGATGCGCGGACTGGCGTTTCCTCGGCTTCTCGGCGGACGCGGCTTGCTTCGGCCACGTCTCAAATTAGAGCTATTACATTCGCGGTCCGGTTGTGCTGTCAAGCGAAAAGTTATAGCCTATCACATTAGGATGGGAACACGCCTCGCCCGCAAGCCACAGAATGCCTATCACCATGGCGATCTCCGCGACGCCCTGGTGCACGCTGCACTGCGGGAAGCGGAACTCGGCGGCCCCGAAGCCATCAGCATCAGCGCCCTCGCCAAGAAGCTCCGCGTCTCGCAGCCCGCACCCTACCGGCATTTCGCCGACCGCGAGGCGCTGCTGACGGCCGTCGCGGCGGAAGCGTTTCGCCAATTCAACACGATGCTGCGCGACGCCATCGACGGACCGTCGAAGCGGACAAAAATCTCGCGCTTCGCGCAAGCCGCCCTCGCCTTCGGCCAGCGCCGCCACGGCATCTACCGCCTGATGTTCGCCTCGCGCGTGATGGCCTGCTCGCCAAAGGACAGCGAGCTGCACAGCGCTGCGATGGAGACATTCGGTCTGCTGCTCGAAGCGCTGGAGTCGCCGGCGGTCGCCCTCCTGCGCGAGCGCCACGCGCTGCAGATCTGGGCCGCGCTGCACGGCGTCGTCATGCTCGCCGAGCAAGGCCTGCTCACCGGCCAGCTGGCCGAAACCACGCGCGAAGAACTACTCGACGACATGGTCGCGCAGATCAAGCTGAGCCTCACGCTCGCGATCAAGGCGGCGGAAAGAGGCCGCTAGTTTAGAGATATCTCTCCTCGTCATTCCGGGGCGCGCAAAGCGCGAACCCGGAATCCATTAGGCGGCGTACTCTGCGGTTGGATCGATTCCGGGCTCGATGCTAACGCATCGCCCCGGAATGACGGCCTCCGTCATGCGAGCGCGCCGAAGCAATCCATGCCTCCGCTTGCCGCGCTATGGATTGCTTCGCTTCGCTCGCAATGACGTCGAGAGAGCATGCCGAGCGCGCAGGTGCCGTAGGGTGGGCAAAGCGGACCACATTCACCGGTGCTCGAACAAGCACAGGCGCAAGCGTGCCCACCGTCACGAGCGCGATGCTTGATGGTGGGCACGCTTCGCTTTGCCCACCCTACGGCACTTCCCTCACCTCGCCGCTTCAAACCCGCCGAGCACCGCGGTCAGATTGTCGCCGAGGATGTCGGAGAGATAGCCGCCTTCCTGCACGAACACGGTGGGCAGGCCGATCCGCGCGATCGCGGCGCCGATGCGGCGGAATCCTTCCGTGGTGACGGCAAGCCCGGCCAGCGGATCGTGCTCGGAGGCATCGAGACCGAGGGCAATGACAAGCGCGCCGGGCGCGAAGGCCTCGATCGTCTTCTGCGCCGTCGCAAGTGCCGCGAGGTAGCCGTCGTCGCCGGTTCCGATCGGCAGCGGGATGTTGAGATTGGTGCCTAGCCCGGGACCGGCACCGCGTTCATGCGCATAGCCCCAAACGAACGGATAGAAGGCGACCGGATCGGCATGGATCGACACCGTCAGCACATCACCTCGCTCGTAGAAGATGCCCTGCGTGCCATTGCCGTGATGGACATCGACGTCGAGGATGGCGACGCGCTCATGTTTCAGCCGCAGATGCGCGGCCGCAACCGCGCTGTTGTTGAGGAAGCAGAAGCCACCGGCGATATCGCGATAGGCGTGATGACCGGGCGGACGGCACAGCGCGTAGACGGCGTCTTCGCCCTCCATCACCATCTGCGCGGCGGTCGCTGCGACGTCGGTCGCAGCACAAGCGGCGGCCCAGGTGCCGGGACCGATCGGTGCGGCAGTGTCGGCCGTGTGCCAGCCAAGCCGGCCGATGATGTGGGTCGGATACGTTGCGGCATTTCGTACCGGATGGATATTGCCGATCATTTCGGGCCCTGCATCGCCAAGCGCCGACCAGGCGTCCCAGGCTTCCGCGAGGAAGCTCAGATATTCGGCGCTATGCACCCGCGCCCGCGGCCCCTGCCCGAACACGGTCGGCTCGACCAGCTGATGCTTGCCCGCCTTCAATCCCGCCAGCAGACGGTCGGCGCGCTCGGGCTGTTCGGTGGTGCGCTTGACGACGCCGCGGACCAGGAAGAATTGCGGATCATGGCTGCGATGCAGTTCGGTATAGACGGCCTTCACGAACAGGCTCCCATCATTGGCGACAGGAACATCCCTTGCATAGAACCGCTGGAATCGCAAAGCGCCCCGGTTGCGAAAAGGATCTCCATGCTGCTGTTCATTCCTTAAGCGCCGACTGCCGAGAGTTTAACCTTGCCCCTCCAGGTCAGACCCGTTGAATCCACAGCGATGACCGCCTCCTTGGCACACGGCTGTGTCATCTCCCGAACGAGCTGAAAGGTTCCGATGCTCGGATTCATCGCGCAACGAATTATGAAGGCGATCGTCGTGCTGCTTGCGATCGTCGTCTTGAACTTCTTCCTGATCCGCCTGGCGCCCGGCGACCCCGCGGTGGTGATGGCCGGCGAAGCCGGCGCCAGCGATCAACTCTTCGTCGCGCAGCTCCGCGAGAAATTCGGGCTCGATCAGCCATTGCCCGTGCAGCTCTATCGATATGTGAAGGGCATCGCCACGCTGGACCTCGGTTTCTCCTTCCGCCAGCAAGCGCCGGTGTCGCAATTGATCCTGGAGCGACTACCGGCAACGCTGCTGCTGACCGGCACGGCGTTTGCGATCTCGCTGCTATCAGGCGTGCTGTTTGGAACCCTGGCAGCGCGCCGCGCAGGCAGTTGGGCCGATACCGCGATCACGATAATGGCGCTGATCTTCTACGCCACGCCGCTGTTCTGGGTGGCGCTGATGGCGATCCTGTTGTTCTCGGTTGCGATGGATTGGCTGCCGAGCTTCGGCTACGAGACGGTGGGCGCCAACTACACCGGTTTCGCTCATGTGCTCGACGTCGGTGCGCACCTGATCCTGCCAGCGATGACGATCGGCCTGTTCTTCATGGCCACATACACCCGCATGACGCGCGCCTCGATGCTGGAGGTGAAGCGGCTCGATTTCGTCAAGACCGCGCGCGCCAAGGGCTTGCGTGACGCGGTGATCCAGCGCCGCCACGTCCTGCGCAACGCGTTGCTGCCGGTGGTGACACTTGCGGGCCTGCAGGCGGGCACGCTGGTCGGTGGCGCCGTGCTGACCGAGACCGTGTTTGCCTGGCCCGGCATCGGCCGGCTGATGTACGAGGCGCTGCTGCAGCGCGACTATAACCTCTTGCTCGGCGTCTTCGTCGTCTGCTCGGCGATGGTGCTGGCGTTCAACCTGATCACCGATCTGATCTACCGCTCGGTCGATCCGCGCATCGAGGTTGCGGCATGAAGCGGTTCTGGAAGCTATTGCTGCGCAATCCCGGCGGATTGATCGGCTCGATCATTCTCCTGATCGCGATCGCGGTCGCGCTGTTCGGGCCGATGATCTTCCCGAATTCACCCTGGCGCATGGTGCAGCGGCCGTTCCTGCCGCCGTTCACGATATCAGGCCTGCCGCTCGGCACCGACGCGCTCGGCCGCGATGTGTTCGCGGGCATCATCTATGGCGCGCGCGTCTCGCTATTGGTCGGTCTGGTCTCGACGCTCGCTGCGCTTGCCGTCGGTATTCCCGTCGGCGCCCTCGCCGGCTATTTCGGCGGCCGGATCGGCGATGCCCTGATGCGCTTCACCGAGTTCTTCCAGACCGTGCCGAGCTTCGCGCTCGCGATCGTGCTGGTGGCGATCATGCAACCATCGATCGTTTCGATCGTGCTGGCGATCGCGATCGTGAGCTGGCCGCCGGTGGCGCGGCTGGTGCGCGGCGAAGTGCTGTCGCTGCGCACCCGCGAATATGTGCAGGCCGCGATCGTCACCGGCCAGACCCATAGCTGGATCATCTGGCGCGAGATCCTGCCCAACGCGCTTTCGCCCGTCATCGTGCTGGCCTCGCTGATGGTGGCGACCGCAATCCTGCTGGAGTCCTCGCTCTCGTTCCTCGGCCTCGGCGATCCCAACCTGATGTCGTGGGGCTACATGGTCGGCGCCGGCCGCACCGTGATCCGGCAGGCCTGGTGGATCACGGTGTTTCCCGGCATCGCGATCCTGGTTTCGGTGCTGGCGCTGAACCTGATCGGCGAAGGCCTCAACGACGCGCTCAATCCGCGCCTCAACAAGGATGGGCGCTGAGCAATGTCCGAGAGCAAAGCCGTCGTCGTCATTAAGGACCTCAAGCTGGCACTGCCGCCCGGCGCCGACCGCGCCTACGCTGTCGACGGCGTGTCGCTTGATCTCGTCCCCGGCAAGATCCTTTGCGTGGTCGGCGAGTCCGGCTCCGGCAAATCGATGTGCGCCCACGCGTTGATGGGCCTCCTTCCCGACACGATCGGCCGCGAGGCCGGCGAGATCCTGTTCGAGAGGCAGAACCTGCTGCGGCTCGACGACGACCAATGGCTCGGCCTGCGCGGCCGGCACATCGCCATGGTGTTCCAGGAGCCGATGACGGCGCTCAATCCGTTGATGCGGATCGGCGATCAGATCGCCGAGATGTTCGAAGCGCACAATCTGCTGACGCCGAAGCAGCGCCGGCAGAAGGCGCTCAACCTCTTGCGCGAGGTCGGCCTGCCCGATCCCGAACGCACCGTGCGCGCCTATCCGCACCAATTGTCCGGCGGCCAGCGTCAGCGCGCGATGATCGCGATGGCGCTCGCGCTCGAGCCGGCGGTGCTGGTCGCGGACGAACCGACCACCGCGCTCGACGTCACCACGCAGGCGCAGATTTTGAAACTGATCCGCGACCTGCAGCGCCGCCGCAACATGGCAGTGATGTTCATCACCCATGATTTCGGCGTCGTCGCCGATATCGCCGACCGCGTGGTCGTGCTTCAGCACGGCAAGGTGGTCGAACAGGGTTCGGCCGATGCCGTGCTGCAACGTCCGCAGCATCCCTACACACGCGCACTGCTTGCTGCAGTGCCATCGATGGAACCTCCGCAACGCGCTCCCCTCGTCGACCGTCCCAAGGCGGTCGAGGTTATCGGCCTCGACAAGACCTATGTCTCCGGTGGCGGCTGGTTCCAGCCGGAGCGCCGCGTGCAGGCAGCCAAAGCTGTCAACTTCAACATCCTGCAGGGCGAGACGCTCGGCCTGGTCGGGGAATCCGGTTCCGGAAAATCCTCGGTCGCGCGCCTCGTCATGCGCCTGATCGAGCCGGACCAGGGCACGGTCCGTCTCGGCGACACCGACTTCACCGCGATCAGCGGCAAGGAGCTGCGCAAGGAGCGCAGCCGCATCCAGATGATCTTCCAGGATCCCTTTGCCTCGCTCAATCCGCGCCGCAAGGTCGGCAACATCATCGCGGATGGGCCGATCGCACATGGCACCGATCCTGATGCGGCGCGGCAGCGCGCTCGCGATCTGCTCGGCATGGTCGGCCTCAATGCCAATGCGATGGAGCGTTTTCCGCACGAATTCTCCGGCGGCCAGCGCCAGCGCATCGGCATCGCCCGCGCGCTGGCGCTCGAGCCGGAAATCCTGGTCGCGGACGAAGCGGTCTCCGCGCTCGACGTCTCCGTGCAGGCGCAGGTCCTCAATCTGCTCGAAGACCTCAAGGCGCGGCTCGGGCTATCGATGCTGTTCATCACCCACGATCTGCGCGTCGCCGCGCAAATCTGCGACCGCATCGCGGTGATGCAACGGGGCGAGATCGTGGAGCTCAGGCCTGCGGCCGCGCTGTTCGCGGCGCCCGAGCATCCCTACACGCGCGAGCTGCTCGCCGCCGTGCCCGGCCGGACATCACCGAGCGAGGAGCCTGCCCGTCCTTATGCCACCGCGTGATAGTCCGGTGCTGAGGCAAGGAAGCGCGCATAGGCATCGGCATCCGGCGGCGTGAATTTTTCGGCGAGCGGATTGCGCCGGCGGACCGTCGTTCCGATATCCGCCAGCAGCTCGTCGAAGTGACGGTAATGATAGGGCGCAACGCAAAGCCCGCCATAGACGCCCGCCGCCGGCCGTTCGACGCGTTTGAAGTGAAGCATCATCGCGATGTTCTCCTTCATCTCCGCGGCAGTCGGCTGACGCGCAAGCTGGCCGTCGGCGTAGCGCACCAGCCAATTGGCGGCCAGCTCGGCGCAAAGCACCGTGGCGAAGCTGGAATTGAATCCAACGAACCCCATATCCGGCAGATCCGGATTGGCGATCAGGCGATAGAGCCGATACTGCCCGTCGGGCTCGACCAGCTTGCTGCGATAGCTTTCGGCAAGGAACGGAACGCCAAGCTTGTAGCCGATCGCAAGCACCGCCACATCCGCCGCCACCCGCTCGCCCCCGCTCATCACGATGCTGTCGCCATCATAGTGATCGAAGGTGCCGCGGATCGCCTTGATGCGGCCATCGGCCACCATCGGATAGAATCCGGGCGTTGCAATCGGCACCGAACAATTGACGCCGTCCTCGATCGGCTGCTTCGGCACCATGTCACATTGCTTCAGCTTGAGCTGGACCTTTAGAAGGCTCTCGAGCCCGCGCCAGTTCGCCCACACCAGCGGCCTGGCCAGCCCATGCGCGAGCCGCGACAGCGGGCCGATGCCCCAGCCCGGGAACATCTCTTCCTGGGCGCGGATATAGAGGATGCGCTTGAAGTTGACCAAGCCGCCGACGAAATAGGGAATGCGCCACACCGGCTCGCGATAGACGATGGTGACTTCGGCAGCGCCCGAGTTGACAGCGTTGACGGCAATGTCGGTCGCCGATTTCGAGCCGCCGAGCACCACCACCCTACGCCCCTTGGCCATTGCCGCGTCGTTGTATTGCGAAGAGTGCAGGACCTTGCCGCCCTGCGCCTTGAACGCATCCTCGCCGGGAAGGCTGAGGGTTTGCGGCTGGTTGAACTGGCCGGTGCAGACTGCGACGAAGTCAAAACCCTCATTGCTCACGCTGCCGTCCCTGGTGCGAAGCGTGAGGGTCCAGCCCGGCTTGCCGTCGGCGCGGCGATCCATCGCCACGACGGTGATGTTGAAGCGCAGGGCATCGTCCAGCCCATGCTCGCGCGCGTAGTCGCGCAAGTAAGCGTGGACCTGCGGCCCCTTCGGCCATTCCGGATAGGAGTCCGGCATCGCCTTGTCGGTGTAGCGATAGAGATCCTTCGGGCTCTGGGTCTGGACCTCGGGATAGGACCGCGCCGGCTCCCAGACGCCGCCAAGATCGCCGCTGCGCTCGACGATGGTCACCCTGTGTCCTCGTTCGGAAAACGCCTTGGCTGCGGCAAGCCCGGAAACGCCGGCGCCGATGATGCAAACATGCTTCTGCTTCACCATGTGGATGCTCCGGAAAATCACCATCCCGTTCGAGTGTACGCGCACGCCATTGTCATCGCCGGACACGATCCCGGCAATTCCACTGCTTCCGACGTTGGGCCCGCTACCGGGTCAAGGTCAGTCGTTGGCTTCCGGCGGCAGGAAATTCACCTCGTGCTCGGCGGAGATGCGCACCACCTCGGCTGGGTCCTGCAGATTGTGCAGTTTGTCGAACAGCGCCTCCAGCTTCTGCATCGGCGAGACCCAGAACAGCGCGCGCGCCGGCTTGTCCGACTTGTTGAAATAGCCGTGGGGGATGCCGCGCGGCATGCGCACGAGGTCGCCGGCCTCCGCCTTCACCCAGACGCCGTCCAGCTTGAGGTCGAGCGTGCCCTCCTGCACCAGGATGAACTCGTCCTGGGTCGGATGGATGTGCACCGGCACGTACTGGCCGGGATCGCTGTTGGTCTCGAATGCGAAGGTCGAGTCGGTGACCGCCTTGGGAAAATAGACCTGGCCCAGAATATTCCAGGTCTTGCCGCCGTAACCCGTGCCGTTCCGCGTAATGCCTTTCTCGAGCGCACCCATTCCGCCACCTCCCTGTCTGGACTGCACCGCGCCCGTGAGGCTGTCGTCGGAGTGGCAGCTTGTCTAGCCGATAAACGAATCCCGCGGCCCCGACGCTCATGTTGCGCTGCAGGAAGAGCTGCCGTTGCCCAAGCGCACGGCAAGGGCCCGCATAACGATCGGGCACGCCGCGCGCCGAAACCGCGTTTCCCCGCGCCGAGAGATGCATTAGGCTCCCAATATTTTAAACCTCAAGCAACTCCGCGGCGGTTGCGATGAATGCAGGTGCCTTGGCCAACATGCGGCTCGCGGATTTCGCCCGCGTCTCGACCGCCAGTGTCGATGACGCCGCCGAGGCGATCGGACGGATTTTCTGCCCGCATGAATTGAAGCCGATCGGCCATTTCGAGAATGACTTCAGCGCCCAGCACAACTGCGCAGCCTTCGACGGGTTTTCGGTGAACTATGTCGCCTATGGCGGATCGGTCTCGATCGATCCCGGCTGTCTCGATCGGTTTTTCCTGTTGCAGATCCCGCTGCAGGGTTGCGCGGAGATACGGACAGCGGCGCGCGAGGTGATGACTGCGCGTGGCGCTGCGGCATCGCTGCTGTCGCCGACCATGCCGACGCAGATGACGTGGCGACAGGATTGCGCCCAGCTCATCCTGCTGCTCGACCGAAAGCTGGTGGAACATCGCGCGGCTGCGCTGGCAGGCACGGCAGCGAGAGCGGTGGAGTTCGATCCATCGGTCGACCTCACCACACAGTTTGGACATGCGCTTCAGGCAGGAATCTGCGATCTCGTCGATCTCGCCGAGCATCTTGGTCCGACAAAGCGCCTGTCACCGCTGGCAGCAGCCGATTGGCGGGAACGATTGCTGAGCGCGCTGCTCAACGGCCAGCATCATAGTTTGAGCCGGGCGATCGCCGTCTTCGAAGGCCGCCTCGAGACGCAGCCGGCAGCGCTGAAGCGGGCGCGCGCCTGGCTCGAGGCCCAGGCCGATGAGCCGCTCGATCTCATGCAGCTTGCCGATGCCGCGGGCATCGGCATTCGCGCATTACAGCTCGGCTTTCGCCGTCATTTCGGGACGACCGTTTCAGCGATGCTGCAGGACATCCGGCTCGCCCGGCTCAATAGCCGGCTGAAAGACGCGCGCCCGGACGAGCGCGTCGTCGACATCGCCTTCGATCTTGGCTTCACCCATCTGAGCCGGATGGCAAGTGCTTATCGCGCAAAGTTCGGCGAGAGCCCTTCGGCGACGTTGCGGCGCCTGAGCTGACTTCAACCGAGCGAATGATTATGAGGGAAAATCTGCCGAGTCGATCCGGATGCGGTCGGCGTGCAGCGACCAATCACACAGCGCCTGCGCCTTGCAGAATTTCTGCTTGGCCATTTCCGCGGCCTCGCCTTCGTTCAAGGCATTAATTTCGAGCGAACTCTGGCAAACTTCCCGTTCGCGACCATTGTCACCAAGCACGTCCTTCATGAAGCTAACGACAAATCGTGACATGGGAGCCTCCTGCTAGACGGGTAGCGTCGGTTTTTTGAATAATAGCATCCTGGAAAAGTGAATTGAGGAAAATCAAGAATGATGGGTCCAATCGCGAGTTGCTAAACACCGGTCGCCTGACAGCCGCCGCCGGTTCCGTACCGTGCTCGGCTGCGCATTCGGCAGTGGATTTGACCAATCAGCAACGTCCCTAGTTCGGCGCGAACCCGAACGCCCGCTCAAACCGCCTGGCGTAAACTGGCCAGACCTCCGGATTGATAATCCGCGGCGGCCGCTTGCCGTCGAGGGCATCAAGGACCTGCTCGGCGGCGATCCGACCCATGTTCTCGCGCGCCTCCACGGTGACGCCGGCCGTATGCGGACTGGCAAGCACATTGTCGAACTGCAGCAGCGGATGCTCCGGCGGCGGTGGTTCCTTGGCCCAGACGTCGAGGCCGGCGCCGGCGATGCGCTTGTTGCGCAGCGCGTCCTCCAGCGCGTCCTCGTCGTGGATGAAGCCGCGCGCTGTGGTGATGAAGAACGCGTGCGGCTGCATCAGCGCGAATTCGCGCCCGCCGATCATGCCGCGGCTCTCCTTCGTCAGCGGGCAACTGACCGAGACATAGTCGGCACGGCGCAGGAGCTCGTCCAGCTCGACCTTCTCGCCTCCCCGCTTGCCCATCTCCTCGGCGGTCAGATAGGGATCGTAGGCGATCACCTTCATGTGCAGGAGCCCCCTGCAGAGCTCGGCGATCCGGCGACCGACATTGCCGAGACCGATGATGCCGATGGTCTTGCCCTGCGCCTCGTTGCCGATCAGGGCATTGCGGTTGACGTCCCGCTGGCGCCGCAGCACGCGGTCGGATTCGATGATGCGCTTCGACAAAGTGAGCAGCATCCCCAGCGCGTGCTCGGCGACGGAATTGGCGTTGCCGCCGGATTGATTGACCACCAGCACGCCCGCCGCGGTGCAGGCGTCGACGTCGACGGGATCGAAACCCGCCCCGTTGGAGGAGACGATCAGGAGGTTCGGCGTACGGCGGAGCAGATCCTGGTCGACATGGAAGTGCCTGGCCAGCTCGTCGCGCGCCGCGCCGATCTGGTAGGCATGCGCCGCTTCGAGGATGGGTGCCGCGACCTCATCGGGGCTCTCATTCTCCAGGCGGTCCAGCCGCACGTCGGGGCGGCCCTTGAGGATTTCCGCATAGATGTTGTGGGCGAGGTATTTGACGTAGAAGACGCGCTTGTTGTTGGCGGTCATGTCCTTCTGCAACTTTCAGTTCGGGTCCTGGAATACGAACGGGCTTGGCCGGACACGGCGGTGGAGGACATGACCGCCGCAATGGCGGCTCGCCTGAACCGATCGTCCATGACATTCCTCCCACTGCTGTCGCCTCATTGTCGTTGCCGCCTGTATCGCATGGCGGACCGGCGTCCGCACCAGCGGAAACCGCAGGTCACGTTGCGACTGCGACATGTTGACAATCGCGCCGGTCGGGTGAAGTTTTGCCGCAAGAAAGCGGCCGCAGCGTCGCGGGATGTGAGGGAGAGCAAGGATGGCGCTCGCGGAGGATGAAAGCCCGCTCAAGACCGCAGCGGAGAAGAGCTGGCACGGCATCGTGCTGCAGACGCTCAAGCGAAACGAGGTTCGGCTCGTGCCCTATGTGCCGGACCGCGTGCTGACGCCGCTGATCAAGAACCTGCACGCCGATCCCTTCTTCACGACGTTTCCCACCGCGCGCGAGGAGGAAGCGGTCGGAATCGTCTCCGGTGCCTGGATGGGCGGCGTGCGCAGTGCGGTGCTGATGCAGACCTCCGGTTTTGCGACGCTTGCGAATGTCCTGGCCTCGCTCGCGATCCCCTACCAGATCCCGGTGATCATGTTCGTCTCCGAGCGCGGCACGCTCGGCGAATTCAACTATGGTCAGGCGCTGGTCTGCCGCACCATGCGGCCGGTGCTCGACTCGCTTGCGATGGAGCATCACACGGCAACCCGGCTCGACGAGTTCGAGTTCATCGTCGACCGCTCCATCAAGCAGGCCATCGCCACGCAGGCGCCGGTGGCGCTGATCCTCTCCCCGCTGCTCACCGGCGGCAAGGTCTTTGACAAGTGAGCGGTCCCATGAACACGCCAAGCAAGACGACTACCCGCAACACCAAGGTGATGAACCGGTTCGATCTCACCTCGCGCCTTGTGGAAAAGCTGAGGAACGAAGAGGCTGTGGTCGGCGGCATCGGCAACACCAATTTCGACCTATGGGCCGCCGGCTATCGCCCGCAGAACTTTTACATGCTGGGAAGCATGGGGCTCGCATTTCCGATCGCGCTAGGGGTGGCGCTGGCGCAACCCGAGCGGCGCGTGTTCGCGCTGGAGGGAGACGGCTCGCTCCTGATGCAGCTCGGCTCTCTCTCGACGATCGCCACGCTGGCGCCGAAGAACCTCACCATGGTCGTGATGGACAACGGCATCTACCAGATCACCGGCGCGCAGCCAACGCCAGCAGCGGCGGCCTCCGATCTTGTCGCCATCGCGGTGGCGAGCGGTCTTCCGAACAGCTCCTGGGCCGCCGATGAGGATGACTTCGAGCGCCTGATCGATCAGTCGCTCGCCTCGGACGGCCCGACATTGATCGGCGTGCGCATCGACGACAAGCCTGGCACCGGCGCGACCCGCCGCGATCCCGTGCAGATCAGGGAACGCTTCATGCTCGGCCTCGGCGTGCGGCAACCGCTGTAAACGTACAAGACAATCCCCGCAGGCAAGACGCCTGCGAGGATCAAGGCGCGTGTCGGTCTTCATTAATCGATGATCTTGACCACCCTGCGGGTACGCGGCTCGACGATCACCCGGCGGTCATTGACGATGGCGTAGCGATACTCCGTATGCCGCGGCACCGTACGCAATTCGACGGTGGACGGCAGCGGCTCGCCGACCACGACGCGCTCACGCACCACGACCGACGGCTCGTCGCGCGGGATCGAGGTGATCACGGCGTTCGGAATTTCCAATCCGGCGCCGACCGCAGCCCCCACGGTGCCACCGACGATCTCGCCCACGGGACCTGCGATTTCGCCGCCCGCGCGGGCGCCATTCGCCGCGCCTTCCACCGTGGTGGATTGCGCGAACGCCGCGCCGGACGCAAGCAGCGACGCGGCAATGACAGAGATGGCAACACGCTTCGTCATCATTCTCCTCCAGTGAAATTGACGATGCGCTTCAACCATCCTGCCCGATAGTTGTTCCGGTTCCATGGTGGCGGACCCGGAGAACCGATGTGGCATTCGGCGGTTCCCGACTTGCGTATCAGGCCGCGCCGATCTCGTGATCTCCCAACAGCTCGAGCGCCCGCACCATCGCCGAATGATCCCACGCCTTGCCGCCGTGCGCGGTGCAGGAACTGAACAGTTGCTGCGCAATCGCCGTGCTCGGCAGCGAAAGTCCAAGCGCGCGAGCGCCTTCGAGCGCAAGGTTGAGATCCTTCTGATGCAATTCGATACGAAAGCCCGGATCGAAATTGCGCTTCACCATGCGATCACCATGCACTTCCAGAATCCGCGACGACGCGAAGCCGCCCATCAGCGCCTGCCGCACCAGCGCGGGGTCGGCACCGGCTTTCGAAGCAAACAGCAACGCTTCACCGACCGCCTCGATCGTCAGAGCGACGATGATCTGGTTGGCGACCTTGGTGGTCTGTCCGTCACCGTTGCCGCCGACCCGCGTGATGTTCTTGCCCATCTTCTCGAACACCGGCTTCATCGTGTTGAACGCAGCCTCCGGCCCGCCCACCATGATGGTCAGGCTCGCCGCCTTGGCGCCGACCTCGCCACCGGACACCGGCGCATCGAGATAGTCTGCGCCGAGCGCCTCGATCTTCTTCGCGAATTCCTTCGTCGCAAGCGGCGAGATCGAGCTCATGTCGACGACGATTTTGCCTTTCGACAGTCCTTCGGCGACCCCGCCGGGACCGAACAGCACCGCCTCCACATGCGGCGTATCCGGCACCATGATGATGACGGCTTCCGCTTCCTGGGCGACGTCTCTGCCCGATTTGCAGACGACACCGCCGCCCGAGACCAGCTCCGGCGGGATCGGCCCGACGTCATGCAGAAACAGGCGATGGCCGGCTTCTTGAAGGTGACCCACCATCGGACGTCCCATGGTGCCGAGGCCGATGAATCCAATCTTTGCCATTGCGATATTCCCCCTCCAAATCAGGTGACGAGCGTGAGCGCCGCGTGCCAGCCGAGGCCGTCAACGGTCGTCGTCCGCGGCTTGTATTCGCATCCGACCCAGCCGCGATAACCAATCGCGTCGAGATGACGGAACAGGAAGGGGTAGTTGATCTCACCGGTGCCCGGCTCGTTGCGGCCGGGATTGTCAGCGAGCTGAATATGCGCGATGCGCGCCAGGTGTTTTTGCACGGTACGGCCGATGTCACCCTCCATCACCTGCATGTGGTAGATATCATACTGGATGAAGAGATTGCTCGAGCCGACGTCGGCGATGAGCTGCGCCGCCTGCTCGGTGCGGTTCAGGAAGAAGCCGGGGATATCGAGCGTGTTGATCGGCTCGACCAGGAGCTTGATTTGCTCCTTGGCGAGCGCGTTGGCGGCAAAGCGCAGATTCTTGACCAGCACCTCGTTCAATTCGAGCGGATCGGCGTCGCGTGGTGCGATACCGACCAGGCAGTTCAATTGCCGGCAATCGAGCGCCTTGGCGTAATCAATGGCGCGGAAGACACCGTCGCGGAACTCCTCGACACGATCGGAAAAGATCGCGATGCCGCGCTCGCCTGTCGCCCAATCGCCGGCGGGGAGATTGTGCAGGACCTGGATCAACCCGTGCTTATCAAGCTGCTCGCGCAGCTCGGCTCTATCGAAGTCATAGGGGAACAGATATTCGACGCCATTAAAACCGGCGGCTTTGGCGGCGGCGAAGCGCTCCAGGAACGGCAATTCCCCGAAAAGCATCGTGAGATTGGCAGCAAATTTCGGCACAATCAAACTCCTTACTCGGCCGACAACAATTTGCCGGGCTGACGTGCGTCAACGCGCGGCGGCACCTCGTCCAGCGGCAGATCGAGCAGTTCCTCGAATTCCACGACGTTGTCGATCTCGGTCCCCATCGAAATATTGGTGACGCGCTCCAGGATGAACTCGACCACGACCGGCACCCGATACTTCGCCATCCATTCCTGCGCGGTCGCAAACGCCGCCTGCGCATCATTCGGATCGGTGACGCGGATCGCCTTGCAACCGAGGCCTTCGGCGACCGCGACATGGTCGACGCCGTAAGAGCCGATCTCCGGCGCGTTGATGTTCTCGAACGACAATTGCACCTGGTAGTCCATGTCGAAGCCGCGCTGCGCCTGGCGGATCAGGCCGAGATAGGAATTGTTCACGACGACATGGATGTACGGCAATTTGAATTGCGCGCCGACCGCGAGCTCCTCGATCAGGAACTGGAAATCATAATCGCCCGAGAGCGCGACGATCTCGCGCTCCGGATCAGCGGCGCGCACGCCGAGCGCGGCAGGCAGTGTCCAGCCCAGAGGCCCCGCTTGCCCGGCATTGATCCAGTTGCGCGGGTGATAGACACGCAGGAATTGCGCGCCGGCGATCTGCGACAGTCCGATCACGGTGACGTAGCAGGTGTCGCGGCCGAAGGTGCGGTTCATCTCCTGATAAACGCGCTGCGGCTTGATCGGCAGATCATCGAAGTGGCTCCTGCGCAGCATCGTGCGCTTGCGGTCCTGGCATGAGGCCGGCCACGCCTGCCGCTCGCGGAGCTTTCCGGCTTTCCGCCATTCCTTCGCAACGCTCACGAACAGCTCAAGCGCTGCCTTGGCGTCGGAGACGATGCCAAGGTCCGGGTTGAACACGCGGCCGATCTGGGTCGGCTCGATGTCGACATGCACGAAGGTGCGGCCCTTGGTGTAGGTCTCAATCGAGCCGGTGTGCCGGTTGGCCCAGCGGTTGCCGATGCCGAGCACGAAATCCGATTGCAGCATGGTGGCATTGCCGTAGCGGTGGCTGGTCTGCAGCCCGACCATCCCGGCCATCAACACGTGATCGTCGGGAATTGCGCCCCAGCCCATCAGCGTCGGCACCACCGGCACGTTAATGGTCTCCGCGAAATTCACCAGCAGTTCGGATGCATCAGCGTTGATAACGCCGCCGCCGGCCACGATCAGCGGCCGCTCGGCCATGTTCAGCATTTCCAGCGCGCGCTCGATCTGCGCGCGCGTCGCGGTCGGCTTGTAGACCGGCAGCGGCGCATAGGTCTCATCGTCGAATTCGATCTCGGCGAGCTGCACGTCGAGCGGCAGATCGATCAGCACGGGACCCGGACGCCCCGAGCGCATCAGGTGAAACGCCTGGCTGAACACGCGCGGCACGAGGCCCGGCTCGCGCACCGTGACCGCCCATTTCGTCACCGGCTTTGCGATCGACTCGATATCGATGGCCTGGAAATCTTCCTTGTAGAGCCGCGCCCGCGGCGCCTGTCCGGTAATGCAGAGGATTGGAATGGAATCGGCGATCGCCGAATAAAGCCCGGTGATCATATCGGTGCCCGCCGGCCCCGACGTGCCGATGCAGACGCCGATATTGCCGCGTTTGGCGCGGGTATAGCCCTCCGCCATGTGGGAGGCGCCTTCGACGTGGCGCGCGAGGATATGCCGGATCGAGCCGCGCTTCTTCAGCGCCGAATAGAGCGGATTGATCGCCGCGCCGGGAACGCCGAACGCGCAATTGACCCCTTCCTTCTCCAGAATACGCACCGCCGCATCGACCGCCCGCATCTTCGCCATCTCGCGCCTCGCTGATGTTGCATCGGCGCGATGATCGCGGGAGCGCTCGACGATCTCAACGACGCTGATTTTGTTTCCCACGATACGGAATGAACGGCGAAAACCGCGCCAGATCAAACGATTGGATCGCCGATGGAATGAAAGCATGCGACAGCAGCGGAAAGACGGATCGTTTCACTCGCAATGACGATAGCCAAACTTGAGCTGGATCAAACCCAACCAAACCCAAGTAGGCTAGTAAGATTTACCCGAAGACCGCAGGCGGGGGGAAGATATGATCATCAGTTGCCTGAAGTGGTTGATGATTGCCAGCCTTACCGCTGGGTTTGCTGGCGCAGCTCGGGCTGGAGACATCGGCAAGTCAGAATTTGAGTCTTCGAGCGCGAGCTGTCATGGTGCGGATGGAAAGGGCAAAGGACCTGTCAGCGAGCAGCTCAAGGTACCGCCTTCCGATTTGACGATGTTGGCCAACAACAAGAACGGGGTCTTTCCCACGACCGCTGTTTATGAAACCATATATGGATCGAAAACAGTTCCCGCTCACGGCACTCGCGAAATGCCAATTTGGGGGAACGATTCAATCCCATTGTCAACTTGCCTCACTATGTTGATCCATCTTACTGGAAGATGGCCGGGCCGCAGCAAAGCCCGGATGTCGTCGTACGCACACGCATCCTCGCTGTTATCGATTATCTGAGCCGTATTCAGCAAAAGTAGCAACCGACGAGCATCAGATTACTTGCTCCCGGCCGGGAGCTCGTTCGTTCGACGACGGTGATTTAAGAGCGCTGAAGTCAAACTCAAAAGCGAATACCGCCTTCCAACCACCGCATCTATTCGCTTCGCTGGCCCCCGTTCTTGATAGCGAGCGAG
The DNA here is from genome assembly GCF_055456055.1 of Bradyrhizobium sp. LeoB3. NCBI lineage: Bacteria > Pseudomonadati > Pseudomonadota > Alphaproteobacteria > Hyphomicrobiales > Nitrobacteraceae > Bradyrhizobium > Bradyrhizobium sp. LeoB3. The sequence goes on from NZ_JBVBEF010000007.1 coordinate 112,714, forward strand.
GTTTCGCACCATTTGGCGATCCGTAGCAGCTTCAGGTTTTCGCCGAATGGCGCGACAAGCTGGATGCCCATGGGCAGGCCGTTCGACCCGATCCCAGCGGGCAATGCGATCGCCGGAACCCCGAGAGTTGTCCAAGGCACGCACAGGCCAGGGTCGCCGGTATCAGACAATCCTTCCGGCGCTTCGCCAGTTGCTGCGGTCGTGAGAACAGCGTCAAAACCTGCGAGCGCGCGGGTAAATTCGGCGCGCAGCGCAAGCTGCTTGGCGCGGGCGGAAATATACTCCGCCGCGGAAATCGGCGCGCCGCGTTCGACAAGGGCGTGAAGCCGGGCGCTGGTCTTGTCCGGGAAACGTGTGACCAGATCACCGAAATTCGCCGCCCCCTCCGCGCCGCAGAGCGTAGCGGAGAGCGCCGGCAGTTGCTCGAACTCCGCAGGCAACGCAAACGGCTCGACGATCGCTCCGGCATCTCTGAAGAGAATGGCCACTTGCGCGAGCAACGTGCTTTGGCTTTCGTCCAAGGGCGGCGTTGCCGCCGGACGAAGCCACGCTATCCGCGGCGCGGGAAAAGGATCGACGCCTTCAGGAGAAATCTGGAACGGCGCCTGCGGAGAAGCACTGGGGCCGCCGGCCAGCAGCGCCAGCAGATACGCGGCGTCATCCACACTGCGGGCGAACAGGCCGAGGTGGTCCAGGGACTGAGAGAGCGGATGGACGCCCTGCAGGCTGATGGTGCCAAAGCTGGGTTTCAGTCCCACCACACCACAATAGGCGGCAGGTCGCAGGATCGAACCCAGCGTCTGCGTGCCCAGCGCCGCTTGCACCGAGCCGCTCGCAACGGCTGCCGCAGAGCCGGACGATGAACCGCCGGGCGTATGCCTGGATTCCACGGGTTGCGGGTGGGGCCGGGTTCGCGCCACGCGAATTCGGTGGTGACCGTCTTGCCGAGAACTGTTGCCGAGAGATCTTTCAGGCGGCTGACCACCCAGGCATCCTCATTCGGCTGGTGATCCGCATACACCGGCGAGCCATAGGTGGTCGGCATATCGGCCGTGTCTATGAGATCTTTCACGCCTATTGCGACGCCTGCAAGTGGTCCATTTCCCGCTGAAACGATCGGCGGTTTGGACGGCAAATAAGCGAAGGCGCGAAGATCGGGTTCGACAGCCGCGGCGCGCGCGTGGCTGGCCGCAATCAGGTTCTGCGCTTGTGCCGAGCCCCCCGCGATCATGCGGACGATTTCGAGGACCCCAGAGTGGTCTTGCGCGAAGTTCATTTCCGGATGGACCTGTAACCGAGGTGAGAAAGGTCTAAAGGCAAACGGCTCCGGGTTCAGCCCGAAGCCGCGGTGACGAAGATCGGCAAAGCTCAGTTCGTGGATATCGCCTTTTCGATATAGGTTCTTGGAACGAAGGTCTTGTAGTCAGGCTGGGCGGCGAGATTGCCGAGCGCGATCTGCGTCTCGAGCGCAAGCTTCAGCGCGTCGGGCGTGATATCGACACTGGTGGGGTAAACGTTGTCGGCAAGCATGCGCTTCACCGCCGCTTCCACCACGGCAGGCTCAAGATTCGGGAATTCCTTCTGAGCGATTTCCACCGTGCGCGCCTGGTTCTTGTGCATGAAACGCACCGCCATTTCGAGGCCATTGGTCAGCCGCTGCGCAAGGTCCGGATCGACATCGTTGCGCGCGGTGATGGTAGAGAAGGCATAGGCGCCGTACAGTTTCGGGAAGCCGACCACCACCTTCATGCCCTTGGCCACCACCTGGTCGAGGCCGGGCTCGTACATGACCGCCACTTTGGCCTGGCCGGCAACGAAGGGGCCGGGCTCGGTGCCGAGCGGAACCTGGATCATCTCCACGTCCTTGCTGGCGTCCATGCCGTTTTCCTTCAGCAGCTTGATGAACAGCGAGGTGCTGGTGGTCGGCATCAGGCCAGTCACGATCTTCTGTCCCTTGAGATCTTTCACACTGTCGAACTTGAAGTCGGGCGTGGCGGCGATCCATACCGCGGCGCCATTCACGACGTTGGCGATCGTGTTCACCGGGGCGCCCTTGGACGCAGCGATGGCTGTCCATTCGGGTCCATGAAGCGAGAATTGCGCACTCTTGGAGATCACGGCCGAGAGAGCAACGCTTCCGGAACCGGCGCTCTCCTTGTTGAGATCAAGCCCCTGCTTCTCGAAAAAGCCCTCGTTCATGCCGACGTAGAGTGGCAGGTATAGCAGCGATTGAAACGCCTGAGAAATGGTCGCCTTCTTCATCTCGGCGGAAGCCGGCCCTGCGGCGGCTATGCCGAGCGCAAGAGCGAGGGCAACGGAAAGAGTGCTCAATTTCGGAATTCGCCGTCTCATTTTAGAAGTCTCCTGAAAGAAGATCAAACGTTGATCTGCGTGCCGCTCTGCTGTTGCTTCCAGGGAAGCAGCCAATTCTCGATGACCTCGACCAAGTGGTAGAAAAGAAAGCCAACGAGCATCAGCGTGAACAGGCCAGCCCACACCGTATTGAGATCGTAAAGACTCGAGGCCACGTAGATGACGTGGCCGAGACCATGCTGGGAAGAGATGAATTCTCCCACGACCGCGCCCACCAGGGCGAAGCCGATATTGATCCGAAAGGTGGCGATGATCGCAGGCAAGGTAGAGGGCGCGATCACCCGCTTGAAGATCTGCTGCTTGGACGCGCCCATAGAGAAAAGCAGCGCCTGGAGATCCTTGTCCGCGTCCTTTGCCGCCTGGTAGGCGGTGATGAGAGCGACGATGGAGGTGAGCGAGATCGCGAGCGCGACCTTCGATAGCAAGCCGGTGCCGAACCACAGGATGATGATCGGCGCCAGCGCGATTTTCGGCACCGAGTTGATGGCCGCGATAAACGGTTCCACCAGCCGCGCCACGAACACCGAGTACCACAGCGCAAGGCCGATGACCGAACCGATCACGGTACCGAAGGCAAATCCCAGGATCGCCTCGAATATTGTGTAACCGGTGTCAGTGAAAAGAGAGCCGTTCGTGATGGAGCCGATGAGGTTGCGCAGAACGCCGCTCGGCTGACCAACGAGGAAGCCCGACAACCATCCCCATCGCACCGCCGCTTCCCACAGCAGGAAGAAACCGACGACGGCAAGGATCTGAAGCGCGCTTCGTCCGATAAGGGAATCGAACACGTTGCGGCGCTTTTTCTCGCGTGGGCGAGCGGGCGCCGCGGTTTTTACAAGTTGAGCCGTTTCCGTCATGCACTCTTCCTGGTCTGGATATCGAGCTCCGCGCAGAGCGTGTGGAAATAACCGGAGAAGCGCGGATCGCTTCGCGCCGCGATCGGCGAATGTTCGTTCAGCGCGATGTCGTGAACGGCCTTCACGCGCGCCGGACGTTGACTGAGCACGACCACACGCTTGGAAAGCGCCACTGCCTCATCGATGTCGTGGGTCACGAGGATCACGGTCTTGTGAAAGGTTTCCACCGCCTCCATCAGAATGCCCTCGAGATACAGCCTCGTCTGATAGTCGAGCGCCGAGAACGGCTCATCGAGGAGCAGGATGTCGGGATCGAGCACGAGAGTGCGGATCAAGGCCACGCGCTGACGCATTCCGCCGGACAGCATCTTGGGATATGAGTTCTCAAAGCCGGAAAGACCGAACGTGCTGAGATATTCTCTCGCGGTATCCAGAGCCCGTTTTGGATCGACGCCCTTGGTCTCAAGGCCGAGCAGAACGTTGTCCAGCACCGTACGCCAAGGAAAAAGCAAGTCCTTTTGCATCATATAGCCCACGCGACCGCGCAAGCTTTCCACTTCCTGGCCGCGATAGAGCATGACGCCATCATCGGGATCCACGAGGCCGGCGATAATATTGAACACCGTCGTCTTGCCACAGCCGCTCGGGCCAATGATGCTGACGAAATCACGCTCATGGATATCGAAGGTTAAGCCGTCGAGAACCTGCGTCGCCGCTTCCTTTCCAGGAAAGCTCTTACGGATGCCGTTCAAACGAAGTTGCACTTTGGGCGATGACATGGTGTCTCCTGTCCACCATGCACTTCAAGCAACCACCGTGCCAAACGCGACGGCATAAGTGCGCAAGAAATTGCGCTGTTGAGCGTGCGTTCCGTCAGGATGAGCTTCTTGCTGCCTTCGATTCGAGCACGTGCTGCCTTTTTGCAGCCAGCGCATTTTTCCCTCTGAGGCTATCGCGCACGGATGCTGAGATTCCGTATCTCAGTGTCTCCAGACAGCCATTGTGTGATTCAGCGGAACGGAGTTTGTCCGCTCCACCCGCCAGTTCAGACGTCAACGCTGTTCTGCTCTTACGAGCACATCTAGGTGAACAAATCGGCTCAGTTCAATCGCAGCTCCGTGATATGCCGCGGATCCGGGCTTAGCTCGTTACGTTCCACGCGCTTGACGAGGTCTGTCAACACGGCATTAGCCGCACAAGAAATTCCGATCTTCTCGCCCTCGCGCACCACAAAACCGTTGAGGAATTCGATCTCGGTGCGCCGGCCTTTCTGCATGTCCTGGCCCATCGAGGGACGCTGCTCGGATGAAGTGCGCTTGCCGTCCTTGAAGCGCTGCTCGTCACACGCGCGCATCGCCGTCTCGTCGCCTTCTCCGGCACGCGCGATCGTCTCGGGCGGCAGGTGCAGGATCTCCTCCAATTGATAGCCGAGCGCCTGACCGACGCGGATCGCTTCGCTGCCGAGCCGGGTAACGGCGGATCGGTTCGCTCTGCAACATGTCTCCGCCCGGCAGACCCGTGCAGGCCGAGAGCCCATTGCCCATGACATTGGCGACCAGTTTCGACCAGCGTTCGCCCCACAGATTGCCGGTGACTTTGGCGCTGTCGGAGTAGCCCACCAGTCGGCAGATCTCTTCCGCCCGCACCGTGATACGGCCGTGCACTTCACCGGCGCGAAATACGGGTGCGCCGCCCCGCCCTTGCCGGCGCCTCGGTGGATATGGCCGGGCTCAGGCAGGTTGACCGTGATGCTGCTGGCAATGCATCCGAGCGTCTTGCCCCAGCCGACGATGCCGGCGATCGTCTCTTCATTCATGCAGTTCTGCAGCGACACGACATAGCCGTCCGGCGCCAGATACTGCTGGATCAGCATGGTCGCCCAGGCCGTGTCGTAGGATTTCATGCAGACGAAGGCGATGTCGACCGGCTTCTCCTTGGCGAGCTGCTGCGCGTCCGTGATGTGCAGCGCACGCACGGGCACCGAGAATTCCGCGACGTCTCGTGCATGGGTGACACGTAGTCCGTGCTTCCTCATGTGATCGATATGCTCGGGCCAGGGATCGATGAACGTGACGTCCTCGCCCGCCTGCACCATATGGGCACCCACATACCCGCCGACGGCACCAGCCCCGACGATCGCTATCTTCCGACCCATGGTTTCTCCCCGGCATTTTCTCGCGGCCAGGGAAGCAGCCGATCCACTGGCCCGTTGCCGCCCACTCTAATGGATTTGGGCCTTCCGCCAAATGCACGCGTCGCGCCGCAGGGCGGCGTCGGCGTCATGACGGCTGAACGATCAGTCAGGCTTCGTCGCAGGCATCACGCCACCGAGCGCAACTGTCAGCTCGGCGGCCACCTCGCGCACGGTCTGGCCGAGTGCAGCCAGCCTATCGTCGGTCAGGCGGCTGGTCATGCCTGATACCGAGATCGCCGCGAGCGGCTCGCTGCAATCGTTGTAGACGACGGCGGCGATGCAGCGCAGCCCCATGCAGGCCTCCTCGTCGTCGACGGCGTAGCCTTGGCGGCGGACACGTTCGAGTTCCCTGAACAGGTCGCTCGGCCGCGTGATCGTCTTCTCGGTCAGGCGCGGCATGCCATGATGGCGGATGATCGCGCTGACGTCCTCATCCGAATATGTCGCCAGCACCGCCTTGCCGACGCCGGAGGCCACCATCGCCACGCGACCGCCGACCTTGGTCAGCGAACGCATGATCTCGCGGCTCTCCATGCGGGTGAGCACGACGATGAACTCGTCGTCGACCACGGCGAGGTTGGCGGTCTCACGCGTGAGGTCGCGCAGTTTGCGCAAATAGGGAACTGCCTGGGCGGTGAAGTTGCGGCGCCTCGCAAAGGTGGCGCCGACGGTGAAGCTGCGGGCGCCGACATGCCATTTCGATTCGGTGCGGTCGAATTGCACGAAGCGGCGGCTTTCGAGCGTTGCCAGCAGACGGTGCACGGTCGAGGTCGACAGCCCGGTGCGGATCGCAAGATCGCTCAGGCGGTAGCCTTCGTCGTCTTCGGCGAGCGTCTCGATGATCGAGAGCGCGCGGTCGACGGATTGCACGCCGCCGTCGCGGCTTTCGTAATCGTCGGTGGTGGATTTCGGCGCAAGCGCCTTGCGCCGGATCACGTCCCTCTTCATCGCGACCTGCTTCAGCCGTTGCGGAAGACGCGTTCGCTATCGGATTGGCCAGTTTGTTCGGTCCCTGGACCGAAATGCCGCTCCGGATTTTTCCGAAGCGGCATTTTCACATTCGTTACAGCAGGCCAGCGCCGCGCGCCCATTTGTACTTGGCCCCTAACACCTCGACCGGCAGCTCGGTCGAATAGGCATAGGCCGGGATGCCGTGCTGGTAGAGATATTCGGCGGCCTCCTCGACCTCGACGTCGCCGGCGAGCGAGGCCACCATCGGCTTCACGAAGCCCTTGGCCTCCATCTCCTTCTTCACTTCGACCATGTTGCGCGCGAACACCATCGGCGGCGTCACGATGGTGTGCCAGTAGCCGAGGATCAGCGCGTGGATGCGCTCATCGGAGAGGCCGAGCTTCACCGTGTTGACATAGGTGATCGGCGGCTCGCCACCGGTGATGTCGACGGGATTGCCGGCGGCGCCGAACGGCGGGATGAACTTGCGGAAAGCAGCATCGAGGTCCGGCGGCATCTGCATCAGCGACAGGCCGTTGTCGACCACAGAGTCGGACAGCAGCACGCCCGAGCCGCCGGCGCCGGTGATGATCAGCACGTTCTCGCCCTTGGGCGTCGGCAGCACCGGCACGCCACGGGCGAATTCGAGCAGTTGCCGCAAGCTGCGGGCGCGGATCACGCCGGACTGTTTGAACACGTCCTCATAGATCTTGTCGTTGCCGGCGAGCGCGCCGGTGTGCGACGACGCAGCCTTGGCGCCCGCCGAGGTACGGCCGGCCTTCAGCACGATCACCGGCTTCTTCTTTGAGACCCGCTTGGCGGCTTCGGCAAAGGCGCGGCCGTCCTTCAGGTCTTCACAGTGCTGCGCGATCAAATTGGTGTTCGGGTCCTGCTCGAAGAAGGCGAGCAGATCGTCCTCGTCGATATCGGACTTGTTGCCAAGGCCGACGATCGCGGAGACGCCCATCTTCGCCGAGCGCGAGAAGCCGATGATCGCCATGCCGATCCCGCCGGACTGCGATGACAATGCCGCATGGCCCTTGACGTCGTAGGCCGTGCAGAAGGTCGCGCACAGATTGGCCGGCGTATAATAGAAGCCGTAGATGTTCGGCCCCATCAGGCGGATATCGTACTTCTTGCCGACCTCGACGATCTCGGCCTGCAATTCAGGCGCGCCGGCTTCGGCAAAGCCGGACGGGATCAGTACGGCGCCGGGAATTTTCTTCTCGCCGCATTCGGCGAGCGCACCGGCGACGAATTTCGCGGGGATCGCGAACACGGCGACATCGATCACCCCGGGCACATCCTTGACGCTCTTGTAGGCCTTGTAGCCGAGGATCTCGGGCGCCTTCGGGTGGATCGGATAGATCTCGCCCTTGTAGCCGCCGTTGATGAGGTTCTTCATCACGGAGTTGCCGATCTTGCCGTCCTCGGCGGAGGCGCCGATCACGGCGACCGCCTTCGGCTGCATGATGCGGTTCATCGCGGCGACGATTTCCTCGGTGGGTCGCGGCGCCGGGCGCGGCTTGTAGTCGAAATCGACCACGATGCGCACGTCGGCGGCGATCGCGTCCTTCTTGGTGGCGAATACGGGATTGAGATCGAGCTCGACGATTTCGGGGAAATCGCTCACCAGCCGCGACACCTTGACGATGACGTCGGCAAGCGCCTCGCGGTTGACGGGATCCCCGCCGCGCACGCCCTTCAGCATCTCATGCGCCTGGATGCCGTCGAGCATCGACAGCGCGTCTTCCTTGGTCGCGGGCGCGAGGCGGAAGGTGATGTCCTTCAGCACTTCGACCAGCACACCGCCGAGGCCGAAGGCGACCAGCTTGCCGAACGACCCATCGGTGATCGAGCCGATGATCACCTCGGTGCCGCCGCCCAGCATCTGCTGGACCTGCACACCCTCGATCTTGGCGTCGGCCTTGTACTTCTTGGCGTTGGCGAGAATCGTCTCAAAGGTTTTCTCGGCGTCAGCCGCGGTCTTGACGCCGACCACCACGCCGCCAGCCTCGGTCTTGTGGAGAATGTCCGGCGAGACGATCTTCATCACCACCGGGAAGCCCATCCCGGACGCGATCCGCGCCGCCTCGGACGCCGACTTGGCGACGTCCTCCTTCGGGACCGGGATCCCGTAGGCATCGCAGACCAATTTGCCCTCCGGCGCCGTCAGGCTCGTGCGCTTGTCCGCTTTGACCGCATCGAGAACGTTGCGGACTGCATCCTTTGAATTTGACATCGGCTTCCTCCCAGGACAAATTTGATGGCATTTGGTATGCCAGAAGCCAAAAAGTCAAGCCGGTCTTCTCTCGCCTGATGCAGAAAACAATGGCAACTTGACATTCTGGTATTTGGCATGCCAAAAACCTGATGGTATTTCTTCTGCTAAGAAGACGTCTCCGAAACGGAGGAGACGAGTCGTGGCAACACCTAAGGAAACCAAGGCACCGCCTGCTATGGCTGAGGCAGATATTGCGATCGTCAGGATCGCGCCAGAGACGAGTTTCAAGAACAAGGCTTATGAGGCCTTGAAGGAAGCTATTCTCAAGATGGACATCTATGCGACGCCCGAGCCGGTGATGCTCGACGAGCGCGCGTTGTCCGAGCGCCTCGGCGTCAGCCGCACCCCGATCCGCGAAGCGATCGCCATGCTCGAGCAGGACGGTTTCGTCAAAACCGTGCCGCGCCGCGGCATCGTCGTGGTCCGCCGCACCAAGACCGAGATCGTCGACATGATCCGCGCCTGGGCCGCGCTCGAGAGCATGGCCGCACGGTTGATCACGACCACCGCGCGCAAGAAGGACATCACGGCGCTGCGCGACTTCTTCAAGGATTTCAACAGCGACCGCCGGCCGGAAGATCACATCGAGGAATATTCCAAGGCCAACATCGCCTTCCATCAGGCGCTGATCTCGCTGTCCGAGAATCAGGTCCTGGTCGATATGACCAACGACATCCTGTTGCATGTGCGCGGCTACCGGCAGCTCACGATCGGGCGGAAGGATCGCACCGCGACATCGCTACCCGAGCATCTCGGCATCATCGAGGCGCTCGAGGCGCGCGACACCGAGCTCGCGGAAAAGCGCGCGCGCGACCACACGCTTGGCCTTGCTGCTTACGTCGAAGCGCACGGCCAGGAACTTTTCACTTAAAGCGTCACTCAGAAGACGACGAACTCGTCCGAACCAGAAAAGCCAGAGGGAGACCAGGCCCATGCTAAATACTGCCACCAAGACGACTGAAGCACCGGGCACGGAACAAGAGCTGACGGACGGATTCCATCTCGTCATCGACGCGCTGAAGCTGAATGGCATCGACACTGTCTACGGCGTGCCGGGCATTCCGATCACGGATCTCGGCCGCATGGCGCAGGCGGCGGGCATTCGCGTGTTGTCGTTCCGCCATGAGCAGAACGCGGGCTACGCGGCGGCGATCGCGGGCTTCCTGACCAAGAAGCCCGGCGTCTGCCTGACGGTGTCGGCGCCCGGCTTCCTCAACGGCCTCACCGCGCTCGCGCACGCCACCACCAACTGCTTCCCGATGATCCTGGTCTCTGGTTCCTCGGAGCGCGAGATCGTCGACCTGCAGCAGGGCGACTATGAGGAAATGGACCAGCTCGCGATCGCCAAGCCGCTCTGCAAGGCGGCGTTCCGCGTGTTGCACGCGCAGGATATCGGCATCGGCTTTGCCCGTGCGATCCGCGCCGCGGTGTCCGGTCGTCCCGGCGGCGTCTATCTCGACCTGCCGGCAAAACTGTTCTCGCAGGTGATCAACGCCGAAGCCGGCCAGAAGTCGCTGGTGAAGGTGATTGATGCGGCGCCGGCGCAGATCCCTGCCCCGTCGGCGGTCAAGCGCGCGCTCGACGTGCTCAAGGGCGCCAAGCGTCCGCTGATCATTCTCGGCAAGGGCGCAGCCTACGCGCAGGCCGATGACGCGATCCGCAGCTTCGTCGAGAAGAGCGGCGCGCCGTTCCTGCAGATGAGCATGGCCAAAGGCCTGCTGCCCGACACGCATCCGCAATCCGCCGGCGCCGCCCGCTCGACGGTGCTGAAGGATGCCGACGTGGTGATGCTGATCGGCGCCCGCCTCAACTGGCTGCTCTCGCATGGCAAGGGCAAGACCTGGGGCGACGCGCCGAAGAAATTCATCCAGGTCGATATCGAGCCGAAGGAGATGGATTCCAACGTCGAGATCGCAGCTCCCCTGGTCGGCGATGTCGGCTCCTGCGTCACTGCTTTGCTCGAGGGCATGGGCGGCAACTGGCCGGTGGCGCCCGCCGACTGGACTACAAAAGTCAACGCCAAGCGCGACGAGAACGTCGCCAAAATGGCGCCGAAGCTGATGAGCAATGCCTCGCCGATGGATTATCACGGCGCGCTCGGCGTGCTCCGCACCGTCATCAAGGAGCGGCCCGACGCCATCCTCGTCAACGAAGGCGCCAACACGCTCGACCTCGCCCGTGGCGTCATCGACATGTACCAGCCGCGCAAGCGGCTCGATGTCGGCACCTGGGGCGTGATGGGCATCGGCATGGGCTATGCGATCGCAGCCGCCATCGAGACCGGCAAGCCGGTGCTCGCGGTGGAAGGCGACAGCGCGTTTGGTTTTTCGGGCATGGAGATCGAGACCATCTGTCGCTACAACCTGCCGGTCTGCGTCGTGGTCTTCAACAATGACGGCATCTATCGCGGCACCGACACCAACTCGGCCGGCGCCGATCCCGCCACCACGGTGTTCGTGAAGGGCGCGCGCTACGACAAGATGATCGAGGCGTTCGGCGGCGTTGGCGTCAACGCGACCTCGCCGGATGAATTGAAGCGTGCCGTGAATGCGGCGATGGACTCCGGCAAGCCGACGCTGATCAACGCGGTGATCGATCCGGCGGCGGGTTCGGAGAGCGGCCGCATCGGCAATCTCAATCCGCAGAGCGTTCTGAAGAAGAAGTAACGGATCAACTGAACGGCGTCATTCCCCGCGAAAGCGGGGAATCCAGTAGCCGCCGAGCTATCGTGAGGCGAACACTGAGCCCGACTGAATCGACGGTGATTACTGGATGCCCGCCTTCTCGGGCATGACAGCAACAGGTAGTAACAAGGAGAGGACAGATGACTAAGGCGCTTACGGGCGTTCGCATTCTCGATTTCACCCATGTCCAGTCGGGACCGACCTGCACCCAGCTCCTGGCCTGGTTCGGCGCCGACGTGATCAAGGTCGAGCGCCCCGGCGTCGGCGACATCACGCGTGGCCAGTTGCAGGACGTCCCGAACGTGGACAGCCTGTATTTCACCATGCTCAACCACAACAAGCGCTCGATCACGCTCGACACCAAGAACCCGAAGGGCAAGGAAGTCCTGACCGCGCTGATCAAGAAGTGCGACGTGCTGGTGGAGAATTTCGGCCCCGGCGTGCTCGACCGCATGGGCTTTCCCTGGGAGAAGATCCAACAGATCAACCCGCAGATGATCGTGGCCTCGATCAAGGGCTTTGGCCCCGGTCCGTATGAGGACTGCAAGGTCTATGAGAACGTCGCGCAGTGCACCGGCGGCGCGGCCTCGACCACCGGCTTCCGCGACGACGTGCCGCTCGTCACCGGCGCGCAGATCGGCGACAGCGGCACCGGGCTGCATCTGGCGCTCGGCATCGTCACCGCCCTGTTCCACCGCACCAAGAGCGGCAAGGGCCAGCGCGTCACCGCGGCGATGCAGGACGGCGTGCTCAACCTCTGCCGCGTCAAGCTGCGCGACCAGCAGCGCCTCGCCCATGGCCCGCTCAAGGAATACAGCCAGTTCGGTGAAGGCATTCCGTTCGGCGACGCCGTGCCGCGCGCGGGCAATGATTCCGGCGGCGGCCAGCCCGGGCGCATCCTGAAGTGCAAGGGCTGGGAGACCGATCCCAACGCCTACATCTACTTCATCACGCAGGCGCCGGTCTGGGAGAAGATCTGCGACGTGATCGGCGAGCCCACCTGGAAGACGCATCCTGACTACGCCAAGCCGGCGGCACGCTTGCCGCGGCTGAACGAGATCTTCGCGCGCATCGAGCAGTGGACCACGACCAAGACCAAGTTCGAGGCGATGGAGATCCTCAACCAATACGACATCCCCTGCGGCCCGATCCTGTCGATGAAGGAACTCGCCGAGGACCAGTCGCTGCGCGCGACTGGCACGGTGGTCGAGGTCGACCACCCCACCCGCGGCAAGTATCTGTCGGTCGGCAACCCGATCAAGCTCTCGGACAGCCCGAGCGAGGTGCTCCGCTCGCCGCTGCTCGGCGAGCACACCGACGAGGTTCTGCGCCAGGTGCTGGGCTTCAGCGATCACCAGGTCGCCGAGATCCACGACTCCGGCGCACTCGACCCGCCGCAGAAGCAGGCGGCCGAGTAAGAAGGCCATCAAGCTGGAAACATAGGCCGCCGGGGACCCCCGGCGGTCTTTTTGCCATTTGGGATGCCTGATAACTGATCTATGCTGCGTTGCAAAAGACGAATGCTGCTATGCAAACAAATGCGTTGTTGCTGGCATCTGGTATACATAGATTGTCCCCAGATCACGAAGCGGTAGTTCCGCTGCAACTTCAGAAGGGGACATCATGTCCAAGACTGCTTCCATCGCAATTTCGGCCCCGACTTCGCTGTGGGGACGTTTGCTGGCCACGATCGATCGGCTGCTGATGAAGAGCGCCGAGATTTCGATCCGCAACGGCGACGTGCCGCGCTTCGGCCTGTAATTTCGCAGCGCACCGGTACGCCCCGCCGGCGCCGCGAAATCAGATTTCCTGCATCCCCAATGGCCCCGTCTCCGGGGCCATTTTTCTTGCGCGTTAAACGACCCCAGGCATGCAACCGCGCGCTCTGCTGCCGGACAATCCTGCGGCATTTTCACGCGGCCGTGTGCTGCCGCTTGAATGTTGGCATATGGAATACCAAGATGGCCGCGGCACGTTTGGGACAAAACAAAACAGAGACGCGCCTTGGGAGGACCTATGACAGAGATGGTACAGGCTACGGCTCCGCCAACCGCCCGTGTCAGCGATACCTTTCGCTGGACACAACTTGCGATCGGCGTCGCGGCGATGGTGATGATCGCCAATTATCAATACGGGTGGACATTCTTCGTCCCCGACATTCAGAAAAAATTCGGTTGGGATCGCGCCTCGATCCAGTGGGCCTTCACCCTGTTCGTTTTATTTGAGACATGGCTGGTGCCGGTCGAAGGCTGGTTCGTCGACAAATACGGCCCGCGCATCGTGGTTCTCGTCGGCGGCATCCTCTGCGCCATCGGCTGGGCCATCAATGCCCAGGCGACCTCGCTCAATGGCTACTATCTCGGCATGATCATCGCGGGCATCGGCGCCGGCGGCGTGTACGGCACCTGCGTCGGCAACGCGCTGAAATGGTTTCCCGACAAGCGCGGTCTGGCGGCCGGCATCACCGCAGCCGGCTTCGGTGCAGGCTCGGCGCTGACGGTCGCGCCGATCCAGGCGATGATCAAGGACTCCGGCTTCCAGACCACCTTCCTCTATTTCGGTCTCGGCCAGGGCATCATCATCGTGCTGCTCTCCTTCTTCCTGCTCGCGCCGAAATCCGGACAGGTGCCGATGGTCGCGCAGAACGCCAATCTGGTTCAGAGCCGGCGCAACTATCAGCCGACGGAAGTGCTGCGGCAGCCGATCTTCTGGCTGATGTACTTCATGTTCGTGATCGTCGGCGCCGGCGGCCTGATGGTAACGGCGAACCTGAAGCCGATCGCTGTGGACTGGAAGATCGACAGTGTCCCGGTGACCCTGATCGGCATGACGATGACCGCCGTGACCTTCGCCGCGACCATCGATCGCGTCCTCAACGGCCTGACACGTCCGTTCTTCGGCTGGATCTCCGACATGATCGGCCGCGAGAACACGATGTTCATCGCCTTCGGCATGGAGGGCATCGGCATCTGGGCGCTCTACATGTGGGGTCATGATCCGATCTGGTTCGTGATCCTGTCGGGCTTCGTGTTCTTCGCCTGGGGTGAGATCTACTCGCTGTTCCCCTCCACCTGCACCGACACCTTCGGCTCGAAATTCGCGACCACCAATGCCGGCCTGCTCTACACCGCCAAGGGCACGGCCGCGCTGCTGGTGCCGCTTGCGAACTACGTGCAGCAGTCCGCTGGCAATTGGGACAATGTCTTTCTCATCGCCGCGGGCGCCAACATCCTGGCATCGCTGCTCGCCATCCTCGTGCTGAAGCCATGGCGCAAGGTCGTGGTGGAAAAATCGGGCGCATCGTAGATCGCGCAACAGAGTTGGTCTGAAGCGCCCGGCCCACAGCCGGGCGCTTTTTTGCTGCGCTTCCGATTTTCCGAATTCGCCGTGACCGCCGAGCTGCGGCATGCCCTATGCCGCACTGCAGCACAAGTTCGGCTTGCATTGTGGGATATAGTATACCAACATCCGCCCAGTGCTTGCGACGATAAGTCACAAACTCGCGACAGAAGGCCGCAACCGCAGGCACGCGCTCGGGAGGACTTGATGGTTTTAAGCAACGCCGCCGCCGCACCTTCAGCACCTGCGTCCAGCGGCTTCCGCTGGTTTCAGCTCGCCATGGGCATCGTCTGCATGGCGATGATCGCCAACCTGCAATACGGCTGGACGCTGTTCGTCGATCCGATCGACGCGAAGCATCATTGGGGCCGTGCGGGCATCCAGCTCGCCTTCACGATCTTCGTGGTGACCGAGACCTGGCTCGTCCCCGTCGAAGCCTGGTTCGTCGACAAATACGGGCCGAGCATGGTGATCATGTTCGGCGGCGTGATGATCGCGCTGTCCTGGGTCCTCAATTCCTACGCGGATTCGCTGGCGCTGCTTTATACCGCCGCCGTGATCGGCGGCATGGGCGCCGGTGCCGTCTACGGCACCTGCGTCGGCAATGCGCTGAAATGGTTTCCGGACCGTCGGGGCCTCGCTGCCGGCGCGACCGCCGCCGGCTTCGGCGCGGGTGCCGCGCTCACCGTGGTGCCGATCGCAAGCATGATCGCCGCCAGCGGCTACCAGACCGCCTTCTTCGACTTCGGCATCGGGCAAGGCCTGATCGTGTGCGTGCTCGCCTTCTTCATTCGGCCGCCATCTGTCGCGATCCCTCCGAAAAAGAAGCAGCTCAACCTGCCGCAGACCAAGACTGATTTTACCCCGCCGCAGGTGCTGCGCAGCCCGATCTTCTGGGTGATGTACCTGGTGTTCGTGATGGTCGCCTCTGGCGGCCTGATGACCGCCGCACAGATCGCGCCGATCGCCGACGACTTCCAGATTGCCAAGACGCCGGTCTCGCTCGCCGGCATCCAGATGGCGGCACTGACGTTTGCGATCTCGCTCGATCGCGTCTTCGACGGATTCGGCCGGCCGCTGTTCGGCTGGATCTCCGACAATATCGGCCGCGAGTACACGATGTTCATCGCGTTCGGCACCGGCGCGCTGATGCTGCTGACGCTCTCGACCTATGGCGCCCATCCGATCGTGTTCGTGCTCGCGACCGCGGTCTATTTCGGCGTGTTCGGCGAGATCTACAGCCTGTTTCCGGCCACCAGCGGCGACACCTTCGGTGTGAAGTACGCCGCCACCAACAACGGCATGCTGTACACGGCGAAAGGCACCGCCTCGCTGCTGGTGCCGCTCGCCAGCATCGTTGCCAAGAATTTTGGCTGGCACGCCGTGTTCGTGATGGGCGTAGCGCTCAACGCGACGGCGGCGCTGATGGCGCTGTTCGTGATCAGGCCGATGCGACGCGCCTTCATCCTGGGCAACGAGACAGCGGCGGCAGAGGCGACCGCGCGCAGTGTCACGACAGCATGATCGCAGCCGCTGCGACAGCGAAGGCGCACTCCGGTGCGCCTTTTCTTTTGCCAAAAGTCAAAGGAATACAAAATACAACGATATAGGTCAGCGAGATGCCGTCGTCCATCGGACGAAAAGCGTCAGCGTTACTTACTGTTTTTGCTATATTTTTCTGAAGGCATCTACCCCCGCCGCGTTGACAATTGGCATTTTGTATACCAGACTTGCGGCTATCAACGAACCCAAGGAGGTTGTCATGCAAGTCGGAGATATTCTGCGCAAGAAAGCCGCCCGTGTCGCAACGGTTCGCATGAACGAGACGGTGGCGATCGCCGCGCAACTGATGCGTTCGGGCAATATCAGCGCGCTGGTGGTCAAGGATGTCGTCCGCACCGAGGGCAACACGGCAGTGGGCATGTTCACCGAGCACGACGTGGTGCGCGCCATCGCCGAGCATGGCGCGGCCGGCGCCAACATGCGCGTGTCGCACTTCATCTCAGTGCAGCAGCTCGTGTCCTGCACCTCGCGCGACTCGCTCGAGCATATCCGTCACCTCATGAACAGGCACAACATCCGCCACGTGCCGGTCATCGACGATTACAGCCTGATCGGCGTCATCAGCATCCGCGACATCGCAGCCGCATTCGACGAGCAGGCGATCGCCGCGCGGGAAGCCATTCCGGCTTGAAAGCACCCCAGCGTCAGCGCGCCGGTCTGAGACGTCCTCGGCACCGGCGCACGACCAGCGCTGAAACATCAACCCCGCCTCTTTTGCGAAACATCCCATGAAGATTTGCATTTACGGCGCCGGCGCGATCGGCGGCTATCTCGGCGTGCAGCTTGCGCGCGCGGGCGTGGAGGTGAGCCTGGTCGCACGCGGCGCCCATCTCGCGGCCATGAAGGCGAACGGGCTGAAGCTCCTGATCGGCGATGAAGAGCGCATCGTGCATCCCCGCTGCACCGACGATCCGGCCGAACTCGGCACGCAGGATTTCGTCATCATCTGCCTGAAGGCGCATTCGATCACCGGCGTGCTCGAACGGATGCAGCCGCTGCTCGGGCCGCACACGCGCGTCGTCACCGCAGTCAACGGCATCCCCTATTGGTACTTCCACAAGCACGGCGGCGATCATCAGGGCTCGACGCTGGAGAGCATCGATCCCGGCGGCCGGCAGTGGCGCGAGCTTGGCCCCGAGCGCGCGATCGGCTGCATCGTCTATCCCGCCACCGAGATCGAGGCGCCCGGTGTCATCCGCCACGTCTATGGCGACCGCTTTCCGCTCGGCGAGCCCTCCGGCGAAATCACCGAGGACGTGCAGCGTCTGTCTGATGTCTTCACCAAGGCGGGCATGCAGGCGCCCGTGCTCGAGCGCATCCGCGACGAGATCTGGCTCAAGCTGTGGGGCAATGTCTGCTTCAACCCGATCAGCGCCCTCACCCATGCGACCCTGGACGTGATCTGCTCCGATCCGCCGACCCGCGCGCTGTCGAAAGCGATCATGCTGGAGACGCAGGCGATCGCCGAAACCTTCGGCGTCAAGTTCCGCGTCGATGTCGAACGCCGCATCGAAGGCGCGCGCAAGGTCGGCGCCCACAAGACCTCGATGCTGCAGGACCTCGAGCGCAGTCGCCCGATGGAGATCGATCCGCTGGTCACCGTGGTTCAGGAAATGGGACGCCTGACGGGCATTCCGACGCCGTCGCTGGATGCGATGCTGGCGCTCGCTGCCCAGCGCGCCCGGATCGCCGGGCTCTACGACGGAAGGGTGCTTCCGTCGCCGGAAGCAAAAGTTGCGGCGGTCACGTGATGTTGCAGCGTAACGTGACCCATTGGCTTCGCTTCCGCCGCCAGGGTGAGACCGGCTTCGGCGTGCTGACGCCATCCGGCATCGCTGTACATGACGGCGAGATGTTCGGCACCTCCAAGCCGAACGGACGAATACTCGCGCTGGAGGACGTCGAGCTGCTCGCCCCCTCCGAGCCAAGCAAGATCGTCGCGCTCTGGAATAATTTCCACGCGCTCGCCGCCAAGCTGCAGCAACCTGAGCCGGCCGAGCCGCTCTATCTGCTGAAAGCAACCACCAGCGTCACCGCGCCGGGTGCCGTGATCGAGCGCCCCCTCTCCTATGACGGCAAGACCACCTATGAGGGCGAGCTCGGCATCGTGATCGGAAAGCCCTGCACCAACGTCTCTCCTGATGAGGCCGACGACTTCATCTTCGGCTACACCTGCGTCAACGACGTCACCGCCAACGACATCCTCAACCGCGACAAAACGTTTGCGCAATGGGCCCGCGCCAAGGGCTTTGACGGCTACGGCCCGTTTGGCCCCGTCATCACCGCAGGGATCGATCCGGCAAGCCTCGTCGTGCGCACCATCCTCAACGGCGCCGAGCGCCAGAACTACCCGATATCAGACATGATCTTCAGCGCGCAGGAGCTCGTCAGCAAGATCTCGCACGACATGACGCTCTTGCCCGGCGATCTCATCGCCTGCGGCACATCGGTCGGCGTCGGCGTCATGAAGGAGCCGGTCAACACCGTAACGGTGGCAATCGACGGCATCGGCGAGCTCACGAACGAATTCAGGCAGTAGCCGACGTCACCTGAAGCCAATGGCGTGAACCCCTTCATTCGAGGACTTTGGGTCGATCCGGCTAGAGCGTTTTCGAGCGAAGTGGATACCGGTTCGCGTGAAGAAAACGCGTCAAAACAAGAATCTAGAGCTTCGGTTCTGATTCAATCAGAACCGAAGCTCTAGTTCCGCCTTGCGGAAACAACGCGGCGCTTTTGCATGATGGCGTTGCCCTGACCATCACCCGCCCCCGTGGACTTTTGCAGGGGGCGACGGCATCCTGCTGTCCGAAATTCTCGATAAACAGCGCGCGGTGGTCCGCGCCGGGGAAACAGAGGGCAGTAATGATCAAGACACGCTTCACCGAGCTTTTCGGCGTCGAGCACCCGATCGTGCAGGGCGGCATGCAATGGGTCGGACGCGCGGAACTCGTCGCTGCCGTCGCCAATGCCGGCGCGCTCGGCATGATCACGGCTCTGACCCAGCCGACACCGGATGATCTCCGCAAGGAAATCGCGCGCTGTCGCGAGATGACCGACAAGCCGTTTGGCGTGAACCTGACCATCCTGCCCGCGATCAAGCCGCCGCCTTACGCAGAATACCGCCAGGTCATCATCGAGAGCGGCATCAAGATCGTCGAGACCGCGGGCAACAAGCCGCAGGAACATGTCGACGAGTTCAGGAAGCACGGCGTCAAGGTCGTGCACAAATGCACCAGCGTCCGCCACGCGCTGTCGGCGGAGCGCATGGGCGTGGACGCGATCTCGATCGACGGCTTCGAATGCGCCGGTCATCCCGGCGAGGACGACACCCCCGGCCTGATCCTGATCCCCTGCGCGGCCGACAAGGTGAAGATCCCGATGATCGCCTCCGGCGGCTTCGGCGACGGCCGCGGCTTGGCGGCTGCGCTGGCGCTCGGCGCCGACGGCATCAACATGGGCACACGCTTCATGTGCACCAAGGAGAGCCCGATCCATCAGCTCGTCAAGGAGCGCATCGTCGCCAATGACGAGCGCGAGACCGAGCTGATCTTCCGCACCATGCGCAACACCTCCCGCGTCGCCAGGAATGCGATCTCGACCAAGGTGGTCGCGATGGAGAAGGAAGGCGCGAAATTCGAGGACGTGCGCGAACTCGTCGCCGGCGCCCGCGGCAAGATGGTCTACGCTAGCGGCGATGCCGACGAAGGCATCTGGTCGGCCGGCCAGGTGCAGGGCCTGATCCACGACATCCCGAGCTGCGCCGAACTGGTATCGCGCATCGTACGCGATGCGGAGGCGATCATCCGCGGCCGTCTCGAGAGCATGATTTCGGGGGCGCAGCGCCAGGCCGCCGAATAGAGCATTTTCGAGCGAAGCATGCCCTCGGACTTGATCCGAGGGTGGAGACCGGTTCGCGTGAAGAAAACGCGTCAAAACAAGAATCTAGAGCGGTCTTGCTGCCCAACCAAAGAGAAGAGCCGATGAAAGCCTATGTCTATGGCGCCAATGGCGCTGAGATCACCGACGTCGCCAAGCCAACGCCGAAGGGCACGCAAGTGCTGGTCAAGGTTCACGCCTGCGGCCTCAACCGCGCCGATCTCGGTATGACGAAGGGCCATGCCCATGGCAGCGCGGGTGGCGTCGGCACCGTGCTCGGCATGGAGTGGGCCGGCGAGGTTGCCGAGCTCGGACCTGACGCCAAGGGCGTCAAGGTCGGGGACAAGATCATGGGTTCCGGCAGCGCCGCCTTTGCTGAATACACGCTTGCCGATCACGGCCGGCTGTTCCGCGCGCCCTCGAACATGAATTTCGAGGACGCCGCCACCCTCCCCGTCGCACTCGCGACCATGCACAACGCCGTCGTCACCAATGGCGCGCTCCAGGCGGGACAGACTGTGCTGATCCAGGGTGCCAGTTCCGGCGTCGGGTTGATGGCGATGCAGATCGCCCAGCTCAAGGGCGCGAAGCTCGTGATCGGCTCCTCGACCGACGCGATGCGGCGCGGCCGGCTGAAGGATTTCGGCGCCGATCTCGCGATCGATTCCAGCGACCCCACCTGGGTCGAGCAGGTGCTGAAGGCAACCGGCGGCGAAGGCGTCGACCTCATCGTCGACCAGGTCTCCGGAAAGGTCGCCAACCAGAACCTCGCCGCGACCAAGATCAAGGGCCGCATCGTCAATGTCGGCCGGCTCGGCGGCACCCATGCCGATTTCAACTTCGACCTGCACGCGGCGCGCCGCATCCACTATATCGGCGTCACCTTCCGCACCCGCACCATCGAGGAGATCCGCGAGATCTTCGACGAAGTCCGCAAGGACATCTGGGGCGCCGTGGAATCCCGCAAGCTGCAACTGCCGATCGACCGCGTCTACAAGTTCGACGAAATCGGCAAGGCGTTCGAGCACATGGAAGCCAACAAGCACCTCGGCAAGATCGTGGTGACGCTGTAAGTGCGGTCGTAGATCGTAGGGTGGGCAAAGCGCAGCGTGCCCACCTTCTCTTGCACCGAACGTGGATGGTGGGCACGGCGCGAAGAGCGCCTTGGCCCACCCTACGCCATGCGGCTCAGATTGCCCGTCCCGCTATGGTGGCCTGATAGCTATGGATCTGCTTGGCAGTCGTAATCGCCGCAAAAATTGCTGCCAAAGCGAATGCTATGGAAAAGGCGAAGAAAACAAAACGTGGCGTCATTGAGTGGGCTCCCTTTCAGGACCCCCCGCGCCATATCTAACGTGAATTCCGAGGCCTTCAAGGCGCGCACGGGCGGTCCACTTAGAATCCCGCAGACTGAAGGGCCACGCCTGTCGCGAAAGGCACGGCATCGGCTTCTCTCAACGGCGTGGATGGTCACGCCATGTGCTCGGCCGTTTGCCCTCAGGTGAGGCAGTTGTCAGTGCGATTTGTGACGACGCCTTACGAGACGATAGACGCCATACCCGACTGCAATAAGAGCAAGAGGAAGCCCAGCGCCAGCGACAGGTCCAGGAGCGCCATGGACGCTACCAGGAGCGCCATGGACGCCACCATCGGTCCAACCGGCAGGGCTACCATCTCCGTTGAGAACATAACCGGCGGTCGCGATCCCTAACACAGCTAGTCCGCCAAGAGCGCCTTTGAGAGACAAAAGGCGTGTGAATTTCGTCCAAGACATCCAAAACATGATATTTAATCTCCTCGCCCCGCGATTTGATTAAATATTAACAATTCGTGATAATAATAGCAATATTAAATAAGCAATGCAGTCGCGATGCTGCAAAGCAACACAGCCTCTAATTGATTCAGTGGCTGAGCGCACGCCCCCACAGCCCAACGGTCGGGCGACGCCCAGGCGTAAATCTCGGATTTTGCGCCGGAGCTAGAGCGTTTTCGAGCGAAGTGGACACCGGTTCGCGTGAAGAAAACGCGTCAAAACAAGAATCTAGACCTTCGGTTCTGATTCAATCAGAACCGAAAAATGCTTTAGCCGATATCACTTGATGCGCCGCTTCGTTGCCGCGTCTACGCTCGGGCGAAATGTTGCGAGGAAATCGGTTGCGGTCGCGAGGTCGCGTTCGTCCGCTCTCGGACGGCGGGAAATCGCTTCTGGCCGAGACAATCGGTCCAGTTCTGCCCTGAGACGAACGACCTGCCCGTGACGAGTTGCCAAGTCATGGCTTATGCGGAGCAGCGCAATGAGAAGATCGCATTCTTCCATAGCGTCGAATTGAACCCTGGCTATCAGTCGTTAAGCGGCCGCTGCCGCAATCTCTGGTCCATTGTCAGCGTTCAAGAACAGGATGTCCTCGAGTCCCTCACGGGTGTTCAGCCGCTCGGAGACGTCGACGATATGCTGCACGGCGATTGACATCGCACTCGCTCAAGAAATTCGATTGGACCTTGAAAATGACGGGAAATCCTGTCGGTCCTGTAATTAAATAGCGGTGGCGCCGAGCGCACTTGCCTCGACCCACTGCCCTGATAATCGGACTTCGGACGGTAGGCAAGGAGTGTGGCCCGGCAACGATCATCGTGGTTCGCCGGAAAATGCCTGCTGCAGTGCTTTCAGCCTGTCGAGCGCAGCGTGCGGCAGTGGCCCTTTCTCGACCGCTGCGAGTGCGTCCTCGAACTGCCGCGGCGTCGCCATGCCGACCAGGACCGTGCCCATCGCCGGGTGGGATATTGCAAATCGCGTGGCGGCTTCGGTCAGGCTCGCCGCGAACCCCTCCGTGACCAGCGCGATGAGACGGCGTGCGCGATCGATATCGGCATCGTAGCTCATCGCCGAACCGATCGGCTCGGGCGCGGGACCCGCAATCGGATGACGCTCGGCTGAGCCCGACAGCGCACCGCCGGCCAGTACGCGGATGCCCACGACGCCAACGCCGGCGGCCTTGGTGTGATCGAACAATCGTCCGTAGTCCTGCGCCGGATAGCTCGGCGGCAAATCGTCGGCGGCAGATGGATTGAGCATGTTGTAGACGATTTGAGCGCTGTCGAAGACGCCGGCATCGATCACTTGCTGCAGCGCCGCCGTGTCGCCGACGGCCGTCATCCCGAGGAAACGGATCTTCCCCTGCTGACGCAGCCGCTCGAACGCCGGCACCACGTCGTCGAGCACCTGCCGGACGCTCAGCGCCGATCCGCCTCCGCTCCCGGTAATCGCATTGTGCAGATGAAAGACGTCGACTCGGTCAAGGCACAGTCGCGCCAGGCTGCCTTCGAGCGATATCCTGACGGCGTCGGCAATCCGGCCAAACGCGCCGGGCGGCAACCGGACCTTGGTGCCGACGGCCACATTGGCCGGTTTCAGCCTTTGCAGGACGCGGCCAAGGTTCTTTTCCGATTCACCATCGCCGTACTGCACGGCTGTGTCGAAGTAGTTGACGCCGGCGGCGATCGCCCGCGCGACGGTCCGCTCCTGGTCGACCGGATCGCCGCGCACCATGAATCCGCCCACCGCGCCGCAGCCGAAACCCAGCACCGAAAGCTGCATTCCCGTGCGCCCAAAGACCCGCAATTGCATCGCTGTTCCTCCGGCCGGTTGAAGATTATGCAATGTCGAACGCCGGCTACTCTACCGCAACATTTGCCGCGTGGTGATTGGCCCTCACTTTTCGATTGCAGGCTCTCTGACTGCGGCCAGCACGTAGCGCCATTAAAGGCTGGTTGTTCTCGCAAGTGAAGAAAGCTGCGGTCTCGTTGGCCGCCGCAATCTGCGCGGGGCGCGCGCCAACTCATCCCGTGCAGCGAGCAGCGCGTCGCGCTCGGTCATGTCGCGCAGCCTACCTCCCCTTTGTAATCCATTTCACACATGCAGCGAGCGCGGTCCGATATGATTTCTTGAGGGGGCCTCGAAACGAGAGGCCGAGATGCCAACCTCATCTCACCTTTTGCGATGGTCGACCGAGATGCTGCCGGAGCGCGCGCGGCTCTCCACGTTCCGTGAGGAATTTGCGCGGCAGAACCTCGCCTTGGACGTGATAGATCACAGCGGCGGGCGCCCGCGTATCGACGTCACCTACTTGCCGCTCGGCGCGGTCGGCCTTTGTCGCGTGGCCGCAACGCCGGTGGAGTTTGTCCGTCACAAACACCACCTCAAGGATAGCCGTGACCAATTCGGACTGAACATCGTCGAGACCGGACCGGTCCAATTCGCAAATGCAGGCCAGGAGCATGTCTATGATGGCGGCTCCGCTTGCTTGATTGACCGGGGAAGGCCGCTGCGCGTATTTGGGCCGCGTGGCGCCAGAGTCAGATTCGTGGTCGTGCAGGCTGCCGCTCTTAGGTCTCTGGTTGCGCAGCCGGAAGATCTATCGGGTCGGCCGGTGCCTGCCGGACCTGCGCTTAGACTCCTCGACCGCTACCTGCGCTCGCTCGCATACCTCAAAGAATCTCCGTCATCCGAGCTGGCCTCCACCATCGGCATACATCTGCTCGATCTCGTGGCCGCGACGCTCGGGCCGACCGCCGAAGCTGCAAACATCGTGACGGAGCGTGGTGTGAAGGAAGCCAGGCTGCAGGCGATCCTGGCTGAGATCGCGCAACGCTTCAGCGATCCCAATTTCGATCTGGACAATGTCGCCGGGGCGCTCGGCATGTCGCGGCGATACGTGCAAAAATTGCTCGAGGGGACCGGAAAGTCGTTCACCGAGCACCTTGCAGGATGCCGGCTTGAGCGTGCCTTCGCGATGTTGACTGACCCGCACCATGTGGATTTGGCCATCATCGATATCGCGTTTGCAGTCGGCTTTGGTGATGTTTCTCATTTCAATCGCATGTTCCGCCGGCACTTCGGCGAGACGCCATCAGGAGTGCGGGCAGCTTCGACCCATGCGGGAGCAGAAGTGATCCTGCACCCCCTCACAGCGCGCCGGCGAGGCCGCCGAGAACGCGGGCTTGACGTGTAAGCCTGTCGGCATCGCCTTCTGGCCGATTCCAATTGCGGTAACGGTGCATTTTAAACGGGGCGTCATGACCCCAGCCGATCAGCACCATCTGTGCTGCAGGGTCGGTGTCGGCTGGCGCCGTCAACACGTGGCCTTGTCTTGAAGCGAGACCACAAATGACCGACCAGCGACAGGGCTAGCGCGCCCACAATAATAGGGAGCCAAATCGACGTGGTTATGATGAAGAAGGAAATGACGACCACACGTCCAAAGACCGATTCGCTCACCGGGTACTTAAGACGTGCCAAATATGCGTAGATAACAAAGGTGACGGCCAGCACCATCCACGCAGCGACAAGCACGAGTAATACGTCAATAAGTTCGCCGAGATAATGGTGCATGGGCGCACCTCCTGACAGCGTCAGCGCGAATTGCTGTCATCCACTGTGAGCGGCCGTCGCGGTGATCGTCGAGGAGAATTTGGTCTTTTTGGCGTTCTCGGGCATCTGGCGCCGCGGTCCCCGCCAGCGCCCAGGCCATGCGGAGGCACAGCGTTCGATTCGGCCGAGCCAGGCCTGTCAACGCGCGCTCGTCGAGATGGCTCGGGCAAGGGCTCGTCCAATGCAGTCGTAACCGTCGGCGGTGTTGTGCAATCCGTCAAACGTCACGAGTTCGCCCTGCGCAACCCCGGCGGTGATCGAGTTTCGCATCAGCGCAAAACGAGAGAATAGCCCGACCTTTTCCTGTTTTGCGACATCGACGATGATGCCCTCCATCGTTGAGTAGCTGGCGGAAGCGAGCACCTGTGGCGCATATTGCATGTCCATCAACACGACGTCCGAGGACCCTGCCTTAAGTGCCCTAACCCCTTCAAGAACGCTTCTCTTGAGCCCTTCGCCCGGCCGCCCCCCCCAGGCGACGTCATTAGTACCCAACTGCCAGATAACGAGATCGGGCGTGTACGCGAAAACGTCCCGCTGGAAGCGTGCGATGTTGTTTGGAATCGTATCGCCGACTCGACCGCTGTTGATGACCTCGATCGTGGCATTGGATCTAAGTCTCGAGAGCTCTCGACGCATCACCTCCGGATATGTGGCGGCGGACCTAAGCACCCAGAGTCCCACTGTTGACGATGATCCAATCGCCACAATCTTCAGCGGCTCACCAGATTTCAAACGCGCCGCCGTGCGGGGCAATTGTGCACCCAGCGAGACGTTGAAATTTGCCGAAAGGCATCTCTCCGCAGATGATAACTCGTCCTGTGCCTGAGAGGGCGCACTGCCGGACAATCCGATAAGCAAGGCCGCCACGATCGACGCTATTGGTCGAGCGGTTCCGGCACGGAGGGCAAAACAGGTCAACATCTTCCCCCAATAATTGGTCGATTCTCTCTTGACAACCCTTGGTATCAGACGCTTCGCTATGCGGCGCAATTACAATTGACGCGTGGACAGCGAGCAACACGATGAATCCGCGGATAGTCGAAACCGCGGATAGTCGCAGGCGAGACGATGATCGGAAAGCCTGTAGCGAAGCGGCTGGTATTTCATATTGGCGGCTATGATCCAATCACGTCGCATCTCAGCGCGCAACGACGCTTTGTGCGCGAAATTGCCAGGTTCCAACGTACCTGGTCAGTGAAAGCGACCGTCGACGGTTTGCGCGATACCGCCGATCAGATTGGATGGAATGTGACGACAACCGGCCCCGATTGGCTGGTCGAAACCGATTACCGTCTGGTCCGGTGGGACGACGTCATCGAGGCCTACGGGCGTCGAAGCATTGGCTCACGCATTTCCATCGGCATTCTCACGTTTCTGGATTTCGTTTTTTCCGGCACTCTTTGGCGTTACTCGGTGACCAACTGGCGATACGCAGGTTTCTTTCTCTATCCATTCGTCATGTTCGGACTGCTCGTCGCGGCCGCCTTCTTGATTGGCGCGTTTGCATTCAAAATCACCGGATCGATTGCCATTGCTGCTGGTGGCGGTCTTTTCGGGTTCGCTGCCGCCTTGGCGGGTCCGTGGCGCTGGCTGCACCTGGGCGACCTGTTCGATGATTGGATTTTTTCTCGCGAGTACATTCGATACGGCAATCTAGAAATCGAGCAAAGACTGGACAGGTTGGCCGGCGAGCTCGTGGCTGCGGCGAGCAACGTTGCCGCAGACGAAATTTTGGTCTTGGGGCACAGCCTTGGCGCCGTGCTTGCGGTTGGTCTGCTTGATCGCGCTCTGAAGCTGGAGCCGGCGCTCGGTGGGAACAAAACGCCGATCACGTTCTTGAGCGTTGGATCCTCCATACTCAAGGTCGGCCTGCACCCGAAGGCAATACGCTTTCGCGCGGCCATGGAACGCGTCGCCAAGTCGCGCGCGATCTTCTGGGGCGACTATCAGGCCCTCATCGATCCCCTGAACTTCTACAAAAGCCGGCCGATGACCGAAATGGGCTTGTCGACGGAAAACGAAACGACCGTCAGGATCGTGAAACTCAGTCGAATGCTTAACCACGACATGTATCGACGCATCCGCTTCCATTTCTTCCGTTTGCACAACCAGTTCGTCAGTGGAAATGACAGGCGAACATCGTACGATTACTTTATGCTGACATGCGGGCCTGTTTCAGCTAAATCCCAGACGCTCGCCCCGGATGGCGCCCTGTCCATGATCGCTGGCGACGGAGGACTTATTGCGAGCGCGCCGCTGCCGGAAAGCGAACTGCTGGGAAGTCCGGGCGCGGCAGCCTGATTCAAATGACGCCCACCATCTCTAAAGCCATTTTCGTCGCCTTGGCGATCGGCTGGTACCTCATACGTTATAAGTACGCGCGGCGCTCTCGCCGCGAAAAGATTGTATGGAGCGCCCGCGGCCCGGTGGAAACTGCGCTGCTGCTCATATCTCTTACAGGACTTGGACTTGTGCCGCTCCTCTACGTAGCGACAGCGATACCTCGTTTCGCTGCCTACAGCTTTCATCCCTTGTTCGCCTGGCTCGGGCTTTTCTTTGCGATTGCGGCTTTGGGTATGTTTCACCTGACGCATCGTGCGCTGGGACGGAACTGGTCGATCAGTCTCGATGTGAGGGAGAAGCATGAACTGGTGACGGAAGGGATTTATCGGAGAGTTCGACACCCGATGTATTCGGCATTTTGGCTGTGGGCTATCGCCCAGGCCCTGCTGCTGCCTAATTGGATTGCCGGCTTTGCGGGCCTGGCCGGCTTCGGGGTCTTGTACTTTGGCCGCGTCGCCCGAGAAGAACGAATGATGTTGGAGACCTTTGGCGACAGCTATCGCGCGTATATGGCGCGGACGGGTCGGGTGTTCCCGCCAGTACTCAGAAGCAGGTCCTGACAGGTATCGGATCTGGGGAACCACAAGCGACCGGGTTCCAGACGCCTCAAATTCCGTGCCATTTCCGCAACATCTGACAACAAACGGCTGCTGCGACCGCTAATTGCCCAGTCTAATTGTTGCTGCCATGGCGAGCGTCGGGCTATCTGTTGACGGGTGAATTTCACGGTATCCTGATTCAGTGGGAGACTAAGATGTTGAAGTTCGTGATCCTCGGTGTCGCCTCTCTAGCTTTCGTGGGAACAGCAACCGCTGCTGACCTCCCGCGGCCTCAGCCTCAGCCGGTAGCTGCGCCGGTCGGCAAATATCCCTTGGGCAAATATCCCGTCGGCAAGAGCCCGGTAGGCAAGTATCCGGTTGCAGCCCCGGTCGTGACCAAAGGTTGATCTAGTACCTAGTCGTGCGCCGACGGCGCACGTTTGAGGTAAATCGACTAGCTGTGGCATCCGATCTTTGATTCGCGAGGATTCGAAGATGCTGGGAATGACTCGGAAATATCCAGGTCTTCAACGTCTTGCTGGGGTCGCGGTGCTCGCGGCCTCCGTGAGCTTGGGGGCCGGGAGCGGGAGCGCACAACAGCTCGCGGCGCGCTCGGACCAGCAGCAACGGGACGCTTCCCCTAAACCGGCAGCCAAGCATGCTGAGAGCATGGCTGCGGTTACGCCCAGTGCCCCGCCTGCCAGGTCAGACGCTAAGCCGATCCAAAGAGCTACGGCCAGAGGCCCCTACTACGTCGATTTTCGTGCCCGCACGGCAGCATCCTACGGTCATGCCTTCGTCTGGTACGGAAAGACGAGCGAAAAGGAGGTCGAGGTCGCGGGTTTGGCTCCGGCTGGCGACACGCTGCCCTACATGTTGGGACACCTCGTATTTGTTCCCTCTGAAACAGGGGCGAGCTATGGCGATCTTGACGAGCAATATTTGACGGCGAGCTATCGTGTCTATTTGAACGAGGCTGACGCCAAGAAGGTCTTTGCTTACATCAAGCATCTCCAGGAGACCTCGCCGCTATGGAATGCGGCAACCACCAACTGCACCTTCTTTATCGGCCGCATAGCGACCTTTATGGGCCTGAAGGCTCCGTTTCATCTGTTAAAGCCTGAGGAATACGTAAACGAGCTCAGAGAGCTGAACGGTGGCCGGAAAACGGTGCAGCTTGAATCCGATCGGAGCTAGGCTCCTCCGCATTGAGTTCATCCAGCTTTCCTGACCGTTTCGATAGCCGCGCGCTCTTCAACGAGTTCAAGCGAGTGGTTTCCTTGGAGGAAACGCGACACTCGTGTGCGCCTCGTTTGATTGGACGTGCCCATCGGTACACCTCGCGACAAACGCGAAGCGTTTGCGCGGAGATCATGCTCAAGCAAAAGACAGAGCGGGATGATGATTCGAAGAAAAATCATCACACTCTAGTTAGCGTCGCCCGCATTTGGAGGCGATGGATCAGACCCTTGTTTTGAGCTAAGCCGTTCGAGCCGCCTCGAACGGCGCGGGCGGCGGCTCCACTGCGGCAAATCAAGTGCGCGTAAGCTATTGCGCCGGTTCGGGGACGTTAATGCGGGTCTATATCATTGTTGCCGGCCTGGTCCTTTCGGTCATCGGAGGGGCAAGCGCCACGGTTGTCGATAAAGGAATCGACGCGCAGAGATCTTGCGAGCTGCTTGTTCAGAACTCGTTTCGCAATCAGGACGACGCTCGGTCCGCCGGCGCATGTGAGGGAATGATCGAGACTGCAGTGCTGTTTTCACCGAATCTGCCGGCTGACATACGTGCATGTCCGCCCGCGCAAGGCAGCATATTGCAGGGCGCCAAGGTCCTTCTGCGATATCTTGATAACAATCCGGATCGAGCGAAGGAACCGGGCATCACCGTCGCTATCGAAGCATTCAGAGATACTTGGCCTTGCCAGGGGGACGACGCCGATTCGTCTCCCAAGGCTGGACCAAAAAAGCGCGCGCCGAAAAAACCAAAACAATAGAAAGCGCCCTTTTGGCTCGCTGACGTCCTAGCGCATTGACCATGGCCATACCGATGACGGTTGCGGATTTTTGGCTTGCGGCCGCGCCGGGGCGGGCGCCGGCTTGTGCGTCTGGGCGACGTTGGTCGATGGCCGTGGACGCGGCACTGGTATTTCGAGCGTCACCTTTGGCTCTTCGGGGCTGATCTTTGGCTCTGAAGTGTTGGCGATGACGCGGGCCAATTGTTCCTGGCTTGCGTTGAGCCGCTCGGTGACCGTCGCGCTTTCGCGCGCCATCTGTATCTGGGCCGCCTTGATCTGATCGATGATATTGTTGTTGCGTGCCATTTCTGCCTGGATCGCCTTGAGTTGGCTCGCGACATTTTCGTTGTCGCGGACCAATTGCCCTTGCGCCGCCTCGAGCTGTTCGACCGCTTGCCTCAAGGCAGCGAGATCGCGCGCGATCGGTTGGAGCTGCTGTGCCAAGTCGGACGACGGGACGACCGGAGTCGGCGCGACATTGGTCGGCGCAGCGTCTTTCGGTGCGGTCTGTGTCAGAGGTGCTGGGTCTGAGAGAGCCATCGTCTCCGTATGAACGGAGGACGACCGCCACCAGGTAGCGACACCAATGGATGCTGCCAACAGAGAACCGACGAAAACCACATGGCGCCAATCCGCCGCTCGATGAATCCTTGCCAGGGGGGCGCGAGGCGGCTTCATGCTGGTCGGCGAGGGCGAAGGACCAATGCTGGTCGGCGGGTCCGAACGATTGACTCCCGCTTCGCGCGCCAAAAGGTTCGAAATCTGCTCCTGCAGGTTCGCGACCTGCCCTTCCGCGAGTTTGCCGTCCAGCGTGGAATCCATTTGGTGCTCCGTATCAAACGCAACGTCACCCGCCTGAGAGCGATCCGCGCACTGCGCTAAAGCGAGCTAACATTCAACGAGAGACAGATGCTTTTTGCAGAAAGTTCCCCCCCAAACTGTCCCTGCGTTTTAACACTGCCGACGAGGCGGAACTATGTTTACGGCCGGCGAACAGCTTTGGGCCAGAAAAATGGGACGCCGATCCGTCCAACTGCCGAAAATGCATAGTCCGCCGCTGGGGAGCAGCGCTAACGTTTAGGTTCACTTAGGTTGTTGGTGCAGCATCGCTCGGGCCAGGTCGGTGCTCTAAATTTTCCAGACACTTATTCGTCCGAGGCCCGAGCCAAATCAAAGGAGGACGCAATGAGTAAGCTCTTTTCGGCAGCACTGATCGCTGTGGCCATGTTCGCCAGTCCGGCGATGGCGGCATGGTACGACAGAAACGGCGCAGCCGTCGCTTCTTCCCGCATCGTTCACTGCATCCGGGCTCCAGACGTTGGCCAGTTTGCCGGAGGTGCCTGGAATAATCCTCCCTGCGAACCGGCAACCTGGCGCTCAGGCGGCAGGGCGGCGTGGTATGACAGAAACGGCGCAGTCATCGCCCCCTCCCGCGTCGTTCACTGCATCCGGGCTCCAGACGTTGGCCAGTTTGCCGGAGGTGCCTGGAACAACCCTCCCTGCGAACCGGCAACCTGGCGCTGAGGCGCCAGGTCATACTACGGTACGGCCAGTGACACCCCTGCCACTGGACCCGCGACGATGACCGGGCCGCAATCAAGCTTTCCCCGGCGCGCTTGTCGTTTGTCAGGCATCTCGTGCCGGTGCGCCCTATTCGTGCTCGCCGTTAAGGATCAGAGCGCCGAGTCCGAAGAACGTGACGCCGCCGACCCAGAGTAGTTCAAGCGCGGCCTCGGTCGCCGAGGTCTCGATCGGCACGTCGCGCGTGAAGGACACGGCGACGAACACCAGGTTCACAAGCAAGCCGATCCAGCCACACGCGAAGAACAGCCATTTGAACAGGGATTTCATGATCCTCGCTCTTGTCTTTCGCCTTGCCCAACCGGCGAAAATCGTCGAGGGCGCAGCGGAGGCCGTACAGCGGCACGCGCAGTTCACAGTGAATATAGGGGTGGAGCGAATTTAACGCACCGGCGGGCGACGGCGCGCCATCATTTGTTGCTTGAGATAAATCAAACGGGAACCAATAGGCTTGCATCACCATTCTGCGTAGGCGTCCTGTTTCTGAGCCAGCCATCTCCCGTGAAAAGCGCACCCGTGCAGCAGCGCGCCCTGGATGTTGGAGAAGCAGAGCCGAGATGGGAATAAGAAGCTTTATCCGACTGATATTTGGGGCCGTTCCCGCTCCGCCCGATGCCACGAGGCTCGACGGAACAACCGAGGGCGCGCTTGCTCGCTCCTTGTCGAAATTCTCACCGGGCAAGCGGGGCTGGATCACGTCTGCCGAGGCGAGCATCTTGTTCTCGAACAAGGACGCACAATACGCGTTCGGAGAAACGGACCGGGACGGCAGAAGAAACATCGAGACGTTCGCGGCGCAGCACGGCTCTGTTGTCACCTTCATGCCGGTCGAAAGCCGGGTCTATTTTCAGCGCGATCCGACCTGAGCGGCTTCGTCGTCACCAGAGACGGGCGGGCACTCGTCACGAGTCGGGCCAGCATCTGCCTCAGGGCGCGATGCTCAAATGATCCGATACCGATTCGATTCCTGGCGTTGCCTCGGCCGCAACGCGAACGGCGGTCTTCTCATCCACGCTGTAGACAAATCCCCAGAGATCGGCGCAGCGGTCACTGACAATGATGTTGAAGGGTCTGCCCGCCCACGGCTGATCCTTGATGCTGTCGACGAAGCGTTGATGTAGCACGCGGTCGCTTTCAACCCAATCCGTATCGTCGTTGGCGCGCGCCAAGACTTGCAACAGGTTCGCACGGCTGACGATACCGACCACGAGTTCGTCCTGAACGATCGGCACCCGCTTGATGCTGTGCTTCTCCATCAAGTTCGCGATTTCCCGTAACGGTGTTTCCGGCTGCGCCGTGATCACCTCACGCGTCATCACATCGCTGACCCGTTTGGCGTGCGACTTGACGAACTCCTTCGCCAGCGCGTCGCTGGACATGAGTGTTTCGCTCCCTCCGGAACGGCGCTGTTCGGTGCCGATCTCGACGCGCCGGATCAGATCGCCTTCCGAAACGATGCCGACCAGCTTCGCGCGGATATCGATGACCGGGAGCGCGCTGACGCAGTTACTGACCATCGCATTGGCCGCGATTTGAACGGGGATATCGGGGCCAACCGAGATAACCCCACGAACCATCACGTCACGCGCCTGCATGTCCGGCTCCCTTGTTCGGGGCAAAAAATCTACCACGCGCGCCGACTTATTGCAGCCCCGCAGGAAGCATGTCCGGTCGGGGTTCAAGATACAAAGAACTCAGAGTGAGCAAACCTAGCCCACTCCGCCCCAGTAAGCGGACCTCAATGAGGCGCTCGTTCCAATCGAAAGTAAACAGGCGAAAACCTTCTGAGAAACGTGCTACACTCGGCCTATGAAAACGTTTTCAGATAAGGTCCGCGACATCGTACGCAAGATCCCAAAGGGGACGACCATGACGTACAAAGCTGTCGCTGCTAAAGCCGGCAATCCGAAAGCTGCACGCGCGGTTGGTGCCATCATGCGCACGAATTACGACCCATCGATCCCGTGTCATCGCGTTATTGCAAGCGACGGCTCAATGCGCGGCTACGTTCGTCCGCGCCGTCGGCCGGCCCAGCAATGATCCGCCTGACAGGGAGCTTCACCGCTGTATCGCGGAAGAACGTGACGTAGCGCGCTCTACCGCTGCTTTGGGTCAAACTGAGAAGAACTCAGAGTGAGCCCATCTTTTCCGCTTGACCTCGAATGCGGACATTCATCACAGCGGTCCGCATGTCTCCGACGGGCCAAAATCTGAAGTGTCTGACTGGCGCGCCCTATCCGTTTCGTAGACTGGCAACCTCGGGCCTAGCCAGAAAATGGGTGGTGCCCGAACGGGCCTTGATTGTGCCGAACGTGAACGTGTCGCGCCGCCTTGGCACGCCTTCGGCCGCGCTAGATGATCGAGTGACTTCGATTGAGCGGGGCTCGCCACGTACTTGTTTGACGTGCTTAGAGAACAAAGATCGTTGTTTTTCGAAAGCCAAGGCGTTGAAGTCGTCGCACACTACTCAATACGACGGACTATCGTCTCGATCAGACTTTTCGGATATCAAACTGCCGAGCAAGTCGGTTGACGTTCGGTATTGATTTCCCTTTCCCTGATGAGGTGGGTTTTACGTCTGAGCTCGATAGCTGCTTGAGAGCGGATCATGTCAAGCAAGTTTGTATATGGAGTCACATTGGCTCTGGCGTCGTTGTTGCTGGCGAACATTGGATCTGCAGAGGACGCCTCGTCAGGCCGCAAGGGATCATGGCCGATCCGCAATGGGCACAACTACCAGCCAACCGAGCATGAACTGAGAGGCTTGCATCAGGAGGATGTCACGGCCGATCAGGCGCGCGAGATTGACCGATTGTATGATCAGCTCCTGGCAAACGGTGAAAAAGTCCGAAATCGGCATCCCGCACCCAAACGTTGAGGATACGCCGTTGGGTAGGAGGTGAGCGGCTATCAGGTGAAGAACCTCTCGCAAACGCTGGATAAAGCCAAAGCGGCAGGCGTTGGGAGCAAGCAAGAGCAATTGCAGGCATCGCTCCTTTAGTTACTACAGGGTCTACTTTTCCACCTCTGGGCGACAGGAAATCGCAATGAAAACATATGACTTGATGGTGATTGGGTCAGGCACCGCCGCTCAGGTCACCGTGTCCTCCGGGCGAGACGATGGAGCATATAATTGAGCCTGTAAAGCCTCATCAATCTCAGTCGCGCGCTTATGGTGACATTCGTCGTCATCAGCCAGATGCGATCTTGGCTCCGGAGTGCGATCCCGAGGATTGCTTGGCCTTCTCGTTGAGGAAAATCCAAATGAACGCTATCGCTCAGCTTCTCGGCCGCACGGGCCTCCTGAAGGTCGATTATCACCTGCTCCGTGCCGCAATGGTGATCATCTTCGCATGGTTCGGGTACGACAAATGGTTCGAATCGGAGATCAGAGGACTGCTGCCCATAATTACCCACGGCCCGCTTATCTCCTGGACGATTCCGGTGTTGGGCATTCGCGGCACCGGCATTCTTCTCGGCACCTCAGAATGGACGTTTGGCACGTTGCTGCTTCTGGGTTTCTGGAACAACAAAGCGGGCATGCTGGGCGCCCTCGGTTCGACCTTCACCTTCATCGCTACCTTCACGGCATTTCCGTTCGTTCCGGACGCGTGGGATGCTGGCGCCGGAGGCTTTCCAGCGATGACGAATAGTTCGGCCTTCCTTTTGAAGGATCTCGTGCTGCTCGCCGTCTCAGTCTACCTCCTGAAGGAAGACGTTAAACGGATCGTCACCCCGGGTCGCGCGTTGCAATCTTCCGAACTGAAGGCTGGTGCGCTCCGACTGGCAGACAATTGAAAAGATCAAAGAGTCTACCCGGGGCGCTGGTTGCGGTGTCCTACAAGACGGCAACGGTCATTTATGACGACGCTAACGCCGACGTGAACCAACTAACCTCGGCCACCACGAAGGCTAGTTATCCGTCCACACCCAAGAGCTGATCCGATGCTTTTCAATCGACTATCACTTGTCCGTACTGCGCCGTCGCGAAAGTCGAGATTATGCCGACGGATGCCTGTCAGTTTTTCTATGAATGCACCGGCTACGGCACAAAGCTAAAGCCCAAGTCCGTGATCTGGATCATCGCCCTCATCTGGATGGGCGCAGCGCGCATGCTGAATGCGCGAAGCTGTACTCGTACACACTGCCGATACATCGGACCTTACTACCTCGCCATGACCGTACCCGTGATGGTGCTTGGTGCGGAGGTCGTCACCATCGGCATACTTGGATGGGTTTGTTTGGGCGTGATCATCCTCGGTGGCAGCGGGCTGATATGGTGGGCCACAGAACGCGCTGGGGGAAGCTCTCTCAGTGTTGATAGCGGAACGCTGTTCACCGCACGGGGTCCGTTGTGGGTCATTTTCGACCCATTCCGCGGGCTCTGCCTACCACTTGATGTCCGCTTTGCCCCAAAACGGTTGCCGGCCCGAGCATCGTGTTTGACCTGACGGTTGTGACTCAAGCTCACGAGCTGGGGCCACGTTTCATGCGCTCCGAACTCGCGACTATGGGGGAGACGGCGTTCGCGCCAGCTGCAGCGCAGCCTCGACGCCGCCTTCCAGGATCTGCTCCGCCTGGGCAGCGTCGGGCACGGCCCGCGCGAACTGGAGGGTGCCCACCATGAGGCCGAAGATGGCCGTCGCACGGCGGACGCTCTTTGCGGAGCCGGCATCTGGAAGCAGTGCAGCCAGCGTCGAAACGTAGCTTCGCAGCGCCTCCTCGTAGGCCCGCCGGGTGGGCAAGGGCTGGCGGGCGATTTCCGGGAGCAACGCCGCCGAAGGGCACCCCGCGGCCAGGTTTTCAAGGTGGGCGCGGTTCAGGTAGCTCCGGATCGCGCCTTCGAGATCGAGGCCCCTTCGCTGATCTTCATCGAGGCGATGTTGCTGGTCGGCGAGCGCACTCGCCAGCGCCTCGCGAACGAGCGCCTCCTTGGAGTCGAAGTGCGGAGAGAATGCCCCTTTGGTCAGGCCGGCCTCGCCCATCACCCCGCCGATCCCGGCGGCGGAGACGCCGTCTCGGCGAAAGCATTTCGACGCCACATCGACGATGTGCCGTCGCGTCGCCGCCTTATGACCCTTCTCGAAACGCATTGTTCCTTCTCGTTCCCTAGCCTGCCGACAAGACGCCTTCGATCCGGCGTGCAAGGTCCAAGAGCGTCCTGTCACTCCCCAAGGGGGCGTCCAGCTCAAGGCCGATGGGGAGGCCGCCGCGCGATAGGCCAGCCGGAAGGCTAATACCCGGCAGGCCCACGCTGCTCGCCAACACGGTGTGGTTCGCCAGGGTAAGGTGACTAACCTGCCGCCCCGCGATTTGGAAGTTCGTCTGCTGTTCGATCAAAGGCGCCGTGCAGGGCGTCGTCGGTTGCAGTATGGCCTGCACCCCTCGGGCGACGAACACCTCGTCGAGCCGGCGTTGGATTTCCGGGCGGCTCACAGCCAGTGCGGTCTGATAGGCCTCTGCGGAGATAGCGCCTGCACCTTCCGGCAAGACCACATGTCTCCACGTGTCCCGAAGCTCGGGCTTGAGTCCCTCGATGATCTCCTCGAACGTGGTCGGGATATCGTGGCGGCGAAGGAACTCAGAGATCGCGCCCATCGTCTCATGGAAGAAGATGCTCCATGTCGCTGTCTGCGTAAGGGCGCCGAAGTCATCGCCAAGGTCGACCTCAACGACCTCGGCGCCGGCGTCCCGCAGCCGGCGCACCACCTCGCGGAAGCGCGCTTCGATTTCCGGGTCGACGAGGTCGAGAACTTGACGCGGCGCGTAGGCCAGCCGGGTCCCCTTCCCGTCGTATCCGCGCCCGGATGGCTCCGCGGCCATTTCACCGGTCACCACCTGATCCATAAGAGCGCAATCCTCAACGCTGCGGGCGAACACGCCCGTCGTGTCGAGGGTATGGGAGATCGGCGCAACGCCATTGCGCGGCCATCGCCCGGTCGTAGGCTTGAATCCCACCACGCCACAGAGCGATGCGGGCACCCGGATCGACCCGACGGTATCACCCCCTAAGGATGCGGGAACGATGCCGGCGGCCACGGATGCGGCGGAGCCGCTCGACGAGCCGCCCGACACGCGATCGCGGGCGAACGGGTTCTTCACCTGGCCATAGCGGGCATTGTGACCGGTCAAGCCGTAGGACATCTCGACGAGGTTGTTCTTGCCGAAGACCAGAGCGCCCGCCCCCTTGATGGCGCGGACAGCGTCCGCGTCTTCCCGCGGCACGAAGTGAGCGAGACCGTCGAGACCAAGGCTCGTAGGCAGCCCTTTCGTCAAATAGCTGTCCTTCACCCCGAGCGGCACGCCCAGGAGCGGCGCCACCGACCCGGCCGCACGCGCCTCGTCCGCGTCCCGCGCGGCCACGAGCACGGCGGCCTCGTCGATAGTGATGAAGGCATTGAGCTCGGCAAGCGCTCCGGCGCGCTGCAGAAGCGCCGTGGTGTAGGTCTCCGACGTGATGTCGCCGTTACGAACTGCGGCTGCAGCGGCTGCGAGCCCAAGAGAGGCCAGGTCCGCGGTGTCTCGCGATGCGGCGCGGCGTGAAGCGGCGGTTGTGTCGTCCATGAAATCCTCGCAAGAGAGCTGAGACGCGGCATCTCACTGCCACGAACGGCGGCTTAGCTCGATGTAATTACGATCATCATATAAAATTACGATCGTAATTCAATAGGACTCTTCGCGGAGATTGGCGTCGCCAGACACATAAAGGTGAGACGCCGGCAGCAGCGGCCAAACGGTGGCCAGGGCAATCATGCGGGTGTACGGCCGCCGAGCACGCTCTTACGCACCCATTCAGCATGGAAGATGCCGATTGATTGAGCCGGGGCAATCACTCGTTTCGACGAACCACAGACCTGGCTCATCGTCGTCATAGTGATCGCAGGGCTCCTCAGATTGCGGGAGCCACGCCATCTATTTGCTCAAGCATTCCGGGCGGCGGGACTGCTGGCCTACTTCACACCGGCGCCATGGTCACGGTCGGCAGGCTGAGCCCATGACTTTTGCGTCGGAGACTAGACTCCCAAGAGCGCCGACACACCTTCCCGACGAAACGACGTGTGGGCGGTCGCAAACTGTCATCTCAAGCGTTCGGCCGTCGCTAGCGTCGGCGCCGGATAGCGGGCATAGAGGGTGTCGACGCGGTCCCGCCACATCGCCACGAACGCGCCCGAGGTGAGGCGATCGACCGACTTCCATTCGCGTTTGACCGCCGGCAGCGTGTTGCCCCAGATGGCGCGCTTGCACCATCGCTCGCCCTTCGCCAAGCCCTCCTGGGTCGCGCACATCGATTTCCAGGCAATCCGCTGCGGATGGCTGACGTGTTCGGCGGCTCCTTCCCCGCCCTGCTGGTGGATCAGGTAGAGATCGGAAAACGTCGGCTGCTTGTGAGTTATTACTTCGAATAGAACAGCCTCGGTGACGAACTTGTATGCGGCAGCCATCGCGTTGTCGCGAGGATTGAGGATGTCGCCCGATCCGTATTTGCCGAACTCAGCCTTGCTCAGCTGGAACAGACCGATATAGGAGCCAGTGCGTTGCTTGGGATCGAAATCGGATTCGATTTTGGCGACCGCCTTCATGAAATTGGCATCGACATCGAACGCCTTGGCCGCGCGTTCGATCTCCTGGACGGGCGTTCCGAACGGGACGCCGCTCAACGCCGACAAGGCGATCTTCGCGGGTTTCTCCGGCGGCGGAATTTCCGAGTAGACATAATACTTCAGATACGACTGTTCGCCTTCGTCCGGATTGGGCGAAGGAGGCGGACGGCCCTGTCGTAGCGTTGTCTCGTTCTCGGGCGGCACAGCCTCGAGGCTGGCACTGGCGTGCAACGTTCGTCCTTGCGGCAGCGAACTGGTCACATCGGACGGCAGCGCCGCGGCGCTGAATCCCTCCGCAACAATCGCATTAGTCGATGACCTTGTATCGAATTTCGCCTCGCGGACCGGGTCCGGCAACGCTGCCAGGGCGTTTGTCAGGACCCTCGTCACATTCAGCGGGACGACGCTGAATGCATCAGCAACTCTCGCATTCGGCGTTGCGACGCTCGGGAGCGATACCGCGATTTGACAAATCGCGGCGAGCGAAGTCGCGATCAGCGCGCCGGCAACACAGCTTGCTTGCCAAATCTTCAATGTCGCCAGCCGCGCTGCCGCGGTTCCCCCATACAATTCCGACTGCAGATCCCCGACTTGGTGCGCAGATTAAGGGGACAAAGGGAAGACAATAGGGCGCACCTGTGGCGCAGGTGCGGCCTGTCTCGGCCGCTTCGCCGAGATCGCCTAAATTGGAGTTGGGGCCTTGATGCACCTCCCGCCGAGGGACAGAACAGACGCCATGTGCGCGCCTTCTCGCGGCACGAAGTGAGCGAGACCGTCGAGACCCGGGTTCGTGGGCAGCCCTTTCGTCAGATGGCTGTCCTTCACCCCGAGCGGCACGCCAAGGAGCGGGGCCGCCGACCCGGCCGCACACGCCTTGCCCGCGTCCCTCGCGGCCACGAGCACGGCGGCCTCGTCGATGGTGATGAAGGCATTGAGCTCGGCAAGCGCTCGGGCGCGCTGCAGAAGCGCCGTGGTGTAGGTCTCCGACGTGATGTCGCCGTTACGAATTGCGGCTGCAGCGGCTGCGAGCCGTGCGGCATCGGCGGCTAATCTTCTTCCGTTCTCACATACTGACTGCCGTATGGATGGAGCGGCAATGTTGTACCAAACCGTCGTGCGAGACCACGAAATACTTCAGCGGTGTGTCGATCTCGTAGAAATAGATGTTGGCGACGAAGCCATAGATGCCGGCGTCGATGGCCGTCGGTCTGTCGCCATGCACATAGCGTTGCCGCGGGATCAGGCTCGCGAGTGCGGCGAGATCGGCGAGGCCGCGGGCCATCACGGCGTCAGCCTCGAAGCGGCCGATGCCCTGGTAATAGTAGCGCTGGATGTTGAACTCCCTGGCCTTCATCAACCCGTCATCGGTAAGGCTCGGATGCTCGCGCTTGAGCGCATCGCGGAACTGGGGCCAGTAGCGCTCGTCCTTCCAGCGGGAATAGGACATCACCCAGTAGAGATCGTCGAGCGTGCGTGTGATGAGGAGATTGGTCGCGCGCTGCGCCGGCGTCAGCGCGACGTCCAGCGTCACGCCATATTTTTCGGTGGCATACGCAAGGATGGTCTCGCTGTCACCGACGGTGTCATGGCCATCTACGATATATGGCAATTGTCCGCGCGGCGCCTTCGACGCATCGAAAATATGCTCGTGCCGGAACGGCACGCCAGCGAGCTTGAGGAAGGCGAATACCTTCAGACCGTAGCCATTGTTGTCGGCGACGCCGAACAGCGGCGGATAGGAATAAAGCGTGAGCATGGTGGCCTGTCAGGTTCAAGCAGGCTATTTTCAAAGTTGACCAGTCGAAAAAGACCGGCAGACACCCCCAGTGCGCCGAGCATAGTCTAGGCCACCAATTAAATCGAGGATGCCAACGTCTGCTTTGGGCCGACACCGGAAGTAGCCAGCCTATTCGATCGCGCGGTCGATGCGCGGGCTGAACGTCGGCGGAAATTCGAGCATTGCCGCTCCGCATCAATCTGCCGCACGCCAGGTGACCACCTGCTCAAATGCCGCGATTGCAAGCACAACGGGGGCAAGGATTAGACCTGCATCGGCGACAAGCGGGCGCGATCATGTGGCTGACTGCGCCTACGCACTGCCCGATGATCACGAACCTAGAAATATCGCCACGGACAAGCACGCGTAATCTGTGCGTCAGGAACTTTGTTCAATCTCATGATCCTTCTAAAATTTGCACTGCCGCAGATAGGACAGAAGTACCAAGACTCACTTGCGATTACCCTCGGACCCGGACCGGGATTGAAACCGCACATCGTTCGATGAC
>NZ_JBVBEF010000008.1:0-149378 GCF_055456055.1 Bradyrhizobium sp. LeoB3
GGTTGAACCTGTGGTCCTACCCCCGTGCTTTTTGTTGCACGGGACCCATGGGTGCAACCGGCACCCGGCTTTCCCTGTGCCCTCTGCTATCGAGGAGGGTAACGGTCACGCAAACCTCGGGCGCATCGCGCCGCGAGAACGCGGACTTATATCCTCACGCCACACTCCACCGTCATGCCCCCGAAGGCGGGGCATCCAGTATCCGGCGGCGTCTCAACTAATCTCAGCGGCCACTGGAATACTGGATCGTTCGGTCAATCCGGACGATGACAGCGGAGAGCTGTTTGACATTTGAATCAGAACTCTTGAATCAGAACTCTCCGTCCGTCGTCCCGGGCTGCGATAGTCGTAGGATGGGTAGAGCGAGGCGAAACCCATCATCGTCCCGCTTGCTCCATCGCGATGGGTTTCGCTTCGCTCTACCCATCCTACATGCCAACCACAAATGCATGCTGGTTCGCCACGTTGGGGCCGTGTTCTCTTTACTATGATCGCAGGCAATCACAGGACGATCGAAGGGCGATCAGCATGGATCAGTTGCGGCGAAAACTCATCCGCACACTTCTCGGCGCCGCGCCGGCCGCCTTGCTGATGCGCAGGTCACCGGCGAATGCGGCGGAAAAGATGACGCTGCAGCAGGCGGGCTATCAGGACACGCCGAACGGCATCTATAGCTGCGGCATGTGCACATTCTTCGACGCACCGAAATCCTGTAAGGTTGTGGCCGGCGACATCAGCCGCGACGGCTGGTGCAAGGTCTTTGCAGCGGTGGATTGAGTGCGGAGAACGCGAAGGTAGACAAAGGCGCGCTCGTCTCTATCTCCTCACCCTGAGGAGCCTGCGAAGCAGGCGTCTCGAAGGGCGAGGCCACCGGCGGGGCCTCATCCTTCGAGACGCGGCGAAGACGCCGCTCCTCGGGATGAGGAGCGAACACGGCGCACTCGTTACAACTCCCGCGCATTCGAAAACGCAAACGAACTGACCCGCCGCGTGTTCTCGTCCAGGATCAGCGTGCGCGTGATCGGCGGCTCGGCGCGCTGGGCGCAGTTCTCGCGCTCGCACAGGCGGCAGTTGACGCCGATCGGCGTGCCCTCGGCCTTCTCGAGGTCCATGCCGGCGGCGTAGACGAGGCGCGAGGCGTGGCGGATCTCGCAGCCAAGGCTGATTGCAAAGCGCGGCTGCGGCAGCGGGTGCGGGGCGATCGGCCGGCGCACCATCTGCGCGATCGAGAAATAGCGCGTGCCGTCGGGCAGCTCGATCACCTGCTTGAGCAGGCGGTCCGGGGTGTCGAAAGTCGAATGCACGTTCCACAGCGGGCAGGTGCCGCCGAATTTCGAGAACGGAAACGTGCCGGAGGAGAAGCGCTTGGACACGTTGCCGGCATTGTCGACGCGCAGCATGAAGAACGGGACGCCGCGCGCGTTCGGCCGCTGCAGCGTGGTGAGGCGATGGCAGATCTGCTCGAAGCCGGCGTTGAAGCGCTGCGCCAGCACATGCACGTCGTAGCTCAGCGCCTCGGCGGCGCTCAGGAAGGGCTGGTAGGGCATCATCACGGCGGCGGCGAAATAGTTCGCGAGCGTGATGCGGTAGAGCCGCCGCGCCGCATCGTCGAGCGGCCCGCCGCGACCGGCGATGGAATCGATGCTTGCTCCGCATTCGGCGAGCCCGATCTGCAGCGCGAGCTGGAAGGTGCGGCTCGGCGTATCGACCAGCTCGGAGATCAGGAGCTGCCGGCGATGGCGGTCGAAGCGCCGCAGCGTCTCGCGCATCACGTCAACAGGCATGATCCGGGTCACGATCGAATGCTTTTCGCGCAGCCGCGCCGAGAGCGCGGCGAACAGCCCGTCGGCAGCCACGTTCAGTTCGTCGCGCAAATTCTCCGCCGCGGTCTCGAGTTCGGGGAAATAGTTGCGGTTGGCCTCGATCAGATCGCGCACGCGCTCGATCGGATTGGCCTCGAAGCGGGCGCCCTCGTTGCGGTCGGCCATCTGGGCGGCAACCAAAGTCTCGCCGCGGCGCGCCTCGGTATAGGCGGCGTAGAGCCGCTGCAGCGCGTGCGTCACGCCCGGGCAGAGCTCGGCGAGGTCGCGCAGTTCCTGCTTGGGAATATCGATCTGGCGGAACAGCGGATCGGAGAAGATCTCGTTGAGCTCGGCGAAGAAGCGATCCTCGTCGGCGGTCGCAAGGTCCCGCAGGTCGAGGTCGTAGGTCTCCGCCAGGCGGAGCAGGATCTGGGCCGTGACCGGGCGCTGGTTGCGCTCGATCAGGTTGACGTAGCTCGGGGAAATGCCGAGCCCCTCGGCGATCTGGGTCTGCGACAGCCCCAATTGCTGCCGGATCCGGCGGAAGCGTGGGCCGACAAACAGCTTTTTTCCGGACTCGGCAGGCATGGCAGTGTTCCTGACCTATTTATTACAAAATTTACAAAATGACATCTCACACAAGAACAGATGTTACATGACATCACCATTCGAATGCAAGGTATCTGTACTAATTCAACCGCTTCGCGTTTAGCTCCTGACACGCATTTCGCAATGCACTGTCACGAATGTCGATCGAAGTACGAACGGCAAAGACAAGGATCACGGACATGAACTACCAGCCACGTGGGATCAGCGACCGGGCTA
Source organism: Bradyrhizobium sp. LeoB3 (assembly GCF_055456055.1). Taxonomy (NCBI): domain Bacteria; kingdom Pseudomonadati; phylum Pseudomonadota; class Alphaproteobacteria; order Hyphomicrobiales; family Nitrobacteraceae; genus Bradyrhizobium; species Bradyrhizobium sp. LeoB3. Next base: position 2,628 of record NZ_JBVBEF010000008.1, read on the forward strand.
TCCAGGGACCGGCTTCCTATCTGAGCGAGATTGAAGCCGCCGAAGCACTCCTCAAGACCAAGGACACGTGGAACGGTGTGACCGCCGAGGCCGTGGCGCGCATGCGGCTGCAGAACCGCTTCAAGACCGGCCTCGATATCGCCCGCTACACCGCGGCGCTGATGCGCGCCGACATGGCCGCCTATGACAGCGACCCCACCAAGTACACTCAGTCGCTGGGTTGCTGGCACGGCTTCATCGCCCAGCAGAAGCTGATTTCGGTGAAGAAGCATTTCGGCACGACCGATCGCCGTTATCTGTACCTATCCGGCTGGATGATCGCCGCGCTCCGCTCCGAGTTCGGACCGCTGCCCGACCAGTCGATGCACGAGAAGACCTCGGTGCCAGCCCTGATCGAGGAGCTCTATACCTTCCTGCGTCAAGCGGACTCGCGCGAGCTGAACGATATCTTCCGCGCGCTCGACGCTGCCCGCAAGGAAGGCGACAAGGCCAAGGAAAAGGCGCTGATCGAAAAGATCGACAACTTCCAGACCCACGTCGTGCCTGTCATCGCCGACATCGATGCCGGCTTCGGCAACGCGGAAGCGACCTATCTGCTCGCCAAGAAGATGATTGAAGCGGGCGCCTGCGCCCTGCAGATCGAAAACCAGGTCTCGGACGAGAAGCAGTGCGGCCACCAGGACGGCAAGGTCACCGTGCCGCATGAGGTCTTCCTGGCGAAGATTCGCGCCTGCCGTCACGCGTTCCTTGAGCTCGGCGTCGAAGACGGCGTCGTCGTGACCCGCACCGACTCGCTCGGCGCCGGCCTCACGCAACAGATCGCCGTGAGCCACAAGCCCGGCGACATCGGCGACCAGTACAACAGCTTCCTGGATTGCGAGGAAGTGACGGCCTCCAACGCTCGGAACGGCGATGTCATCATCAACCAGAACGGCAAGATGATGCGTCCGAAGCGGCTGCCCAGCAATCTCTATCAGTTCCGCCCCGGCACCGGCGAAGACCGCTGCGTGCTGGACTGCATCACCTCGTTGCAGAACGGCGCCGATCTGCTGTGGATCGAGACCGAGAAGCCGCATATCGAGCAGATCGCCAAGATGGTCGATCGGATCCGCAAGGTCGTTCCGAACGCGAAGCTGGCCTACAACAACTCGCCGTCCTTCAACTGGACGCTGAACTTCCGTTGGCAGGTCTACGACGCGATGAAGGAAGCCGGCAAGGACGTCAGCAAGTACAACCGTGCCGAGCTGATGAAGGCGGAATACGACGACACGCCGCTGGCAATCGAAGCCGACGAGCGCATCCGCACCTTCCAGGCCGATTCAGCCAAGCGTGCCGGCATCTTCCATCATCTGATCACGTTGCCGACCTATCACACGGCAGCTCTGTCGACTGACAATCTCGCAAGGGAGTATTTCGGCGAGCAGGGCATGCTTGGGTACGTGAAGAATGTTCAGCGCCAGGAGATCCGTCAGGGTATCGCCTGCGTCAAGCATCAGAACATGGCCGGCTCGGATATCGGCGACGATCACAAGGAATATTTCGCCGGCGAGGCCGCTCTGAAGGCGGGCGGCGTCCACAACACGATGAACCAGTTCGGCTAACGGTTGGATTGATCAGGAGATTATCATGACCACAGGCAGCAATTTCTGGGTGATCGGCGGCGAGTTCGGCTCGATGAACTTCCACAAGCTCGTCGAAGGCTCGGCCCAGGTCAAAGGTCCGTTCAAAACCCGCAAGGAAGCGGAGGACTGCTGGCGCGAAGTGTCGGAAGAGAACCGCCACAAGGCCGGCGTACGCTTCTCCATCGTGGAGGAGCCCTCCCGCGTCCCGGCCTGAGGCTGCCGACGGTCAAGCGTAGAAGAAGACGTCCAAGGACGGACGGCCCCATTCGGATTTCCGGGTGGGGCTGTCTGATTTCGGGACCCCCCTTTGAGGCCCCTTGGGGATAAGTCGCGCGATAAACCCTTGGGAACCAACGGCCTTTGCGGACGTAACGGTTACTGATAGGTTAATAGGCGTAAAACCCGTCAGGACGAGGCCGCAAGGGATGTCGGACGCCCAGAATACCGGCAATGCCGCGAGCGAGATGCGGCCGACGCTGCGCGAAGCCTTGCGCAAGGCGCGGATCGAGGCTGCGGACCGCACCGGCGTCGTCGTCGAGCTGCGCGATGCCGAGGTCGCGCGGCTGGAAATCTTGAACGAGGCGCTTGATCCCTTGTTTGCGCAGGTGCCGGAAAAGGTCGATCTGTTCGACCGCGGCATCAGCCAGGGCGAGACGCCGCGGCTGTGGATCGATGTCGTTGCCCATGTCGTGATGGGGCGCGACAAGCGGGTCTACCGCTTCGTGCAGGACACCCGCTTCGGCCGCATCGTGCTCGCCGAATCGCATGATGTGCCTGTCATCGTCGATGCCGTCACCGACTATGTTTCCCGCCGCATGATCGAGCGCGAGCATGCGATGGTGGCGACGGCGAAGGTGGCGGAGCCCGTGCCCGCCGAGAAGCCGCGGCGCCGCCGCGGGTTCGGGATGTTCCTGCTCGGCTTCATCCTCGGCGCGCTCGCGCTGTTCGGCCTCGCCCTGTTCGCGAGCCTGGGCAATCTCTAGCAGCGTCACACCAGCCGCGTGTCGCTCAGACGCCCGACGCGCAGGTCGTCGCCGATCCCGCGCACCACTTGCTCGCAGCGCCAGGCATTGCCGTCGCGCTCGATCGAAAACAGATTATACGCCGCCGCCGGATAGTGATGGCGCGGCAGCGCCGAAGCCGAGGGCACGCCGATCGCCGGGATCTTGCCGCTGGGGCCGTCGAACCACATCGTGGAATGGATGTGGTCATGGCCGTGCAGGATCAATTCCACGCCGTATCGCTTGATGAGATCGAGCAGCTTGTGCGAGTCGGTGAGCCGCTTGACGCGCGCATCCGAATGCAGGGGATGATGAACCAGCAGCACGCGGAAGGCACCTTCGGTCGACAACTCCGCCAGCATCCGCTCGAGCGCCGCGAGCTGCGCGTGGCCGAGCCATCCGGTCGCCATCAAGGGCGGCGTCGGCACCGCGGAGGATGTCCCGATCAGGGCCACCGGACCGCGCCGGCGCAGGAACGGAAACAGCGCGGCGCCGTCTGCGCCATCGCCGCGCAGATAGTCGGCGAAGGTCGTGGCGAAGCGATGCCGCGTTGCCCGCACATAGGCGTCGTGATTGCCGGGAACGACGGTCACGCGATCCGGCGGGCCGACGCTCTCGAGCCAGGCGCGTGCCGGCTTGAACTCGGTCTCCAGCGCCAGATTGACGAGATCGCCGGTAATCGCAATGTGATCCGGATGTTGCCCCTGCAGATCCGCCACCAGCGCATCCAGCACCTCGCGCCGATGGTATTTGTGCCGGTTGCGGGTCCAGTTCAGATAGCCGAAGGCGCGCTTGCCTGCGAGGTCGCGCAGCCGCGCCACCGGCAGCGGCGGCAGATGCGGATCGGACAGATGCGCCAACCGAAACGCCGCCATCATTCCGTCCCTGTTGGCCTGTCCGTGATATACAGCCGCGGCATGGTTATTCCCTGATGGTCCGCATTCTATTGGCAAGCGGGCGGCTTCCGCGCAAGGATCAAACGTCGTTGTCGTTCCAGTCGAGGTTTTCGTGACGTTCCTGATGGATTTGCGCAAGCGCTACGAGCCGCAGCTCAGGCGGGTGTTCCATCTCTATTTTCGGCTGGCACGCGGCATGACGCTCGGCGTGCGTGCGGTCGTGCTTAACCACGAGAACAAGGTGTTCCTGGTCAAGCACAGCTATGTCAGCGGCTGGTATCTGCCGGGCGGAGGCGTCGAGGTCGGCGAGACGCTAATGGAAGCGCTGCGGCGTGAGCTCGAGGAGGAGGGGCGCATCGAGCTTGCGGGCGCCCCGGTGCTGCACGGTGTCTTCCTCAACAGCCACGTCTCCCGCCGCGACCATGTCGCGGTCTATGTCATCAGGCAGTACCGCCAGGACCGCCTGCCGGAGCCGAACCATGAGATCGTGGACACCGGTTTCTTCGATCCGGCGGCATTGCCCGCCGACACCACGCCCGGTACCCGCCTGCGGATCGCCGAAGTGCTCGATGGCGGGGCGCCGATCGCCACATGGCGCTAGCGACGGCTTGTGCTAGAAGACCCAACCTTGAAGATGGAACGCCGCGACAGGGGCCGGATGAAACAATTGAAAACCGCCTTCGGCGTCGTGTTGCTGCTGATCCTGATCAGCAACGTCTGGACAATCTCGAAATGGAACGAAAGCCGCGGCGTCTACGATGACATCTGCTACCTCCGCCAGGCGCATCTGTTCCAGCGGTTCGGCGCCAGCGGCCTGGACACGAACGTCGTCAGGGATGACGACGGCTACACGCTGCGTAAACTCCAGGAGATCCACTTCCCGGATCCGGGCGATCCCGCGCGCTGGCCGTGCCACACCTTGACGGCGGCGTTGAACAAGGTCGTGCTGCAATATCCGCCGGGCACCGGCTTTGTGCTCGCGCTGTTTCCGTCGGGCTTCCAGGTGACTCCGCTCTATGCCGCCGCGTCGATCGCGATTTTCGCCGTCGCGCTGCTTGCCCTGGCCCGCGCTGCCACGCGTTCCGCTGTCGTGCTCGCCGGCCTGTTCGGTATCGTGGCGCTCTATTTGATGATCAACCCGACCAAGGCAAGCTATTCCGTGGCGCCAACCATGATCGTCTGTGCGCTGACCGGATTCCTGACCGCGCGGCTGTTTGCGAGTAGCGGCGCACGTCGCATCCTGCTTGCCGCGTCGGTCGGCTTGTTGATCGGCCTTTCCGTCAATTTCCGTCTGCCGAATCTGTTTCTGTCGGCAGGCTATGCGGTGTTCTTCCTTATCGCCTTCCTGCGCGCACGGAACATGAACACCTTTTGGCAAGGTCTTTCGTTCGGCGTCGCGTTCCTGATCGGCATGGCACCGACACTGATCGCGAATGCGATCAATGCGGGAAGCCCGTTCTCGACCACCTATGGCGGTGTCGACGCGGTGCCGCCGGCATTGGATGCGTCCGTCCTGCTGCAATATGTGCGGGATGCGCAATTCCCGCTGCTGCTGATTGCGATCGCCTGGGTGGTGGCGCTGTGGCGGTCAGGGGGACGCGTGGCGACACGACAGATTGTCGCCGTCGTCGCGCTTAACCTCGTCATCAATCTGATCTTCTTCATGAGCCATCCCGTCTTCACGCCCTATTACGTGATCCCGATTGTCATGCTGTCATTGTGGACGTTGTTGTTCGCTACCCTGGATCATTGGGCGCCGAAGCTCGCGGATGATTTTGGCATGCCGCAAAAAGCGAGTGCCTGATGGTGAGCGAGGACGTCATGGCTCGGTCAGCGACGGTGGCGATGGCGGCGTCCGCATTGCGCGTCGCGGTGCTTGTGCCGTGTTTCAACGAGGAAGCGGCGATCGGCACTGTGGTTTCCGATTTCCGCAAGGCACTGCCGGAGGCGCAGATCTTCGTCTATGACAACAACTCGCGCGACCGTACCGCCGAGATCGGGCGTGCCTCGGGTGCAGAGGTCCGCAGCGAGCGGCGCCAAGGCAAGGGGCATGTGGTGCGGCGGATGTTTGCCGACATTGACGCGGACATCTATGTTCTGGTCGATGGCGATGCGACCTATGACGCGCCGAGCGCCTCGCGCATGATCGAGATGCTGGTGAACGATCATCTCGACATGGTGGTCGGCGTCCGGATCGATCAATCCGCGGCCGCCTACAGAAGAGGCCACCGCACCGGCAACCGGATGCTGACCGGCTTCCTGTCCGCCGTGTTTGGCCACGCATTCCGCGACATCCTGTCCGGCTATCGGGTGTTCTCGCGCCGCTTCGTCAAATCCTTTCCGGTGCTGTCGGACGGCTTCGAGATCGAGACCGAGCTCAGCGTCCATGCTCTGGAATTGGCATTGCCGGTCGGCGAGATCGAGACGCCCTATTATGCTCGCCCGGAGGGATCGGTCAGCAAGCTGAACACCTGGCGCGACGGGTTTCGGATTCTCGGAACCATCCTGAGGCTTTACCGTTCAGAGAAGCCGCTGCGGTTTTTCACCGGCATCGGCGTGGTCCTCGCGCTGATCTCGATCGTGCTGGCGATCCCGATCGTCATCACCTTCATCGAAGAGGGCATCGTGCCACGGCTGCCGACGGCGGTGCTGTCGACCGGCCTCATGATCGTGGCGATGCTGTCGGTCTCATCAGGGCTGGTGCTTGACACGGTGACCCGCGGCCGCCGCGAGATGAAGCTGCTCGCGTACCTGTCCCAGCCGGCTATTAACAAGAAATGACGCGGGCGATGGACCGCGCCCGATCCAGGTGCTATCCCGCGCATCACCATGAGTGATTTGTCGCTGACCATCCTGCCGGAAACGCCGAACGACGCCCAGGCGATCGAGCGCCTGCACGAACGCACGTTCGGGCCCGGCCGTTTCGTGCTTAGCGCCTATCGGCTGCGCGAACATGTCGACCATCTGCTCGATCTGTCCTTTACCGCGCGCATCGGCACGCTCCTGGTCGGTTCGGTCAGGCAACTGCCCGTCATGATCGGCGACACGCCGGCGTTGATGCTGGGCCCATTGACCGTGGAGCCGCCTTTTCGTGACCGCGGCGTCGGCCGCGCGCTGCTCGACCGCGCGCTCTCCGATGCCAAGGCCAAAGGGCACCGCCTCGTGATCCTGGTCGGCGACGAGCCTTACTACAGCCGCGTCGGCTTCAAGGTGGTCCCGAAGGGCAGGGCGACCATGCCCGGCCCGGTTGACTACAATCGCCTGCTGGTGGCCGAACTGGTGGAGGGCGCCTTCGCCGACGTCTCCGGTCCGATCGGCCCCGATTGGAGCAAGGCACGGTAGAGGAAGTCACCGTGCTCTCCCTCTTCCGCAGCAAGCGAAAGAGGGAGCAGGAACCGGCTCAGAACTTCAGGTTCGCAAAGGCCCTGACGCCAATGCCGGGCAGCAGCACCTGGTCCTTGGTATAGGAGACGGAGTTGCGGATGTTCTCGTTGAGCAGGTTGTTGCCGACGAGGCCGACCGTCATCTCGCGTGCGCCGATCCAGGACTGGTCGAGCTTGGTGTTGTAGCTGACCTCCGCCTTTAATAGGTTGTAGCCCGCCGTCGGCGTCTCCGCGATCGGAGCGACGTCGTTCTGTGCAAACGCGTGCAGCAGGTTGACGCGCATGAACCAGTTGTCGTCGCGCCAATAGACGCCGCCACCGAGGCGCATCGGCGGAATGCGTGGCACGTTGGTGCCGTCGCTGAATGTGGCGCGGACGATGTCGAACTGGTTCTCGATGCCCCAGATGCCGCTATAGAGCGGCCCGATATCGAGCTGGCTCTGGAACTCGCCGCCGCGGAAGGTGGCGTTGCGCTGGGAATAGACCGCCTGGTTCAATTCACCGTCGGGCGCGCCGCAGGAATTGAAGTCCCCGTCACACATCACGCCGGTGAGCCGGCGAAAGATGAAATTGTCGAAATGGGTGTAGTAGGCGGTTGCCTCGAAGCGGAACGGTCCGGTCGCCTTGCGCAGGCCGATCTCGACCGATTTCGCGGTCTCGATCGTCAGGTTGGGATTGCCGATATCGAAGGTGGCGGTAGCGTCATGCGGGCCGCGCGAAAACAGTTCCGCGGGCTTTGGCGCGCGCTCGACATATTGTGCGGTGATGCTGCCGACGAGATCGTAGGGCAGGTTCTGGATCAACCCGATGCTGCCGCTTTTCGGCGTAAAGGACGGATTGCGGGCGATGTTGAACTGCGGATTGCCGTCAGGCAGGAAGTCGGGTGGGAAATTCGGTGTCGAGCCGTGCAACTCGACATGCTCGATACGGCCGGCGATCTGCGCCTTGGTGGTCTCGGAGAATTTGAACTCGTTGAAGACGTAGCCGGCGATACGGTTGTTGTTGTTCGGATTCCACAGGCCGTTGAATAGCGAACCGGGATCGTCCGGGCTCGGAGCGGTCAATTCCTGGTGGCCACCCTGCAGGCCGAACGCGGTGGTCACCTCGGCAAAGCGCGCGTTGAACGGCATCAACTGAACCTCGACGCGGGCCTCCTGCTCCTTGTTGGTGAAGGTCTGACGTACGCCGTCGCTGAAGGGATTGGCTGGATCCGCCAGCCCAAGCTCGTTGTGTCTGTAGTCGGTCGCGCCGGCCCAGAGACGGATTGCGTCGATGGCCGCGGCATCCGGCCGGTATTCGCCTTTCATGGTGATCTTGGTCTGATGTGCGTCGATCCGGGTCTGATGGTCGGCGCCGTCGATACCAGGGATGTGATAAAGTGTATCGTTTTGGGTGATTGCGGCGCCGATGAAGCCGCCATTGAAGATATACGAGCCGCCGATCGAGGCACCATCCGCCTGCATGGCCGAATTCGGCTGGCGGTAGTTCACCGGTCTCGAGTGGTCGAACAAGTAGGGATAGCTCGGGATGTCGTAATCGCCGGCCTTGCGACCAAAGGCGTCGGCGTGAAACGCGAAATTGCCTGCGCCGGTATCGAGCAGGATGCCGCCGTCGACGCCACGGTCGGCGGAGTTAACCGCTGTTCGCGTCTCGACGTTCACGCAAGGTGACGAAGGCGCGCCGGCCAGCGGCGCTTTCGCCGGCAGGCCGTAGGTTTGGAACGGCGGGGCGGCGCATGAGGGAAGGGCGTCCGGAATGCGGTTGTTGGTCGCGCTGACGATGCCTCCGATCGAAGTCGAGCCGTAACGCATCGCCGCCGGACCACGAATGACCTCGACCTGGTTGGTGGCGAGCGGATCAACCGGCACGTAATGATCCTCACCGAGATCCGAGGCGCCGCCGGCGTTATTGCCGTTCTCGATGATTCCAACGCGATTGACGTCGAGACCTCGGATAATGGGCCGGCTCGAAGCGCCCGGCGCAAAGGTTGAGCCGGTGATGCCCGGTTTGGAAAACAGGAGGTCACCGAGCTGTGCGGTGCCCTCGCGGCGAATTTCCTCGTTCGGCACCACGGTGACCGTTGCGAACTGATCAGTCACGACCTGCAGCACCCCTTGCTGTGGCGCTGGCGGCGCGGCCGGCGCGGGCTGCGGTTGTTGGGCTACGCGCTCGCGATTGCGGCCGGGCGTGCTGCGCGCGGCGCGAACGGGGGCGCGCGCCGGAGCAACGGCCCGGTGGCGCCGCACGATCGGACTTGGTGCCGTTACGTTGATGTCAGGCAGTTGCGTTGCCGGCGCCGCTGCGGGTGCATCCTGAGCGATCGCGCCGCTGCCGAGCGCGCATAGTACCAGCCAGCTTGCTCCACCGATGTGGAAAGCTCGTTTTTTCTTGAATCCCATTTTCCTGATCCTGATGTCGTCGGCCGCGCCGACGGACCCGATTGCGATGTGCTTCGCATCTCGCTTGAGCAGCGGGCGTGCGAAGGCGGTTCGGTCAATCGATCAGGAGAGGGGTGGCGCGCGCGACTGGAACGCTCGACGGGCGGTGCCGAGATAGGCGAAGCCGGCTTCGGTGGTGAGCTGGAGAAGTTCGATCGCCTGCGGCAGCAACAGCACCGGAGGCGTTGCGAACAGCATGCCGTGCGCCATCGTGATGACGGCGCAGATGGCGCAGCCGTCGGCGGGCTGCTGATGGTTATCCTGGCGCGGAGATTGTTGCTGGGGCGCGGACAGGCTCGCCGCATCCGTGACCACGAGGTCCGCGGCACGAAGGAAGTCGGTCTGCGATGTCGCGGTCTGGAGCGCGGGAGCGGCCTGCGCCGGATGGAAGTGGCCGAACGACAGCACAAACTGGACGGCGAGCGCGAACAGCGCCAGCCGCGCGCCAAGTTTGACGTGTTTTCGAATCCACTTCACGAATCTATGCCCACCCCGGGGACGGCCTACCCTGACCGGCCCGATGTTACATTATAACATCGGAAGGAGATGGCGGTGTCAACCGCGGCTCGGGCGAGCGTCGCGCGATCAGTTGAGGCTGTGTGATTGTTGCAACGGCGCGGATGATAGACCCTCATGGTGAGGAGGCGCATAGCGCCGTCTCGAACATGAGGCCCTGATCTCACTCGGAGCCCATCCCTCGAGACGCCGCTTCGCGGCTCCTCGGGATGAAGGGAGACCGTGGCCGATTTCGCCTACCGTCCCTCGCGGAGCCAGGTGGCGGCGAAAGCACCGAGCAGCAGCAACAGGCCGATCAGCCCTGCGAACATCGGCAGCACGCCGACGCCCTTGACGACGCTGGCGTCGCGCATCCTGACGCCCATCCAGCCCTCGCCGCGGAACACGCTCGACGCACGGACCGGCACGATGCGGGGCATGTCGAGGCTGGTGCCGTCGACCACGCGGCGGGCGTCGCCGCCTGTTGCCTGCGCCAGCGGCTTCAGCATCTCGGTCGTGGAGGTCACTTCCGAGAATTCCTTCGGGTTGGTCGGACCGACATTGACCAGCGCCTTCAGCGTGCCGTCGGTCGCCTGCCACAGGCCGAGCTCGTTGGCGGGCAGCGTCGCCTTCCATTCGCCCGGCTCGCCCTGGGTCAGCGTCATCTCGCGCGTGGCGCCGCTTGGCGAGGTCACGGTGACAGGCGGGACGCTGTCGCCCATGGTCTGGCGCACCACGGAGAGATCGCGGCCCTGGAGCTGCAGCCGCAACGCTTCCTCGTCCAGATCGGGCTGCTTCATCAGCCAGTGCGACATCCGCCTGAGCAGGTCGAGATGCGGACCGCCGCCCTCATAGCCGCGCGCCCACAGCCAGATGTGGTCGGAGAGCAGTAGCGCAACGCGGCCCTCGCCGAAGCGCGACAGCAGCAGCAGAGGCTTGCCGTCGGCGCCGGTCATCACAGGCTGGCCGATGGCGTTGCGCGTGTCGACGGTACGGAAGAAGCGGCTCCAATGCGGCGGCTCGCTGTTCGAGCCTTCCAGCCCGCGCGTCACCGGGTGGCGCTTTCCGGCGTCGGAGAGATGTGCATAGAACGGCTTCTCGGTGACGCCGACGGGTTCGGCCGGGAGTACCGAGTCGAGCGGCGTACGCCAGATGCTGGTGGTGGATGCATAGTCCGGACCGGCGGAGACCAGCACCGCGCCCCCCGCGCGGACGTAGCGCGCGATATTGTCGAAATAGGCGATCGGCAGCACGCCCTGGCGGGCATAGCGGTCGAAGATGATGAGCTGGAACTCGTTGATCTTCTGCTGGAACAGCTCGCGGGTCGGAAACGCGATTAGCGACAATTCATTGATCGGCGTGCCGTCCTGCTTTTCCGGCGGACGCAAAATGGTGAAATGCACGAGGTCGACGCTGGCGTCGGACTTCAGCAGGTTACGCCAAGTGCGCTCGCCGGAATGCGGCTCACCCGAGACGAGCAGCACACGCAGCTTGTCGCGCACGCCGTCAATCGCAACCACCGCGCGGTTGTTGACCAGCGTCAGTTCATTGTCGAGCGGAGATGCCTCGATCTCGACGATATTGGGTCCGGCATGCTTGATGTCGATGTCGACATTGGCGGTCTGGCCGCTCTGCAGCGTACGCTCGTTGATCACCTCGCCGTCGCGGCGCACGGTGATCCTGGCGCTCTGGCCGGTCACGCCCTGGTCGTCGAGCCGGTAGGTGATGGTCTGGGTCTGGCCGACGATGCCGAAGCGCGGCGCGGCCGAAATTGCAATCCGTCGATCACGCTCGTCCTTGCGGCCGGTGATCAGCGCGTGCACCGGCGCCTGGAAGCCGAGGCCGGCGGCATTGGCCGGGATGTCGTGCACACGGCCGTCGGTGATCAGGAAGGCACCGGCGACACGGTCGACCGGAACGTCCGACAATGCGGAGGACAATGCGCCGAACAGCTTGGTGCCGTCGGTCTCGCCGTCGGCCTGGCCGGCGTCGACGACGCGCACTTCCAGGCCCTTGATCTTCTTCAGGCTGTCGACCAAGGCCTCCTGCGCCTTCGCGGTCTCCTGGTTGCGCGTGCCGAAATTCTGGCTCGGGCTCTTGTCGATCACGACGGCGGCGACCGAGGATAAGGGTTCACGGTCCTCGCGGGTGAAGGAGGGGTTGGCAAGCGCGAGCAAAATGAGCGCCAGCGCCGCGACGCGTATCCATGCGCCGCGCGTGCGTGACAGCAGGAGAAGCGCCGCTATGACGACGATCGCCGCAAGGCCGATCCACAGCACGAGCGAGGGCACCAGCGGCGTGAAGGCAATGCCGTAATTCATAATGCGAACCTATCCGCATCGTCATGCCCGGGCTTGTCCCGGGCATCCACGTTCTTCGTGCCGAGCGGCGAGGCGTGGATGGCCGGGACAAGCCCGGCCATGACGGCGTGTGCGTGGTGAATGTCCCAGCGTATCATTGTCCCAGCCGCTCGATCAGGGCCGGCGCGTGCACCTGGTCGGCCTTGTAGTTGCCGGTCAGCGTATACATCACGATGTTCACGCCGGCGCGGAAGGCGAATTCGCGCTGGCGCGGCTCGCCGGGGGTGAGCGGCAACATCGCCTGGCCGTCGGGCCGGATCGCCCAGGCGCCGGCGAGATCGTTGGAGGTGATGATGATCGGCGAGACGCCGTCGCCGCCGCGCGCGGGCCGCTGCGCGGCTTCGTCATCGTCCTCGCGCGGGAGCGTCTCGACCCAGGTCTGGCCCGAAGTGAAGCGCCCGGGGAAGTCGCGCAACAGGTAGAACGTCTTGGTCAGCACGTGCTCACGCGGCACCGGCTCGAGCTCGGGCACGTCGAGCGAGGACAGAATCTCGCGCAGCGCCTGCATGCCCGGCGTCTGCGAGCTGCCATTGTCGCCGGGCGGCGCCTCGACGGCGTCGCGGGTGTCGAACAGCACGGTGCCGCCCTGCTTCATATAGGCGTCGATCTTGTTGATCGCGTCCTGCGGAGGCTTTGGCGCGCCGGGCACGATCGGCCAGTAGATCAGCGGGAAGAAGGCGAGTTCGTCGCGCGCGGGGTCGACGCCGACGGGATCGCCGGCTTCCAGCGCGGTGCGTTGCGCCAGGAACAGTGTCAGCCCGGACATGCCGGCTTTCACGATGGAGTCGACGTCGGCATTGCCGGTGACGACATAAGCGAGCCGCGTCTGCGAAACCGCCTTCATGGCGAAGTCGTCGCTGTTCTCGGCGCGCGTGGCGGACGGCGCCATCGATGCCAGCAGGAAGGCGAGCGCCAGCGCCGCAGGTGCCGCGCGCCGCCGCCACAGCGCGGCAAGGCCGGCGCCGAGCATGGCCACCACGATGGCATCGAGCAGGAACAGGCCGAGCGCCGATGACAGCAGGATGCCGCGGAGGTCGCGTGGCTCGGCATTGGTGTAGCTCGCCCGCCGTGCACGCAGGGCAGACGTGTCGAGCGGGGCGATGCGGTCGGCGGTCGCCAGCGTGTTGACGGCGATCGGGGCGTCAGCCGGGCCGTAGAGGCCGGGCGGGTGATCCGGTGTCGCGCGGTCGCGATAGTCGGCCAGCATTGGTTTGGCGGTCGACGGCGGCGGACCGAACGCGCCAAAGCCATCCAGCGTGCGGAGCGGGGCCACGGTCTCGGCCTTGGCTTCGCCGGCCACTCCAGCACCAGGCGTCGAGGTGTAGCCGGACATGTCGACCAGCCGCCGCAGCATCTCGACGAAAGTGCCGGACATCGGCAGGTCCGACCAGCGTGAGTCCGCGCCGACGTGGAATAGGCTGACCACGCCCTTGCCGCGATGCTCGCCGGTGACGAGCGGCGTGCCGTCTTCCAGCGACGCCCAGCTCTTAGTGGCGAGCACGGCATCCGGCTCGGCCAGCACCTGCCGGCTCACGGTAACGTCCTTCGGCACTGGAAGACCGGCGAACGGGCCCTCGGCTGTGAACGACGCCAGATGCTGCGGCTTCTCCCAGGTCAGGCTGCCGCCGAGGACGCGGCCACCGCGGCGCAGCTTCACCGGCACCAGATCGTCATCGGCTTGCGCCAGCCGTGGGCCGGCGAAACGCACCAGCACGCCGCCCTGGTCGATCCAGGCATTCAGCCGCTCGCGGATATCCGGCGACAGCGTGCCGACATCGGCCATCACGATCATCGGCAGCCGCTGGTCGAGGAATTGGGCGATCGCCTGCTGAGGCGCGCCGCGGTCGCCAAGACGCACATCGGCGAATGGCGACAATGCGCGGGAAAGGTAGAAGGTTGAGGCGAGCAGCGGCTGCGCGGTGTCGTTGGTCGCGCCGGAGACGACGCCGACCGCACGGCGCCGCCACCTCTTGTCGAGGAGCTGCACCGCGCCGGCGGAGCGCTCGCCTGATATCTCCAGCCGGGCGATGTCGTTGCGCAGTTCGACCGGGAGATCGAACGATGCCTCGGTCTCGCGATCCTGCGGGGCGAAGGCGTAGCGCGCCTCGCCGATCGGCGAGCCCTTGGCATCCAGCGCGCGAACCGTCCCGGAAGTGATGCCGGTCTCGGTGCGCAGGACCTTCACGGTCATCTTGGCCGCGGCGTTCTCGGCGGCAACGAGCGCCTGCGCGGACGGCGCACCGCCCTCGTAGATCGTCAGCGTGCGGTTTTCGACCAGCTTGCCGAGCCCTTCGGTGAATTCTGTGCCGCGCCCGGTGTCGACGCCGTCGGACAGCCAGGCGATCTCGGCATCGCCGGTGGCTTTCAGGAACCGATCGATGACCGGCAGCGTGTCGACGCGGTCGATCGAATAGGGCTTTGGCGCGAGCTGCCGCAGCGCGACGCGCGCGGTGCCGGCCGGCATCAGCGTGATGTCGCGCGCGGGCTCCGACAGCGGCACCAGCGCTACGCCGCGGCGGTCATTGTCCGCACTGGCGATCAGTTCGTCGGCGGCCCTGATCCGGGCGTCCCAGCTCGAGGCCGAGCTCCAGCCGTCGTCGAGCAGGATCACGAGCGGCGCCTTGGAGGATGCAAGCCCGGTCTGCGGATTCCAGATCGGCCCGGCCGCGGCGAAGATGACGAGCGCAGCGGCGAGGAGGCGCAGCAGCGTCAGCCACCATGGCGTGCGCGAGGGTGTTTCTTCCCTGGGCTGGATGTCGAACAGCAATCTGGTCGGCGGAAATTCGATACGCCGCGGCCGTGGCGGCATCACGCGGAGCAGCCACCAAAGGGCCGGCAGGCTCAGAAGGCCGAGCAGCAGCATCGGTTCGGCAAAGGACAGCGGCAGGCCTGCGATCATGCGCCGAGCCCCACTTTGACGGTGGACCGAACACTGGCCTTGCTCACCGTCATGCCGTTATGCAGGAACAATAGCAGCTCCGCCGCGGAGCGGCTGGTGGTGTGGGTCGAGAACAGCCAGTCGAGCCGGTTGGTCTCGGCGCGGATCTCGTCACGATGCAGCGCGACGCGCGCGACATAGTCGCTGGCCCAGCTCTCGGCGCGGCCCGCGGTAATCGCAGTGCCCGCTTCCGGTTCGACGAATTCGATGCGGCCGGAATAGGGAAATGTTTCCTCGGCGGGATCGACGACCTGGATCACCGTGCCGTGCGCGCCCGAGGCCGACAGCCCGGCGAGCGTGGTTCGGATTTCCGAAATGGGCGACCAGAAGTCCGACAGCACCACGATCTCGGAAAGCGCCGACGGCACGAAGGACGGCGGCAGGCTGGCGCGGGTCGCATCGTCATGCAGCATCGCCTGCGCCATCTTGTCGATGACCGTGCGGCTCGCGGTCGGGTTCATCAGGCCGGGAATGCCGACGCGTTCGCCGCCGGCGACCAATAACTCGGCCAGCGCAAAGGCGACGATCAGGCCGCGCTCGAGCTTGGAATCGCGCGCCTGCTTGGACGCGAACGCCATCGACGGCGAGCGGTCGGGCCAGATCCAGACAGTGTGCGCCGCCTCCCACTCCTGCTCGCGGACGTAGAGATGATCGTCGCGCGCCGAGCGCCGCCAGTCGACATTCTGCGACGGCTCGCCGGAGACGAAGCGGCGATATTGCCAGAAGCTCTCGCCGGCGCCTGCGCGGCGGCGGCCGTGCAAGCCATGGATGACGTTGTTGGCAATGCGGCGGGCCTCGAGCACCAGGCGCGGCAGCGACGCGGCGAGCGATCGGCTTTCGCCATCGGCACGTCGGACTGCGAGGATCTCCTCGTCCAGGCGCTTGTTCTCCGCGGCCATCAAGCGATCCGCGTCTTCAATTGCTTGATCACGTCAGGAATGGTGCGGCCTTCGGCGCGCGCAGTGAACGTCAGCGCCATGCGGTGCTTGAGCACGGGTTCGGCGAGATCGAGCACGTCGTCGATCGAGGGCGCGAGCCGCCCGTCGAGCAGGGCGCGGGCGCGGACGGCGAGCATCAAGGCCTGGCTGGCGCGCGGGCCCGGTCCCCAGGCGATCAGCTTCTCGCCTTCCGGATTGGGCCGCGCGGCGCGCACCAGCGACAGGATGGCGTCGACGACGGAATCGCCGACCGGCAGCCTTCGCACCAGTCGTTGCGCGCTGAGCAGCAGTTCCGCGTTCATCGCAGCCTTCGCCAGCGTTTCTTCCGCGCCGGTGGTTTCGAACAGGATGCGACGTTCGGCCTCACGGTCGGGGTAGTCGACATCGATCTCCATCAGGAAACGGTCGAGCTGCGCCTCGGGCAGCGGATAGGTGCCTTCCTGTTCCAGCGGGTTCTGCGTCGCCAGCACATGGAATGGCTTGGGAAGGTCATGGCGGGCGCCCGCAACCGTGATGTGCTGCTCCTGCATGGCTTGCAGCAGCGCCGATTGGGTGCGCGGGCTGGCGCGGTTGATCTCATCCGCCATCAGAAGCTGCGCGAATACCGGACCTGCGATAAAGCGGAACGAGCGCTTGCCCGTGTTGCTCTCGTCTAGCACCTCCGCGCCGAGGATATCCGACGGCATCAGGTCCGGGGTGAACTGGATGCGCTTGGTGTCGAGGCCGAGCGTGATGCCGAGCGTCTCCACGAGCTTGGTCTTGGCAAGGCCGGGAACCCCGATCAGCAGCGCATGCCCGCCGGAAAGGATCGTCACCAAGGTATTCTCGATCACCCGGTCCTGGCCGAAAATAACCGTGGAAATCGCCTCTTTCGCCGTACGGATCTGGCCGGCAACCTGCTCGGCCGAGCGGACGATCACGTCTTCCAGTTTTTCGACACTGTCTGCACCAGCCATTCCGTGCTCCTATCGACGGCGCAACCTTCACATCGTCACGCCATGGGCCCCAAGCTAAGCATAAGCGAAGGCCATGTATTCGTTGAATTAAACTATCCCCACCTTAGCGGCTTTTCAGGGTATGAACGCCATCACGATGTGGCGAGAACGGCATACCTACGCACATCTGAAAGATGTACGTAAGAAACGTGCACCAATCGTGCCAGATTGAAGCTCTCAACCTTAAGGCAAACCATGGCGAACGAAGGGCAAACAAGCCGTCAGGGCCTCGAAGGATTGACCGTCGCGGCCACCAATGCCGCAAAAACAAATCCGGCCGGCGGCAAGGGCCTTCCACCCGTGCATTTATGGAATCCGCCGTTCTGCGGCGATCTCGATATACGAATCGGCGCCGACGGCACATGGTACTATATGGGAACACCGATCGGCCGGCCGGCGCTGGTGCGGCTGTTCTCCACCATCCTGAAACGCGAAGACGGCAAGCATTTCCTGGTGACGCCGGTGGAGAAGGTCGGCATCCGCGTCGACGATGCGCCCTTCCTTGCGGTCGAGATGCAAAAGGATGGGGACGCGCGCGGGCGGCTGCTCAGGTTCCGCACCAATGTCGACGACTGGGTCGATTGCGACGCCGCGCACGGCCTTCGTTTCGAGCCGGGCAATGACGGCGGGCTCATGCCCTATCTGCATGTCCGCGCCGATCTCTGGGCCAAGGTCACCCGTCCGCTCTACTACGATCTGGTTGACATGGGGGAAGAGCGGATGGTCGATGGTCGTCCGATGTTCGGAATCGAGTCCGGCGGCGCATTCTTCGCGATGGCGGATGCGAAAGAGGTGAGGGACGCGCTTTGAACGAGCCGATGCTGAAGACGGAGCCGGCGGCGATCAGCTCGGCGGAGTTTTTCGCGCGCAGCCATGCGCGGCTGAATTTCGACGTCCCGCCCGGCCTGGTCGATCCGAACATCATTCCAAGGACCGGCGACTCCGGCAATGACCGCATGCTCGAGATCGTCGCGCACGAACAGCCGGTGCGGCCGGCCGCGGTGCTGATCCCGGTGGTCGACCGCGATGAGCCGACGGTGCTGCTGACGCAGCGCTCGGAGCATTTGAGCAGCCATGCCGGCCAGATCTCATTCCCCGGCGGCAAGATCGACGCGACGGATGCCTCTCCGCTCGATGCCGCGCTGCGCGAGGCCAATGAGGAAGTCGGGCTCACGCGCGACTTCATCGAGCCGCTCGGCTATCTCGATCTCTACGGCACGGCATTTGGTTTTCGTATCCTGCCGACGGTGGCGCGGGTGAAGCCCGGCTTCAGGCTCAAGATCAACGAGGGTGAAGTCGTCGACGCGTTCGAGGTCCCGCTTTCGTTCCTGATGAACCCGGCGAACCATCAGCGCCACAGCAAGGAATTCCGCGGCATCGAGCGCTCCTATTATGCGATGCCCTTTGCCGAACGTTACATCTGGGGCGCGACCGCCGGGATCCTGCGCGTATTGTACGAACGGATCTACCTGCCATGATCCGTCCGGTATTGACCGAGATCGGAATCTTCCTCATCCCTTTTGCAGTCTATGCCGTGTTCCTCATTGCAACGCGCTCCGGCGTCTTGGCGAAATCTTCCTGGCCTTTGCCTTTGATTGCGAAGCTGGTGCTGGGTGCGCTGCTGCTGGTCGTGGTCAGTTTCGTGCTGCTCGCCCATTTCTCCGGTGCGCCGCCGAATTCGACCTATGTCCCCGCTCATATCGAGAATGGCAGGCTCGTGCCCGGAGTTGAGAAATGACGCATGCACGCGCGCTGGAGCAGGCGCCTTGGCTGAGATCGGGACCCACGGCACGCGTGCTCGCGCTGCTCAACGCCGACGGTGAGGAAGCGCGTGTGGTCGGCGGCGCGGTGCGCAACGCGCTGCTGCACAGGCCGATCGGCGACATCGATCTCGCGACCACGGCAGTCCCTGAGGAGGTGATGCGCCGCGCCAAGGCCGCAGGAATCAAGAGCGTGCCGACCGGCATCGAGCATGGCACGGTGACGCTGGTCGTCGACAAGCATCCGTTCGAGGTCACGACCCTGCGCGAGGATACCGAAACCTATGGCCGCAAGGCCAAGGTCGCATTCGGCCGCGACTGGGCGCGCGATGCCGAGCGGCGCGACTTCACCATCAACGGCCTTTCGGTCGATGCGGCCGGCGTGGTGCACGACCATGTCGGCGGGCTCGATGATATCGCCGCTCGCCGCGTGCGCTTCATCGGCGATCCCGCTCAGCGCATCGCCGAGGACTACTTGCGCATCCTGCGCTTCTTTCGCATGCATGCGGCCTACGGCGCCGGCGATCCCGATCGCGCCGGCTATCTTGCCTGCATCGCCGGCCGTGCCGGCCTGGCGCAGCTTTCGGCGGAGCGCGTGCGCATGGAAGTGCTCAAGCTCGTGGTCGCCGACGGCGCGGTGACCGCGGTCACCGCGATGGCCGATGGCGGCCTGCTGCAGATGATCCTTGGCAGCGTCGGCTATACCGGGCCGTTCGCAGTCATGATCGCGGCCGAGCGCGAGCTCGGGCTCGAGGCGAGCGCGGTGCGCCGGCTCGGTGCGCTGGCGCTTGCCATCACCGAGGACGCAAGGCGCGTTGCCTCCAAGCTGCGGCTCACCAATGCCGAGGCGAAGGCGCTGGAAGCGATGGCGGATCGCTGGTGGCAGCTCGCCGGCATCGACGAGGCGGCGGCACGCCGCTGGCTCTACCGTCTCGGTGGGGCGGCCTATCTCGACCGGATGATGCTGGCCTGGGCGCGGATGAGCGATGGCCGCGACATTGCTCGTTGGCGCGAACTGGCGCGCCTGCCGCAGCGCTGGCAGGCGCCGAAATTTCCGCTGAAGGCGGCCGATTTCATTTCGCGCGGGATTGCCGAGGGGCCTGCGCTCGGCCATGTGCTGGCACAAGCCGAGCAGGCGTGGCTCGCCGCGGAGTTTCCTCTTGACCAGACGGCGCTCTCGGCAATCGCCGATGAGACCGTCGCCCGCTTCACCCACGACCACCGATTGTGAACATCCTCGCCAGCCTTTCCGATATCTCCGTGCTCCGACTTCTGCTGGTCGCCGGTGTCGCGTTGCTCGCTTCGGCCGTCGGAGGGCTCGCGGGCTATGGCACCGGCGCCCTGATGCCGTTGGTGCTGGTGCCGCTGGTCGGTGCCGAGCCGGTGGTGCCGATCATCGCGATCTCCTCGATCTTCACCAATCTGAGCCGCTTCGTCGCCTATGTCAGCTATGCCGACCGCCGCCGCGCGCTGATCGTGATCGCGGCTGCGATCCTGACGACCGCGCTCGGTGCCTACGGCTACACACGGCTCTCCGGTGCCGGTGCTTCGATCGTGATCGGCAGCATGCTGATCCTGAGCGTGCCGCTGCGGCGGCTGCTCAAGCGCCATGATGTCAGGATCGGCGACACTGGCCTTGCCGCGGGCGCGGTTGGTTACGGTGTCGTGGTCGGCGGCACGGCGGGCTCGGGTGTGATCCTGCTGTCGCTGCTGATGGCGGCCGGCCTCGACGGTGCCGCTGTCATCGCAACCGATGCGGTGATCTCGCTGGCGACCAGCATCGTGAAGATTTCGGTGTTCGGGCTTGCCGGCGTGGTTACTGCGCAGGTGCTCGCCTTTGCGATCCTGATCGGTGTGGTCGCGATCCCCGGCGCATTCCTGGCGAAAGCGTTCGTCGAGCGCATGCCCGTGCACGTCCACACCGCAATCCTGGATATCGCCGTGATCACGGGCGGTATCGTGATGATCTCATCGGCGCTGAGATAGTGCTGTAGCCCGGGTGAAGCGCAGCGTAACCCGGGAGCGCTCGTCAACATCGATTGAGCTGTCCCGGGTTGCGCTGCGCTCCACCCGGGCTACGAGATTTCTCGCCGACGCCGCCAGGTCTTGTGAACCGGGCCGCATCGCAGGAAGGGACTTACGCGACCTTGCCCTTGCGGTCGTCTTCGTCCTCGTCTTCTTCCTCGTCGTCGTCGTCGTCGTCTTCCTCGTCGTCGTCCTCTTCCTCGTCATCGGGATTGGCGGCTTCGAGGACGGCAACGGGAAGCGTTTCCCGAAACAGATCGCCGTCGATACCCATCCAAACACACTCGACAGAGTCCTCGTTCACTTCCGCCACCGTAATCGGGTGCCCGCCCGATTTCAGCATCACCACATCGCCTGGTTTCAGTTCCATGGTCCACCCATCCTTCGCGTTGATCGACGCGCCGGCACGTTACAGAGCTGTCATGACAGTCCGATCACGAAGGAACGTCCCCACAGGATTTTGACGGGGATTGATCTGCGCGGCGAAGCGCGGGCGCCGTTACCGGTCTGCGCCGGGAAGCAGTTCCGTCAGGGAGCGGATGATGCGATTCGGCCTGACGGTCGATCCCGTGGGAAGACCATCCCCGTGCACGTCGATCCAGATCGCGTAAATGCCGAGCCGTTGCGGTGCGACGACCTCCCATTCCAGATTGTCGCCGATCATCCAGGTGTCCGCTGCGCTGACGCCGAGCGCATCCATGGCGTGCAGATAAGCGCGCTCTTCCGGCTTGCCGAAGCCGTGCTCGCCTTCGATCTGGATGTGATCGAAGCGGTGCGTCAGTGCGAAGCGCTCGATCTTGGCGCGTTGCATCAGCGCAGCGCCGTTGGTGACAAGCGCGAGCTTGATGCCGAGCGACCGCAGCCCGTCTATGGCGTCGTGCGCGCCGGGAAAGACAAAGATGCTTTCCTCGCGAAACGTCGTGAAGCGGTCGGCGATCCGGACCGCGAGGTCGTCTGAAAGGGGCGGGTGGCCGCTTGCACGAAGCGTGGCGAAGCCGCCCCTGACCGTTTCGCGGCGCGCTTCCTCAAGTTTCAGGCGCCAGATCGGCTCCGCCGTGGACCAGAATTTCCGGGCGAAAGCGAGGATCGCGGCGGCAACGACCGACGGATCCAGCGGCGCCAACTCATCGGCGAATTCGGCCGCGATCGTGTTCCAGGCGATCTCGGGCCGGGCATAGGCCGACAGGATGGTGTCGTCCATGTCGATCAGCATGGCGCGAGGGAGTTTGGTCACCATGGCGATCTCACGGCCATTTCGCATGCGGCGGCATCGACGACAGGATCGAGTCGACATTGCCGCCGGTCTTCAGGCCGAAAATCGTGCCGCGGTCGTAGAGCAGATTGAACTCGACATAGCGGCCGCGCCGGACCAGTTGCTCCTCGCGATCGTCGGCGGTCCATGCCGTCG
Source organism: Bradyrhizobium sp. LeoB3 (assembly GCF_055456055.1). Taxonomy (NCBI): domain Bacteria; kingdom Pseudomonadati; phylum Pseudomonadota; class Alphaproteobacteria; order Hyphomicrobiales; family Nitrobacteraceae; genus Bradyrhizobium; species Bradyrhizobium sp. LeoB3. The sequence continues at coordinate 24,887 of NZ_JBVBEF010000008.1, forward strand.
CAAAATTGCTCCGGACCAGTTCGGGATAGATCTTCAGGAACGCGCGACCGACATCCTGGGTGAAGGCGAGGTCGGCGTCCCAGTCGCCGCTATCGTGCCAATCGTAGAAGATGCCGCCGATGCCGCGCGCCTCCTTGCGGTGCGGCAGGTAGAAATAGTCGTCGCACCATTTCTTGTATTTTTCATACGGCGCGATCCGCGCATGCGCATCGCAGGCCGACTGCATCGCGGCATGGAAGGCGAGCGCATCCGGATCGTCCTGCGTGCGCCGCCGGTCCAGCACCGGCGTGAGGTCGGCGCCGCCGCCGAACCACGCCTTGGTGGTGACGACGAAGCGGGTGTTCATATGCACCGCCGGCACGTTCGGATTGTGCAGATGCGCGATCAGCGAGATGCCCGAGGCCCAGAAGCGCGGATCATCCGCCGCGCCCGGAATCTGGGCGCGGAATTCGGGAGCGAACTCGCCATGCACGGTCGAACAGTGCACGCCGACCTTCTCGAACAAGCGCCCACGCATCATCGCCATCACACCGCCGCCGCCGGGCTTGCCGGTGTGGTCGGTGCGTTCCCACGGCGTGCGCACGAAGCGCCCGGCTTCGCCTGGATAGAGCCAAGCAGGCGCGTCATCCTCCAGCCGCTCAAAGGCCGCGCAGATATCGTCGCGCAGTATTTCAAACCAGGTTTTCGCGCGCGCCTTGCGCTGTTCGATGGCGGATTTGTCCATGCTCAAGCTTCCGGTCCGAAATAGGTGCAGCTCTCGTTGCAACTGTCGCGGTGCACGCTGACGCGGGTGACCTTGCCCGCATGCTGCACCCGTTCGAAGATGAATCGCGACAGGTTTTCAAGGGTGGGCAGTCCAAGCGCCTCGATCTTGTTGAGGAACTTGTGGTCGAGCGTCTTCTGCACCTCGGCGATGCGGCGTTCGAGGAGGCCGAGGTCAAGCACCATCCCGGTCGCTGGGTCAGGTGTCCCGCGCACCGTCACTTCCGCACGAAACGAATGGCCATGGATCTCCTGGCTGCTCGCGCCAAGGGTCGTTCCGGTGAGCGCGTGCGCCGCCTCGAAGCGGAACGATTTCGTCAATTCCCACATCCTGAAAGTCCAACTCCTATCTGATGCCCAGCGTCTTGTGCGTCTGCACGCTCAGCCGCCATTGCGGGTGTTGCAAGCAATACTCGACCGCGCGCGCGGTGTTTTGAATCGCATCAGGCCCATCCATCGGCTGCAGCGAGAAGCGCTCGAAATCCAGATCGACGAAGCGCTCCGGCGCGGCATCCTGCTGCGGATAGACCAGCTTCAACTCATTCCCCTTCCGCACCACGAGTTCCGCGCCGGCCTTCGGGCTGACGCAGACCCAGTCCAGCCCGTCCGGCGGTGTGATCGTGCCATTGGTCTCGACGCCGATGGCAAAGCCGCGCGCATGCAGCGCATCGATCAACTCGGCGTCGACCTGCAGCAGCGGCTCGCCACCGGTCAGCACGACATAGCGGCCGACATTATCGCCCGTCCATTGCGCGGCGATGATGTCGGCAAGTGCTGCGGCACTCGCATAGCGGCCGCCGAGCGTGCCGTCGGTGCCGACAAAATCGGTGTCGCAGAATTGGCAGGTTGCGCTGGCGCGGTCCTGCTCGCGGCCGCTCCAGAGGTTGCAGCCGGCAAAGCGGCAGAACACCGACGCACGGCCGGCATGCGCGCCTTCGCCCTGCAGGGTCAGAAAAATCTCCTTGACCGCGTAGCTCACGGAATCTCCTTCAACGGCAGGCTGCGGGTCTGTCGCAAGGCCTCGCCGATCGCCATCGCCGCTGACATTGCGACATTGAGCGAGCGCATGGGCGGCTTGATCGGGATCACCAGCCGTGCATCGGCCGCTGCCGCCACCGCGTCGGTGACCCCAGCGGATTCGCGCCCGAAGATGAGTATATCGGAAGCGGCATAGCGAAAATCGAGGTAGGAACCGGCGACCTTGGTCGTGAACAGGATCAGCCGATAGCCAGCCTCGCGGCGCCATTCCTCGAATTTCGTCCAGGAATCATGGCGCATCAAACGGACGTGGTCGAGATAGTCCATTCCCGCCCGGCGGAAATGCCGGTCGGAGGTCGGGAAGCCTGCCGGCTCGATGATATGGGCCGCCACATCCAGGCAGGCGCACAGCCGCAGGATGGTGCCGGTGTTCTGTGGGATATCGGGCTGGAAGAGCGCGATCTGCATGGCCGTGGCGCTGGGTTAGGTACCGACGAAATGTCTCAAGAAAACAACGTTCGTCGCTCATTTAGTGCATTGCACGCCTGCGAGCCGATAGCGGGCTTGCGCTCGTCCGGCAAGGGTGCCAATAGAACGATTCTGGACTGCTATTCCGCCAGTAGGGAGGAGGGATAGTGGTTTTCTGCCGCCGCGGGGGGCCGCGGGCGCCGGCAGACCTCCCGGTTGCAATGGGCGCCACCGGGGCGGTTCCACCGGCTGCAGACAAGGAAAGGGCTTGGAATCGTGACGACAGCGTCTTCGGCGGACCATCCGACACGCCGTGATTTCCTTTATGTTGCAACGGGTGCTGCTGCTGCGGTGGGTGTAGCGGCGACGGTTTGGCCGCTCATCGACCAGATGAATCCGGACGCGGCGACCATCGCCGCCGGTGCGCCGATCGAGGTCGATCTGACGCCGATCGCCGAGGGGCAGGACATCAAGGTGTTCTGGCGCGGCAAGCCGATCTATATCAGCCACCGCACCAAGAAGCAGATCGACGAGGCGCGCAGCGTTCCGCTCTCGAGCCTGCCCGACCCGCAGACCGATGAGGCCCGCGTCAAGTCCGGCCATGACCAATGGCTGGTCGTGATCGGCATCTGCACCCATCTCGGCTGTATCCCGATCGCCCATGAGGGCAATTACGACGGATTTTTCTGCCCCTGCCATGGCTCGCAATACGACACCTCCGGTCGTATCCGCCAGGGGCCTGCGCCCGCCAATCTGGCGGTGCCGCCGTATCAGTTCGTTTCCGACACCAAAATCCAGATCGGCTAAGTCTCGGCCCAGCCCGAGGCTTCGACCGATCGCGTCGTCTTTACTTCTCAGGATCGCATCAATGAGCGGACCATCCGATTTTCAGCCGACCAATCCAGCTTTGAGGTGGATCGAGCGGCGACTGCCGATCTTCGGCCTCGTGCACTCCTCCTTCGTGGCCTATCCGACGCCGCGCAACCTGAACTACTGGTGGACCTTCGGCGCCATTCTCTCGATGATGCTGGCAGTGCAGATTCTGACCGGCGTGATCCTGGCGATGCACTATACGCCGCACGCCGATCTCGCCTTCCGCTCGGTCGAGCTGATCGTGCGTGACGTCAATTACGGCTGGCTGCTCCGCAACATGCACGCCTGCGGCGCGTCGATGTTCTTCTTCGCCGTCTACATCCACATGTTCCGCGGCCTTTACTACGGGTCGTACAAGGAGCCGCGCGAGGTGCTGTGGATCCTCGGCGTCATCATCTATCTCTTGATGATGGCGACCGGCTTCATGGGTTACGTGCTGCCGTGGGGCCAGATGAGCTTCTGGGGCGCCACCGTCATCACCAACCTGTTCTCCGCCGTGCCCTATTTCGGCGAGAGCATCGTGACGCTGTTGTGGGGCGGCTACGCCGTCGGCAACCCGACGCTGAATCGCTTCTTCTCGCTGCACTATCTGTTGCCCTTCGTGATCGCCGGCGTCGTCGTGCTGCACGTCTGGGCGCTGCATGTGGCGGGTCAGAACAACCCGGCCGGCGTCGAGGCCAAGACCGAGAAGGACACGGTCGCCTTCACGCCCTACGCGACGATCAAGGACCTGTTCGGCGTCTCCTGCTTCCTGATCTTCTATTCCTGGTTCATCTTCTACATGCCGAACTATCTCGGCGATGCCGAGAACTACGTTCCGGCGAATCCCGGCGTGACGCCGGCGCATATCGTGCCGGAATGGTATTACCTGCCTTTCTACGCCATCCTGCGTTCGATCCCGAACAAGCTTGCGGGCGTGATCGCGATGTTCTCGGCGATCATCATCCTCTGCTTCCTGCCCTGGCTCGACAGCGCCAAGACCAGGTCGTCGAAGTACCGTCCGCTGGCCAAGCAGTTCTTCTGGATGTTCGTCGTCGTCTGCATCCTGCTCGGCTATCTCGGCGCGCAGCCGCCGGAAGGCATCTATGTGATCGCCGGCCGCATCCTGACGGTCTGCTACTTCGCCTACTTCCTGATCGTGCTGCCGCTGCTCTCGCGGATCGAGACGCCGAGGCCGGTACCGAACTCGATCGCCGACGACGTGTTGGCGAAGACGGGCAGCAAGGCCGCGCCGATGGTCTCGACCGTGATCGCAATCATGGTTGCGGGCGGGCTCTTGGTCGGCGGTGCGCAAAGCGCCAAGGCCGAGGGGGGCGAGGTCGCACCGCCGGCGCAGAAATGGTCGTTCTCAGGCCCGTTTGGCACGTTTGACCGCGGCGCGGTGCAGCGCGGGTTGCAGGTGTACAAGGAGGTCTGCGCGACCTGCCACAGCCTCTCCTTCGTCGCGTTCCGCAACCTCGCCGATCCCGGCGGACCCGGCTATTCGACGGCCCAGGCCGCCGCGTTTGCCTCCGAGTACAAGATCAAGGACGGCCCGAACGACCAGGGCGAGATGTTCGAGCGCCCGGGCCGGCCGGCCGACTACTTCCCGTCGCCGTTCCCGAACGAGCAGGCGGCCCGTGCGGCCAACGGTGGCGCGGCTCCGCCGGATCTGTCGCTGATCACCAAGGCCCGTTCCTACAAGCGCGGCTTCCCCTGGTTCATCATCGACTTCTTCACCCAGTACCAGGAGCAGGGCCCGGATTACGTCTCCGCAATCCTTCAGGGTTTTGAGGAGAAACCGCCGGCCGGCGTGACCATTCCCGAGGGCTCCTACTACAACACGTATTTCCCGGGCCACGCCATCAAGATGCCGAAACCGCTGAGCGACGGTCAGGTCGCCTACACCGACGGTTCGCCGACCACGGTCGCGCAATATGCCCATGACGTCACGACCTTCCTGATGTGGACCGCGGAACCGCATATGGAAGCGCGCAAGCGGCTCGGGCTTCAGGTGTTCGTGTTCCTGATCCTGTTCTCGATCCTGATGTACTTCACCAAGAAGAAGGTCTGGGCCAACGCCCACTGATCGCGCTTTCGGCAACGTGATTTGAAAAAGCCCCCGCGGGGGCTTTTTTGCTGCCGCGATTGCGTCACGCGCGGTGAGCCGCCACAATGGCCGCCAATCTCCCCCTAAACATTCCGGAGGAATTCATGGGCACCACCATCACCTTCAAACGTCCGGACGGCAAGGATGCCAACGGTTACCTCGCGAACGCGGCGCGCGGCGATGCACCGGGCGTGGTCGTGATCCAGGAATGGTGGGGCCTGCAGGACCAGATCAAAGGTATGTGCGACCGCTTTGCGCGGGCCGGCTTCGACGCGCTGGCGCCTGATCTCTATAAGGGTACGGTGGTGCCGTATCACGACACCGATGCCGCGGGTCGCGAGATGAACTCGCTCGACTTCATGGACGCCACCACGCAGACCGTGCGCGGCGCCGCGCAATACGTGGCGCGGAACGGCGCCAAGGTCGGCCTCACCGGCTTCTGCCTCGGCGGCGCGGTGACCATCATCGGCGCCACCAAGATTCCGGAACTGACTGCCGGTGTCGTGTTCTACGGCATCCCGCCGGAGCAGGCGGCAAAGCCGGCCGACGTGAAGATCCCGCTGCAGGCGCATTTCGCCAACAAGGACGACTGGTGCACGCCGCAACTGGTCGACGCCTTCGAGAAGGCCATGAAGGCCGCCGGCAAGTCGCTCGAGCTGTTCCGCTATGACGCCGAGCACGCCTTCGTCAACGAGCAGCGCATGTCGGTGCATGACCGCCAGGCTGCCGAACTCGCTTGGGGAAGGGCAACGGAGTTCTTCAAGAAACATCTGGGCTGATCTTGCCCGTCCGCTTGTCGGAAAAGAGGGCGGAGCGATGAGGCGGCGAGGCCCTCACCGACCGCGAACTCCTCGGTGGAGAGACCGGGATGAAAGTCTTTTGCACGGGCGCATCGGGCTATATCGGCGGATCGGTTGCGGCTCATCTTGTCGCCGCCGGACATCATGTGACCGGGCTGGTTCGCTCCCCGGAAAAAGCCGATGCGGTTCGCATCCACGGCATCCAGCCGCTGTTCGGAACGCTGGATGACGAGGAATGTCTGGTGCAGGCGGCGCAAGCCGCTGACATCGTTATCAATGCGGCCAGCGCCGATCACAAAGGTGCCGTCGTTGCCTTGACCGGCGCTCTGGCTGGAACGGGCAAGCTGTTCATACACACCTCGGGATCGAGCATTGTCGGCACGCGTGCCAAGGGCCACCGATCCGACGAGATCTTCGACGAAGATACGCCGATCACCCCGTCGCCAGCCCGCGCAGCACGGGTTGCGCTTAACGAATACATTCTCTCTCACCGCGAGAAGGGAAGCCATCCGGTCATCATCTGTCCGAGCCTGATCTACGGTCTCGGTCATGGCGCCGAACCGCACAGCATGCAGGTTCCCCTGCTCATCGCACTTGCCAGAAAGCGTGGTTGTGCGGCACATGCCGGACCCGGCGAGAACGTGTGGTCGAACGTCCACATCGACGATCTGGTGACGCTCTACGCGCTCGCCATCGAGAAGGCCCCGGCCGGGGCTTTCTATTTCGCCGAGAACGGCGAGAACTCGATGCGCGAAATCTGCGAGGCCATCAATACCATGCTGGCGTTTGATCGGCCGCCGTCGGCGATGTCGATGGAAGAGGCTGCCTCCGAATGGGGGGAGGGCGTCGCCGAGGACACGATGGGCTCGAACAGCCGGGTGCGAGGCGTGCGTGCGCGGCGGCAGCTCGACTGGGAGCCGAGGGCCCGCGATCTGCTCGAAGAGATCGAACAGGGGTGTTATCGGTAACCGGAATCCGAGAGACGATTGTCAGACCGTTCCTTTGCGGATCCCGTCCCACCACGGGCAGGTGCCCGACATCAGCTTGTAGTTGCCCTGCATCACCTGCACCGGCGCGCGGCGGCCTTGGGCGGCGGCGTGCATCCGCATCTCGCGGGCGAGCTCGCGGTCCCTGGCCGGCAGCCAGACGCGCTCATGACCCCACAGGCTCGGACCGTCCTGCATCTCGTAAGGCTGCCACGTCGCCGGATCGATCTCGCGGCCGCCCCAGCCGCATTCGATCATGAAGGATGACGGCGTCCTCGCGTAGAACGAGGTCATGAAGTCGTTGGTGTGGCGGCCGAGCGAGGTGCCGATGCGGTCGGGCTGGCTCAGCGCGACGTCGTAAGCTCGCCCGACATCGTCGAGCGAGAACATCTCGACCATCAGATGATGCATGCCGCTCTTCCCGGTCTCGATCAGCGCCAGGCTATGATGTCGCGGGTTGACGTGGAAGAAGTAGGCGCGAAACGGTTTCAGGATGTAGTCGGAGAGCCCGAAGCCGAGCACGTCGACATAGAACGCCAGCATCGGATCGATGCGCTCGACCGTCAGCACGGCGTGCCCGAGTCCGAGCGGTCCGGTGCGGAAGCCCGAGATCGCGCGGCCCGGCTTGAACGGCGCGGCATCGACCTCGGCGCCATAAAACGCTTCCAGCCGGTTGCCTTCGGGATCGTGGAAGGAGATCAGGCCGCGCACATGCCTGGCATCGGCGAGCGCTTGCGGCTCGGCGGTCACCGCGACGCCGGCTTGCTCGAGCCGGGCGGCGAGCTCATCCAGTGCCGCCGCATCCGCCACCTCCCAGCCGAAGAAGCGCGATCCTTCCGGAGCGGCGCGATCGATCACGATGCGTTGTTTGCGATCGTCCATCCGGAAGGCGAGCAGGGAGTTGCCGCGCTCGACGGCCTGCAGGCCGACGAGCGTGGTGCCGAATTCCCGCCAGTCGTCGAGCTCGGCCGCGCCGAACCCGGCATATCCGAGACCCAATAGCCCCATATGTGCCTCCCTTGTTGTCCATCGGGGCGGTTGGCCTGCCCTTCTTGGGGATCAAACTTACGCGAATTCGCAGGCCTTCAAACCCCAAAGATGGGTTTTTGAGCAGGCCGCCGGCCGCGCCCATACCTTGACATCGCTCCCGCCGGGTGGTGTTTAGCGGGTTATGAGCACCGTTGCCCGCCCATCCTGTCTTTGGTGGCCCACCTCCTCATAGGTGGCCGGTGCGATTTCATTTAAAATATCGTCGAAGGTCGCCATCGCAGTGCGACGGTCCCTTCGGTTGTCCTGTGTGGCGCTCCCTCGTTAAGTCTCGTAAGAGGAACACATGAACAGGACAGTCTTCTCCCTGCCGGCGAAAAGCGAGTACCGCACCAGTGGCGGGCTTGCGGTCACCCGTGTGGTCGAACAGTTCAGCGGCAATGCCGGCCGGCTCGATGACCTCATTGATCTGCTCGACCGCCACCGCGGCGTCGTGCTGTCCTCGGGCACAACCGTGCCCGGGCGCTACGAGAGTTTCGATCTCGGCTTCTCCGACCCGCCGCTGGCGCTGGAGACGTCAGGCACGAACTTCTCGCTAGCAGCGCTGAACAAGCGTGGCGAGGTGCTGATCGCCTTCCTCGGCGACGTCCTGCGTGAGCCCTGCATCGTCATCACCGAAAAGAGCGCGGCGCGCCTCGCCGGCCGTATCATCCGCGGCGAAGCCCCAATCGAAGAAGACCAGCGCACCCGGCGCGCCAGCGTGATGTCGCTGGTGCGCGACCTCGTGGCGGCCTTCTCGTCCAATGCGGATCCGCTGCTCGGTCTGTTCGGCGCCTTCGCCTACGACCTCGTGTTCCAGATCGAGGACCTCGTGCAGAAACGGCCGCGCGAGGCCGACCAGCGCGACATCGTGCTGTACGTGCCCGATCGGCTGCTTGCCTATGACCGCGCCACCGGCCGCGGCGTGGTGCTGACTTACGATTTCGCCTGGAACGGCCAATCGACCGAGGGCCTGCCGCGCGAGACCGCCGAGAGCCGTTACGTCAAGACGGATCGGCAAGGTTTTGCGGATCACGCGCCCGGCGAGTATCAGGCGACGGTGGAGGTCGCGCGCGCGGCGTTCGCCCGCGGCGATCTGTTCGAGGCGGTGCCCGGCCAGCTCTTCGCCGAGCCCTGCGAGCGTTCCCCGGCGGAAGTGTTTCAACGGCTGTGCCGCATCAACCCGTCGCCCTATGGCGCGCTGATGAATCTGGGCGAGGGCGAATTCCTGGTGTCGGCTTCGCCGGAAATGTTCGTTCGCTCCGACGGCCGGCGCGTGGAGACCTGTCCGATCTCGGGCACCATCGCCCGCGGCAGCGACGCGATCGGCGATGCCGAGCAGATCCGCCAGCTCCTGAACTCGGAGAAGGACGAGTTCGAGCTCAACATGTGCACCGATGTCGACCGCAACGACAAGGCGCGCATATGCGTGCCCGGCACCATCAAGGTGCTGGCGCGCCGCCAGATCGAGACCTACTCAAAACTGTTCCATACGGTCGATCACGTCGAGGGCATGCTGCGTCCGGGCTTCGATGCGCTCGATGCCTTCCTCACCCATGCCTGGGCGGTGACCGTGACCGGCGCGCCGAAATTGTGGGCGATGCAGTTCGTGGAAGACCACGAGCGCTCGCCGCGGCGCTGGTATGCCGGCGCGATCGGCTGCGTGAATTTCGACGGCAGCATCAATACCGGGCTCACCATCCGCACCATCCGCATGAAGGATGGGCTGGCGGAGGTTCGCGTCGGCGCCACCTGTCTCTTCGATTCGGACCCGGCGGCTGAAGACCGCGAATGCCAGGTGAAGGCCGCAGCCCTGTTTCAGGCGTTGCGTGGCGATCCGCCGAAGCGGCTCTCCAGCATTGCCCCCGATGCCACCGGCTCCGGCAAGAAGGTGCTTCTGATCGACCACGACGACAGCTTCGTGCATATGCTGGCGGATTATTTCCGCCAGGTCGGCGCCGCCGTCACCGTGGTCCGGCACATCCATGCCCAGGAGATGCTGAAGCAGAAGAGCTGGGACCTGCTGGTGCTCTCGCCCGGTCCGGGGCGGCCGGAGGATTTCGGGATCGGAAAGACCATCGGCACCGCGATCGAGAAGAAGCTGCCGATCTTCGGCGTGTGCCTGGGCGTGCAGGCGATCGGCGAATATTTCGGCGGCCAGCTTGGCCAGCTCGGCCAGCCCGCCCACGGCCGTCCCTCGCGCATCCAGGTCCGGGGCGGCCGGTTAATGCAAAATTTGCCGAACGAGATCGTGATTGGCCGCTACCATTCGCTTTATGTCGAGCGCCAGAGCGTGCCTGATGTATTGTCGGTGACGGCGACCACGGAGGACGGCATCGCGATGGCGATCGAGCACAAGACCTTGCCGGTCGGCGGCGTGCAGTTCCACCCGGAATCGCTGATGTCGCTTGGCGGCGAGGTAGGCCTGCGCATCGTGGAAAACGCGTTCCGGCTGGATGCGGAGGCGAATTGAGGGGACCGGTCATTGCGAGCGAAGCGAAGTAATCCATATCTCCACCTGCGGAGACATGGATTGCTTCGTCGCTATCGCTCCTCGCAATGACGGTGGAGACACGAAAGCGAGACAGCAATGACATTTGACCTCGACCTGAAGGCCGCCGTTCGCACCATTCCGGACTATCCGAAGCCCGGCATCCTGTTCCGCGATATCACCACGCTGCTTGCGGACGCCCGCGCGTTCCGTCGGGCGGTGGATGAATTGGTGCATCCATGGGCTGGCTCGAAGATCGACAAGGTCGCCGGCATCGAGGCCCGCGGCTTCATCCTCGGCGGCGCGGTGGCGCACCAGGTTTCCGCCGGCTTCGTGCCGATCCGCAAGAAGGGCAAGCTGCCGCACACCACAGTGCGGATCGCCTATTCGCTGGAGTACGGCCTGGACGAAATGGAGATGCATGCCGATGCCGTGCATCCCGGCGAGCGCGTGATCCTGGTCGATGATCTCATCGCCACCGGCGGCACTGCGGAGGGCGCGGTCAAGCTCCTGCGCCAGATCGGTGCCAACGTCGTCGCCGCCTGCTTCATCGTCGACCTGCCCGAACTCGGCGGTGCCGCCAAGCTGCGCGCGATGGATGTCCCGGTGCGGACGCTGATGGCTTTCGAAGGGCATTGACGCTGCCCTCGCGTAGAGGCCGTAGGGTGGGCAAAGCGAAGCGTGCCCACCCTCGCGAGCGCGGTGCTGGATGGTGGGCACGGCGCCAGTGCGCCTTTGCCCACCCTACGGCACTGTAGCCCTACGGCTACGAAGCTATGACCGCTGCAGCATCACGCTTAGTTCGAGATCGCGGAAGATCGTGTAATTGCGCCGGATCCACTGATGCAACTCGGTGGACGAGTCCTTCTCGTGCCGGAGATAGCCGGTGAAGGAGAAGTTCAGCCGGTCGATATAGGTCTTCAGGAACACCGGCAGCGCGCTGAAGCGGAGCACCCGGCCTCGGCCCATGGCCGCGGGCAGTTCGCCGCGCACCACGAATTCGTTGTCAATGGTCATCAGCGCCCGCGGCGGGATCTGCTGGCGTAGCATCTCGTAGCTGCGTGCGGAGGCACGGTCGGTATCGGCGACGAACAGGATGACCGGCGCGACGTGGCGGCGCAGCGCTTCCTTCATGAAGCCGATTTCGTCGATCATCTTGAAGAATTCGTCGAAGGCGTGGTAGCCGAGGTCGATCACCTTCGCCACCCCGTCATTGACGATCAGCCGGTCCATCAACTGCATCTTGCCATAGGTGTCGATGACATCTGCGGTCTCGGTGGTCCTGGGCAGGTAGTCGAGCAGCGACGGCTCCTTCAGGTTGATGTCGAAGGAAACCACGTCGCCGTTCTTCAGCAGCAGAAATTCGCTCAAGAGCCGCGCGACCAGGGTCTTGCCGACCTGGGGGCGGGGCGAGCAAATGATGTAGACGGGCGTAGCTGACATCGCCTGCTATATCAGGCGATTTTCCTGCCTAATCCAGCCCCGCATCCCCCGGAGGCGCGACTATTTTTCGCTGCCGCGCGTCACCGACTTGGCGCCGACCAGGTCGGTCAGCTTGATGCGGTCGAACTCGCTCCAGACATTGGCGAGCCAGTGCCGGACATAGCCGCGGAGCACGAACGAATAGTTCGCGGCTTCGTCGTGCGGGCCCTTGTTGGCGACGAATTTGAGGAACGGGACGGAAGCGACCTCGACCTGCTCATAGGCCATCTCGTTCAGCTTCGGGATGGTCAGGTCGGTGGCATCCTTGATGCGGTGGAAATAGGAATTGTAGGTCGACTGGTCCCACTGGAAGAACTGGGTGTCGTTGATGAAGTTCTTCACCAGGAAGTATTTCGCGCCGCTCATGAAATTGGCGGTTTCGGCGATCTCGTCCAGCGAAGCGATCGAGGGGCCGAGGATATGGAACACCGCAAAGGTAATCTGGCCGGACCGGGCGGCATCCAAAAAGCCGATGTCGCGCAGCGAAGCGAGCGCGGGTGACAAAAGGCCGGCGCGGACGTCGATCACGGTGACCATGGGGCCGGAATTCAGGGTGTCGAAGATCTTCATCTGATCCGCGGTCGTCGTCATATCGACGATCTCGGTGATCTCAGGATGGAAGCGCTTCAGCGTTCCCCGCGGGGATTCGGTGTCGAAGGCCCGAGTCCCGACGTTGTTCGCGTTGAAATAATCCAGAAGCGTCCGAGATACGGTCGTCTTGCCGACCCCGCCCTTGTCCGCGCCCACCACAATCACGACTGGCTTTGCCATGGAAATCCCTTAAGACACGCCCCCGACCGCGAGGGCGCGATCGGCAAGTCCCCATTCCTGCTTTGGGCGCGAACATGGCAGAAACAAGGGAGAATTCAATTCCTTGAATGCCAAGTGACGCGTTTGGTGGGGATTTTCTTAATGAGTTGAAGGGCGTTAGGCCACAATCAAAAATGTCGGCCCCAAGGCCCCTGAAGCGGACCCTGACCAGGCTGTTGCTGCGACGGGCCGGCCGGCTCGGCTGCGTCGTCCCAGGGGCCGCGCGAAGGGCCGCGCGGAGCGGGAGGCGGAAGTTCGCCTTGTGCCGACGGTTCCTGGGCACCTTCTTCGGGACTAGCTGCGGGATCGTCCGGCAGGGCGATCGGCCCGGGATCATGGCCGCCGGCGAACTTCACCAATGCGTCCACCCGCGATTGTACCGACGGATGGGTCGCAAACAGGTCGGCGAAGCCCTCCCGCGGATTGTCCACGCATAGTTCCATCACCGCCGAAGTCGCACCCGGCAATTCGCCGCGATTTTCGATCTTGCGCAGGGCCGAGATCATCGCATCGGGGTTCTTGGTCAGTTCCACCGACCCGGCATCCGCCAGATACTCGCGCGATCGCGACAGCGCCAGCTTGACGACCTGCGACAACAGCCACGCCGCCACGATCAGGACGATGGCGATGATGATCACGATGATCGCGCCGCCGCCCGAGCCCTTGCGATCGGACGAAGATGAGGAGGAGGATGACGACGATGAAGAGGAGGACGACCAGCCGCCGCTGGAATTCCAGGACAGGTTGGTGAACATCCGGAAGAACAGTTCGCCGAAGAAGCCGACCGCGCCGGCGATGATGACCGCGATCACCATCAACTGCACGTCGCCGTTGCGGATGTGGGTGAGTTCGTGGCCGAGCACGGCCTCGATCTCCTGGTCGTTCAACGCCTGCAACAGCCCCGTGGTGACCGTGACGGAATATTGGCGCCGGTTCAGCCCGCTCGCGAAGGCGTTCAGCGCGGGGCTGTTCATGATCTTCAGCTTGGGCATCGAGATGCCGCGGGAGATGCAGAGATTTTCCAGGAGATTATAGAGCCGCGGCTCTTGCTGCCGCGTCACGCTCTGGCCGCCGGTGACGGCGTCGATCATGTTCTGGTGGAAGAAATACGCGATCACGATCCACAGCGCCGCGCCGATAGTGGCATAGGGGAAAGCCGAAACCAGGTCGTGCAGCGCCCGCGTCAGGTAATCGTCGACTGAGCGGCCGCCGTCGATCATGACCTCCGCGACCAGCGCGCCGGCATAGACCAGCACGTAGATCAGGACGAACAGCCCAGCAAGCAGAAGCATCGAACGAAACTTGTTCGACGCGATATGGGTGTAGAGACCGTAGGCGGCCATGCTGGACGTCCGCTAACCACCGTCATTCCGGGGCGCGCGAAGCGCGAGCCCGGAATCCATCGTGCCGCAGGCGATGCGGTGAAATGGATTCCGGGCTTGCGCCTTGCGGCGCATCCCGGAATGACGGAGAAGATGTAGTGTCATCTCGCCTAGAACTTCACGCTCGGCGCGGTCTCGACCTCGGCGCGGCTGGCGCCGAGGTCGAAGAAATCCTTGCGGGTGAAGCCGAACATCCCGGCGAACAAAGCGGCCGGCATCTGCTGGATGCCGGTGTTGTATTCCTGGACCGCGTTGTTGAAGAAGCGGCGGCTGGCCGCGATCTTGTTCTCGAGGTCGGAGAGCTCGCTTGCGAGCTGCTGGAAATTGGCGTTGGCCTTCAGGTCCGGATAGGCTTCCGACAGCGCGATCAGGCGGCCGAGGGCGCCGCTTAGCTGGTTCTCGGCGGCGGAGACCTGCGCCGGTCCCTGCGCTGAGATCGCGGAGTTGCGCGCCTTGATCACATCATCCAGCGTGCCGCGCTCGTGCGACGCATAGCCCTTCACGGTCTCGACCAGGTTCGGCACCAGGTCGTGGCGCTGCTTGAGCTGGACGTCAATGTCGGCAAACGCCTGGTTGACGCGCTGGCTCAGCGCCACCAAACGGTTGTAGGCGGCAAACGCAAACAGCACGAGGACGACGATGACGCCGAGAACGATCCAGCCGGTCGACATAAAAAAACTCCTGATGGGATCAACCCGCGAAACCTAGACGAAAATCGGCGCGCGCGTCGACCTGCCCCCAGCGGCAGGCATGTGTTGGTCGGATCGGGCAGGGAATTAGTTCAAGCGTTCGGCACGGCATCGCCCCATCGCCAGCGCCGGGCGTGGGCATAGTCGGCCTTGGCGCGGCGGGGGATCTTTGCAAACGAGAGGCCGGTCGGTGTGCAGAGCTTTGCAGTCACTTCCGCTTTGCCGACGACGGGTTGCGCCAGTACGCGGGACGGGCGGTTCGCGCTGGGTGTCCGTGTCAGCACGACATAGGCAAACCGCTCGTCCTCGAACGGCACCTCCGCGCCCTTCACCTGCATGTGCGCGCGCGAGCGGGAGAGCCGCTGGCTGAAATGGCACCAGTCTGGCGCCTGAAGCGGGCATTGTTCGTCGTGCGGGCAGGGCGCTGCGACATGTGCGCCGGCCGCGATCAGTTCCGCCCGCAGCGCGATGATCCGCGCATAGCCCGCGGGCGTGCCGGGTTCGACGATCACAAGCGCCTCGCCCGCCTTTTCCCACATCAGGCGTGCGAGCGCGGCTCGCTCGGTCTCATCGATCTCGCCGACCATGTAGCTCGCGACGACAATATCCGCCCGTTCGGCGTCGGCGAGCAGCTTCCGCGCCGGCCCCAACTCATAGCGCGCGCCGCGCAGCCGCGTGCCGGCGAGCTCAAGCGCCAGTGTGCGCAAGCTGGCGTTGGCATCGAGCAGGACGAAGCGTTGCAGCGACGAGAAGGCTTGCGCCGCCGCCCAGCTCGCCGTAGCCGGCCCGGCGCCGATATCGAGCAGCGACGTCGGCGCGAAATCCGGCCTGATTTCGACGAGCGCATTCAGGCTGGCGGCGACGGCCGCGTAGGTCGCGGGCATCCGCGCCAGCGCATAGGCGAGCGCATCGGTCTCTGATTTGATCGTGCCCGAGCCGCCGCCGTCGCGGTAGGTCCGCGAGATCGCGGCGGCGCGACTTGCTGCCTCATTGCGCGAAACCCCCTGCAGCCTCGCGTCGAGTGCCGCTTTCAGTTCGGCGGGAAGGTCGGGCGAGATCATCTCTTCTTGTCATGCCCCGCGCAGGCGGGACATCCAGTACGCCTGAGGCAGATGTGAGATTCACGAACGGCACCGCCTACTGGATCATCCGCCTTCGCGGATGATGACGTCAATGGGGCGGGCGAGATCACGCCACGTGCTGATCCAGGATGCCGACTGCGCCTTCGAGGTCGACCGAGACCAGTTGCGACACGCCGCGCTCGGCCATGGTGACGCCGAACAGCCGGTTCATGCGCGCCATGGTGATCGGGTTGTGCGTGATGACGATGAAGCGCGTCTCGGTCGAGGCCGTCATCTCGTGCAACAGGTTGCAGCAGCGCTCCACGTTGTGGTCGTCGAGCGGCGCGTCGACCTCGTCCAGCACGCAGATCGGCGAAGGGTTGGTCAGGAACACCGCGAAGATCAGCGCCAGCGCGGTCAGCGCCTGCTCGCCGCCCGAGAGCAGCGACAGCGACTGCGGCTTCTTGCCAGGGGGCTTTGCGATGATCTCGAGACCGGCCTCGAGCGGATCGTCGCTCTCGATCAGGTGCAGCGCGGCCTCGCCGCCGCCGAACAGCTCGACGAACAAGCGCTTGAAGTGGCTGTTGACGGTCTCGAACGAGGTGAGAAGCCGCTCGCGTGCTTCGCGGTTGAGGCTCTGGATGCCCTGGCGCAGGCGCTTGATCGCTTCGACCAAGTCGTCGCGCTCGGTGGTGAGCCCGGTGTGCTGGGTCTCCACCTCGCGCAGCTCTTCCTCGGCGCGCAGATTGACGGCGCCGAGGCGTTCGCGATCGCGGCGCATCTTTTCGAGCTCTTCCTCGATCTGGCCGACCGGCGGCAGTTCGGCGCCCGGCTCGATCTCGGCGAGGCCGGCCAACGCCTGCGGCTCAACCTCGAGCATGTCATGGACCTCGCGCTCGATGTCGGCGAGCCGACGCCGAGTTCCTTCCATCCGCTCCTCGGCGCGGGCGGTCGCCTCGCGGGCGCTCGACAGCGCTTCCAGCGAGGCCTTGGCGGTGCGGTCGGTCTCCGCCATCGCGGTCTCGGCAGCGGCGAGCGCGTCGGCGGCGCCGCGGCGATCGTTCTCGGCGTACTCGATCTCGCTGATCAGCGCGCTGCGCTTCTCCGCAAACACCTCCGGCGCATTGACGAGCTCCTCGCGCTCTGCGGTCAGCTCGGTGATGCGGGCCTCAATCGTTCCGATCTGCGAGGCGCCGCTTGCTTTGCGGTTCTGCCACTCATTGCGCTCGGCGAGGATCGCCTGCACGCGGCGGTCGGCGAGCTCGGCTTCACGAGCCAGCGCCTGCGCTTCGGCGCGCACCTGGGCGGCCACGCGGCGCCGGTTCTCGATCTCGCTGCGGACCGCGCCGAGTTGGCTTTCAGCCTCGATGCTCGGCGGCAATTCGGCGAGGGCCGCATCGGCGTTCTCGTGCGCGGCCTCGGCTTCGGCACGGTCGGCGGCGAGGCGGTTGTGCGCTTCCGTCAGCGCGGATTTGCGCGCGGCGTGGCGGTTGATCTCGCGCTCGGCTGCGGCATGACGCTCGCGCGCGGCATCGCCCTCGCGACGCGCGGCACGCACCGCCTCGCGCGCGGCGGTCTCGGCGGCGGAGGCGGCGCGCAATTCGGCTTCCGCATTCTCCAGCGCCTGCCGCTTGGTGATCACCTCGTTGCGCGCCTGCTCGAGTTCATGCTCGATGTCGACGAGGCGGGCACGCTCGGCGAGGCGCCGCGCCGCGCCGGTCGGCGCGTGAGCGGCGGTGACAAAACCGTCCCAGCGCCAGACGTCGCCCTCGAGCGACACCAGCCGCTGGCCGGTCTTCAGTCGCGACACCAGCTCCGCGCCGCGCTCCTTTGCCACGACGCCGATCTGGGCGAGGCGGCGCGCCAGTTCCGGCGGTGCCTGCACATGATTGGCAAGGCAATCGACGCCTTCGGGCAGCGCCGGGTCCTCGCTAGCGGGGACATTGGTCCAGCGCATCGGTGCCGAGGGATCGACGGGAGCATCGAGATCGTCGCCGAGCGCGGCGCCGATCGCCTTCTCATAACCCTTGGCGACCGTGATGCCGTCGATGATCGGCGGCCACAGATTCTTGGTTTCGCCATTGAGGATCTTGGAGATGGTGCGCGCCTCGGTCTCGAGCCGCTGCACGCGCTTCTCTGCTTCGGTCAGCGGGCTGCGCGAAGCTTCGAGCGTCTGCCGCGCGACCACGTGACCGGTTTCGCTCGCCTGCACGGTGGCTTCGGCCTCGGCCAGCGTCTGCTGCGCGGTCTCGACCGCGGCGGCGAGCACATCGATATCGCCCAGCGAACCGGTTTCCTGCGCGAGGCGCTCCTCCTCGGCCTGGACGCTTGCGATCTCATGGTCGAGCCGGGCGAGCCGGTCGCGATGGGTGCGCACGCCGGCTTCGAGCTGGTTGCGCTTGGCGGTGAGGTCGGCAAGCTCCGTGGTCAGCTCGGCGAACCGGCGCTCGGTTTCGGCAAGCATGGCTTCCGCTTCCGCGACGCGCTCGTCGACGCCGGAGCGCTGCTCGACCCGAGACTTGATCTCTTCCTTCAGCTCGGCGTCCTCGGTGTCGAGCCGCTGCAGCGCGACGTCGGCGTCTGCCGTCTGTTGTTGCTCGCGCGCGATGTCGGCAACGAACTGCGCCAGGCGCCGGTCGAGTTCGGAAACGCGTTCCTTGGCACGCTCCTCCTCGCGATCGAGCATCTCGCGCGCATTGTTGAGCCGCTGCAGGCCTGCGGCGGCGCGGGCTTCCGCCTCGCGCAGCGCCGGCAGTTCGGCCGCGCGGATTGCCTGGATGCGCGCGGATTCCGCCTGCTCGCGGGTGCGCTCGGCCGCCTCGCGAACGGCGAGATCATGCGTCTGCGCGGCATCGTTGACGTCAGCGTGAGCCTCGATCCAGCGCAGGTGGAACAGCATCGCCTCGGACTTGCGGACCTTCGCGGCGACCTCGCGGTAGCGGATCGCCTGCCGCGCCTGCTTCTTCAGCCCGTCCATCTGGCCGGTGAGCTGGCCGATCACGTCCTCGACGCGGGTGAGGTTGGTCTCGGCTGCCTTCAACCGCAGTTCCGCTTCATGGCGGCGGGCATGCAGGCCGGCGACGCCGGCGGCATCTTCGAGGATGCGGCGGCGCTGTTCCGGCTTGGCCTGGATGATCTCGCCGACCTTGCCTTGGTGCACCAGTGCCGGCGACCGCGCGCCAGTCGCGGCATCGGCGAACAGGAGCTGCACGTCCCGCGCGCGCACGTCACGTCCGTTGATGCGATAGGCGGAACCCGCATCGCGCTCGATGCGGCGGGAGATTTCCAGGAGCTGGCTGTCATTGACAGCGGCCGGCGCCGTGCGATCGGAATTGTCGATCGTCATCACAACTTCGGCGTGGTTGCGCGCCGGGCGATTGCCGGAACCGGCGAAGATCACCGCGTCCATGTCGGCGGCGCGCAGTGACTTGTGCGAGGTTTCGCCCATCGCCCACCGCAGCGCTTCCACCAGGTTGGACTTGCCGCAGCCGTTCGGTCCGACCACGCCGGTCAGGCCCGGCTCGATCATGAAGTCGGTGGGTTCAACGAACGATTTGAAACCGTGGAGGCGTAGGCGCGTGAGCTTCATGAACACAAATCTCTGTTGGCCGGGCGCGAATCTCCCAGCCGTGACAGTACCATGAAAGGCAATGTCGGTAATGCAGGCGGACCGCTCGCTGCGGCTGTGGCCGCGACAATGGCGAGGCCGGAGCGCACCGGCAACCGCCGCCTCGGGCTTTTCCCAAGGCTTTTGCTTGGTTTATCTGATGTTGCGAATAGCTGTGGACGAATCAGCTTTTCAACAATGAATTGATGCGCTTGCTGAATTCATCGAACGAGGTCTCGCCCTTCAGCATCTCGCCGTTGATGAAGAAGGTCGGCGTCGAATTCACCTTCAGCACGTCGTTGGCGTATTTCTGGTCAGCGGCGATCTTGTCGAGCAGCGCCTGGTCCTTCAGGCAATCCTCGACCTGCTGCTGGCTGAGGCCCGCCTGCTTGCCGATTCGCGTCAGCGTCTCCGTGGTGTTCTTCATCACCCAGTCGTTCTGCTGGCGGAACAGGAGGTCGATGACTGCGAAATATTTCGGCGCGTCATCCTTGGCGATGCAGCGCGCCAGCATCGAACCGGCGGCGGCCTTGATGTCGAGCGGGAATTCGCGGAACACGTAGCGGATCTTGCCGGTGTCGATGTATTCCGACTTGATCTTCGGGAATACCGTGTCGTTGAAGTTCGCGCAGTGCGGGCAGGTCATCGAGGCGTATTCGGTGATGGTCACCGGGGCGTTCTGCGGGCCGAGCGCCATGTCCGGTAGCGATTGCGGCTTGGCGACATCGGCGGCGGTCTGCGCCATCGCCTCCGAAATCAGGCGCAGCGGCGAGAGACCGATCAGGGCGGCAAGACCAGTCAGTGACAAAGCGGCGGTGAAGGCGCGGCGCGTGATGATCAAGGTCGGCTCCCGGATTGGCGCATGCACGCCTAAAAGAGGTCTAAAAAAGCGAGCTTTCGCTAGCTTGAAATGGTGATTGTGGCAATGCTGCGCTCCAAGGCCCGCCACGCAAAAAAGTCTCAATTTCGCTTGATCGAGGCCCCCAATCGCGCCAGTGCGGCACGCAGTGCCTCGTCCTCTACGGCGGACAGGGTCTTTTCGACCGCCGCCACCGCCTTGGGGTCCGGCGGCCGCGGCCGCACCGGGCGCCCCCGCCGGGACAGAGGCGCCTGCCGCAGCGCCAGCCGGCCGACCGCGTGCCAGCCGAAGAAGCGGTTGACCCGCTCCACGATGCGGTCGGAGGAATGCTGGATCTCCAGCGCCATCGGCCCCTCGACCCGGAGCACCAATGTTGCCGGCTCCTGCGGCTGCCCCTCCACCGGCCGCGGCCATTGCATCTTCATCGGCTCCGAATACCGCGCGATCTCGGTCCCCGCGATCTCCGCCCACCGCGTCACCAGCTCGCGCGCGGCGAATCCCTGCTTGGCATAGGCGTCGGAGAAGACGTCGTTGAGCAGGATAGAGAGCGGCTTTGCGCTGATCGGGCCGGGTTTTGACATGGGTCCTTATAGCACTTCGGGATTGACCCCAGGAACCACCCCGATTCCGGTGCGAAGAAAGGCGTGGATGGTCGGGACAAGCCCGGGCATGACGTGGAGAGATTCGGGCGCCAACATTAAAGTCATCGCATGAGGTCTCGCGCAGCCGCCACAAAATCACGACAACCGCCTGACGCGGTCGCCGCACGTCCCGCCCTGCTGCTGGCCTGGTATGACCGGCATCGCCGCCGGCTGCCGTGGCGAGCGCCTGCCGGTGAGCGGGCCGATCCGTACCGGGTGTGGCTGTCGGAGATCATGTTGCAGCAGACGACGGTCAAGGCGGTCGGGCCGTACTTCGAGAAATTCGTCTCGCGCTGGCCGGATGTCGGTTCGCTGGCGCGCGCCTCGCTGGACGATGTGCTGCGGATGTGGGCCGGGCTCGGTTACTATTCCCGGGCGCGCAACCTGCACGCCTGCGCGGTGGCGGTGCTGCGCGATCATGGCGGCATCTTTCCCGATGATGAGGAAGGGCTTCGCACGCTGCCGGGGATCGGGCCGTACACGGCCGCCGCAATCGCTGCGATCGCCTTCGACCGCCGCACCATGCCGGTCGACGGCAATATCGAGCGCGTGGTATCGCGGCTGTTCGCGGTCGAGGAGGCGTTGCCGCAGGCCAAGCCGCTGATCCAGCAATTGGCGAGCACGCTGCTCGGTCCTTCTCGCGCCGGCGACAGTGCGCAAGCGCTGATGGATCTGGGCTCCTCGATCTGCACGCCGAAGAAGCCGGCCTGCGCGCTGTGCCCGCTCAACGACGATTGCGCAGCGCGCGCCCGCGGCGACCAGGAGAGCTTTCCGCGCAAGGCGCCGAAGAAGACCGGCTTGCTGCGCTCGGGCGCGGCCTTTGTCGTCATCCGCGGCGATGAGCTCCTGGTCCGCACCCGCCCCGAGAAAGGCCTGCTCGGCGGCATGACGGAAGTGCCGACCTCCGACTGGCTGGCCGGGCAGGACGATGCGGCTGCACTCGAGCAGGCGCCATCTCTGAAGGGCGTGACGCGCTGGCACCGCAAGGCCGGCGTCGTCACCCACGTCTTCACGCATTTTCCACTCGAGCTTGCGGTCTATACCGCAACC
This sequence comes from Bradyrhizobium sp. LeoB3, assembly GCF_055456055.1. NCBI lineage: Bacteria > Pseudomonadati > Pseudomonadota > Alphaproteobacteria > Hyphomicrobiales > Nitrobacteraceae > Bradyrhizobium > Bradyrhizobium sp. LeoB3. The sequence continues at coordinate 46,941 of NZ_JBVBEF010000008.1, forward strand.
GTTACGCCGCGCACGCGGGCGCCAGAGGGGATGCGCTGGGTGCCGGTCGCCACCCTCGCGGACGAAGCGTTCCCGAACGTGATGCGCAAGGTGGTCGCGCATGGGCTCGGCACGTGAGGTTGCTGACAGCATGCTGGCAGCAGCCTTGCGTTAGGGAGGAGCACCAACGGAGGCTCCCATGATCGCGACCGCGCTTGACCGACTTGCCAAGCCGCCCTGCTCGAAGCTGCTTGGCTGGCACCTGCTCGATGCGCGCCCGGACGAAGGCTGGATCCGGATCGGCTTCGAGGGCAAGCCGGAGTTCTGCAACCCGGCCGGCTTTATCCAGGGCGGCATGTTGTCGGCGATGCTCGACGACACGATGGGCCCGGCGGTGTTCGTCATGACCGATGGCAAGCTCTACACTGCAACCATCACGATGACGGTGAATTTCCTGGCGCCGGCGAAGCCGGGACCGATCATCGGCGAGGCCAGGGTCACCCAGCTCGGCAAGACCGTCGCCTTCGTGGAGGGCAGGCTGTTGGAAGACGGCGTCGTGCTCGCGACGGCATCGACCAGCGCACGCCTGGTGGAGACGGCAAAGGCCGTTCGCTGAGCCAGCCAGTCGGCGCGGGGATGGACGGGGCAAGAGCGCGCCGTTAACTTCGTATCCCTCTGAATGAGGGATGAAACATGCTCAAGCTCTATTACACCCCCGGCACCTGCGCGCTCGCCTCGCACATCGCGCTCGAAGAGGCCGGCGCGCCCTATACGATCGAACGGATCGACTTCAAGACCAACCAGCAGAACAGCCCGGACTATCTCAAGGTCAACCCGAAGGGACGGGTGCCGGCGCTGGTCACCGATCGTGGCGTCCTCACCGAGACACCCGCGCTGCTCGCTTTTATCGCGCAGAGTTTTCCGCAGGCGAAACTGGCGCCGCTCGATGACGCCTTTGCGTTCGCGCAGGTGCAGGCGTTCAACAGCTATCTCTGCTCGACGCTGCATGTCGCGCATGCCCACAAGATGCGCGGTTATCGCTGGGCTGCGGACGAATCCTCCTTTGCCGACATGAAGCGCATGATCCCGAAAACGGTCGGCGCCAGTTTCGCGCTGGTCGAACGCGACATGCTGAAAGGCCCGTGGGTGATGGGCGAGGCCTTCACGATCTGCGACATCTATCTCTTCACGATGGCGCAGTGGCTGGAGGGCGACGGCGTCGATCTGGCGGCACTGCCGAAAGTGGTCGATCACCGGCGCCGCATGGCCGCGCGGCCCGCGGTGAAGAAGGTGCTGGACGCGGAGGCGTGAGCGGTTTGTGGTGCTTTCGCAATGACGCGGTGGCTTTCTGATTCAAATGTCAAACAGCTTTCCGCTGTCATCGTCCGGCTTGACCGGACGATCCAGTATTCCAGAGACGGCGGTGCTTGAGCCGAGAGGCTGCCGGATACTGGATGCCCGCCTTCGCGGGCATGACGGTGGAGTGTGAGGAGACGATGTGAGTTCGCGTTCTCGCGGCGCTTTACGCCCGAGCTTTGCATCTCGTTTCACCCTCCTCGATAGCAGAGGGCGCAGGGAAAGCCGGGTGCTGGTTGCACCCGTGGGTCCCGTGCAACAAAAAGCACGGGGGTAGGACCACAGGTTCAACCGAAGCATTCCGGCTTTCCCTGCGCGATGGTTTACGGCTTACTTCGTGCTCTCCCCGGTGACCGGGCTCTTTTGCCACCGTCACCCTCAGGGATGTTTCCATCCCCCAGGACTTAGCGCCAGCGTCGGGGCGCCAGGACCACACGACTTCGCCGTCCGTGATGTGTGCGCTCGTCAGTCGCACGCATCGCGTCCACCGCATCTCATCGCAACGTTCGTGACGATCGCGAGCCGCCCCTCATTCGGATGAGACGCGCGGAGTTAAATCATTGATTTGCCCGACGGCGGAAGCGGAATGTTTTTCGCGGCTGGGCTGGACGAGGCAAATCACGTTGATTGGATTAAGGAAAATCGCGCGCGCGATATGACGGAGCAAGTGCTGAACTTCACCGTGCTCTACCCATCCTACATTTTTCGCCTGTCCAACTCCCGTCCCGTCTCCAGCATCAATTGGCGGAGCCAGATCGAGCCGGGGTCCATCTGGGCGCGGGTGGGATAGAACATGTATTGTTCGTCGATGCCGGGATCGAGCGGCGGCGTCACGGTCAGCAATGACAATTGCCTGGCGAGCGCTGCGATCAGGCGGCGCGGCACGAAGGCGACGAGGTCGGTGCGGGCTGTGACATGCAGCGCCTCGATATAGCCAGGCACGACAAGAGCGATGCGCCGCTCGATGCCCTTGGAGCGCAGCCAGCCATCGATCAGGTCCTCGTTCTGGCCGCGGATCACGACGGCGACATGCCTCGCCGCCAGGAACGCTTCGCGCTTCTTCAACCTCGCGCCCACGGGATGGCCGCAGCGCACCGCGAGCGCGTCGCTGTCGACATAGAGGCGCTGGCGGTGGAAGCCCTTGAAGGCGTCGCCGATCGAGATCACGAGATCGATGGTGCGAGCGAACTCGGCGGTGAAGATCGCGGGCCCCCGCCACGGCACCACGTCGATCGTCACATGCGGCGCGATCCGTGTGATCTTCTCCATCAATGGCGGCATCAGGAGTTCGACCGCGAGGTCCGGCATCATCAGCCGGAAGTGCCGGTCGCTGCTGATGGCATCGAACGCGTCGGGAACGAACAGCGCGCGCACCTGGTCCAGCGCCTGCGCCAGGGGCGCGCGCAACGCCTGCGCCCGCGGCGTCAGCTCCATGCGCGCGCCGCTCCGCACCAGGAGTGGATCGCCGATCAGGTCGCGCAGGCGCTGCAGCGCGTGGCTTGTGGCCGGCTGTGACAGACGAAGCCGCATCGCGGCGCGGCTGACACTGGCTTCTCGCAGCAGCGCGTCGAGCGCGATCAGGAGATTGAGGTCGAGCGAATTGAAATTCATCTGACGAATAGATATCATATCGGCTATCGATTTGAAGAATGATCTCTGTCGCGGCACAAGGAGGTGTATTCAGTCAGCCACCGGAGCAGCCGCCATGAGCGCAGCCGACAACAAGAAATTGATGCAGCAGATCTTTGCCGCCGCCGGAAATCCCGATCCCGCGGCGCGCGACCGCGCGCTGTTCACCGCGAGCCTTGCCGAGGATGCGACATGGACGGTGACCGGACAGTATTCCTGGTCGCGCACCTTCAGCGGCAAGCAGTCGATTCTCAACGACCTGCACGGCCACGTCCGTTCGCTATTGGCGGAACGGGCGCGCACCGTCGCCCACCGCTTCATCGCCGACGGCGACCATGTCGTGGTCGAAGGCAAGGGCGACAACGTCACCAAGGAAGGCGTTCGCTACGACAATGACTATTGCCTGGTGTTCCGGCTCGAGGACGGCAAGATCAAGGAGATCAGGGAATATTGCGATTCGGTGTTGACCGAGAAGGCGTTGGGGCAGTTTCCGGCGCCGCAGGTTCGTGCGGTGCGTTGAGGCTTCCTCCGCCGTCATTCGCGGGTTCTCGCTTCGCGAGCCCCGGAATGACAGAAGCAATTGGTTGGGGTGGCAGGGCACGGCGCGGTCCGCCTTTGCCCACTCTACGATGCTAACCGTCGCTGGTGCCTACCGCACACCATAGCGCGTGAAGTCGCTGCCGATCTTGACCTGGATCGTCTTTGCCGATGCGATATCGGCGTTGCTGCCCGCTTTGTCGCCCGTCTTCAGCCTGGCAAGCCCGCGCCCATAGAGTGCGCTCGCCAGCTTCGGATCGAGTTGCAGCGCAGAGCTGTAATCATCGATAGCCGCGTCGAATTTGCCCATTTTGAGATAGATCAGCCCGCGTGAGTCATATGTCGCGGCGTTGTTCGACGCTAGTTGAAGCGCCTTGTTGCAGTCCTCCAGTGCCGCCTCCAGTGCGCCGAGGATGGCCTGCGTCCAACAGCGTCCGCTCCACACGGCTTCCAAATCGGGTTCGAGACGAATTGCCTCGTCATAGTCCCGCGCCGCGCGATCGTATTCGTGCTTTTTCAGGTAGGCTCTGGCACGGTTGGCGAAAGCGCTGCCGTAGCTGGGATTGAGCTGGATCGCGCCATCGAGAGCTTTGATGGCGAGATCGTATTCGCCTTTCTTCAAATAAGCCGCGCCGCGATTGTTGAAGGCCTTGACGTAGGTTGGATTGAGCTGGATCGATTGATCGAAATCCTGGATGGCGCGGTCGTAGTCTCCCTTTGCCGCATAGGCGTTGCCACGATTGTTGTAGGCGATTGCCAAGGCAGCTGTCTTGCCGTGACCGGAAGCGATGAGCGCCGTACAGCCATTGACACGGGCTTCAAGCGAGGCGTGATCCGTGCCGTTGCACAACGCAATGTCGGTCAGATAGTTGCTCTTCTTCGCATCCTCCTGCGCCGCCGCGGGTGAGCCGAGCAGCAGCAGGATGAGCATGCATGCGACGCCGTCAACGATGCCTCCCCTCGTACTGGCGTCCATATCAGGCTTCCTGATTGTGGAAATGGAGGAATCCGCGGTCATCAGCTTTCCGCGGAAAGGCGTCACGTCCTGCTGGGGCCCTGCGCCGAGACTGACTTCGGAATAAATCGGTCTAGCACCCTCGGCAGATATTCAGATTGGACTTGCGATTGGCTTTCTGTTCGGACTGCTGCGCTGCAGATGGGCCGGACTTTTTCGTAAGCTTGTTCTTGCCCTCTTCGATAAGGGTTGAAAACTTGACTGTCCCGTCATCCGAAATTTCGACATGTGGAGTCGTGCCCCGAATACCCATCGTTGCGACGGGGGTATCGACCTTCATGTCGCCGGACTTCGCGATATTGCCGGCGACAAACGTAAGTGTTCCGTTGGTCAGATTGAACAAGGTCGAGTTGGATTTCCCATTCGGGTCGTACACGAATTCGTCCAACGCCATGCGGGCGTTGCTCGATAGTTTGAACGAACTGCCGTCGGCAAAGTTGATCCCGACCCGGCCATCGGCTCCGGTCCGCACCACATCGCCGAGGTAAACGATATCACCCACCTTCGTCTGGACGATCTGGCCGGCGACATTTGCCTGAATGACCATCGCACCCGCGTGTTCGATCGTCACCGAGCCGGTCGTGGTTACAACTGTTCCGATGGGTTTCGCTGATGCGAGATCCTGAACGGCGGGCCCGGGAGGATTGGTCTGCGCATCGGCTGCATCAACCAAAAGGCTGGCCAACGCCAGAGTCAAACTCGCCACCAACGCGATAATCGTATGCGTGCGCATGATCCCCTTCCTGAGAAGATCCCTTTTGCCGCGTGACAGTCCGCTGACTTCAATGGTCAGCCAGGTCGCTATAATCCATGCAGTACGTACGGTGTCAGGGCGGCCATGGCTGGCCACCTCATTTAAATTTTCGTCATATTAGGCCCCGAGCCGGTTCAATGCTACCAAAAGGTTTCATCTTGAGGGGCAGGCCGCCAGAGCAGGAAAACGACGCGCTCCCGGGAAAAGTGATTTAATTCCTGCACCGGAAGATTTAATTCATGCATTGAATGCATCGGATGTTACGGATAGGTTTGATTAAATTTGGATCAGGATGTTGCGGCGGGCTAGCCTAGGGTTGCCGACGCCAGGATTGTTTTGACTTGATGGCGTAGGCAAAGCCAGAGCAAGAAAAGTGCGGCACCACGCTGGGCCTGAAAGTACTCAGCAGGCGAGGTCGAAGCCATGTTCGTTGCGTCTTGCGTCGAGTCCGGGGGCGACCGCAACGCCATTGTCGCCCAGCTTCGCCAGATCATAGGCCATGTTCAGATCGCGATCGGTTGCTGCACCCTCAGCCGTGCGACCGGCATCGCCGTTCAACTCACGGCTGGCGATCCCGTTTATCAGGGAGACGTGATCGAGACGGCGGACGACGCGCAGGTCGGACTTCGCTTTATCGACGGCACTGTGTTCAACCTCTCTTCCGGCACCCGTCTGGTGTTGAACGAATTGATCTGTGACGCCGACGGCACCTCGCGCTCGGCCCTGTTTGGCGTGACCAGAGGCACCTTCGCTTTCGTTGCCGGACGGGTGGCAACGACCGGTTGCCTCACGGTTGATACGCCTGTTGGAAGCATTCGGGGCCGCGCTCATGGCGGCGGGATCGGCACCTTGACGCTCGCGGCGCTGGCCTTCGCCGTCATGAACGAAGTCCATGCCGCAGAGCCGGACGTCACATATCTCGATGACGACAGCATCGCATACAAGGATCTCGAGCATGGCGTATTCGAGCTCGTGACCAAAGAGCCGATCCCGCGACACATCATTGTCGAGGATCCCGGAGAGACGACCACCCTGAGCAGGAGAGGGTCCTCGGTCAGCGTCAACCAGACCGCGAATAGTGCGACTCGCATGGAGGAGTTGCATGCCGCCCAGCAGGACGTGCTTGCCAATTTCGCGAAGGAACAGGTGGCGCCCGGGTCGAGCACGCCTCCCTCGACGATCAATGTGCTGCCGGTGCAGCCGATCAATTTTATTCAGACCGACATTCTCCAGATCCATAATTCGCTCCCGCCGCTGCCATCGTCGACGGTAGTTCCTGATCTGTTTGTCCTGCGTTCGCCGCCGGTGTTCACCCTCGCGGCGGGACCGACGGAAATCGATACATCGGTGTTTGACCACTTCTCCGCAACGAGCGGCGCTTTCGTTGCCAGCAGCTCCAACGGTGCTGCCCTGACCTTCGGCATCAGTGGCGGAATCGCCGGCAGCACGGTGCTGGGAGGGGTGACATACGATGTATCGAGCGCCGGTCCCTATGGCAGGCTCTACCTCAACAGCGCGACGGGCGCCTACACTTTCGTTCCGGACAGCGGCGCGATCAATGCGCTGACCGCGCCGACGACCGCGAGCTTCATTATCACGGTGTCAGACGGCACACTCTCGTCCAATCAGGTCTTCACGATCGCCATCGATGGCGTCAACGACGCGGCCATCATTTCGGGCTCCACGACCGGCGCGGTGATCGAGGCGGGCGGCGCTGGGTCCGGTATGCCTGCCGCAACCGGCACGCTTACGGACGTTGACGTCGACAATCCGCCGAATACCTTCACGGTGGTCAGCTCGAAGGCGAGCGCCGGCGGCTACGGCACCTTCACGGTGACGGCGGCCGGCGTGTGGACCTACACGGTCAACGAGGCCAACCACGCGGTGCAGGCGCTCAATGTTGGCGACCATCTGACCGACACCTTCATCGTGACCACCGTGGATGGCACCCCTCAGGTGGTGACGATCACCATCAACGGCACCAATGACGCCGCCATCATTTCCGGCGCGACGACCGGCTCGGTGATCGAGGCGCCGGGCAAGCTGACCACGACCGGCACGCTCACCGATAGCGATGTCGACAATGCGCCCAACACCTTCACGGCGGTCACTTCGCCGACGGCAAGTCATGGCGGCTATGGCACTTTCACGATGACCGCGGCCGGTGTCTGGACCTATACGCTCAACGACGCCAACCACGCGGTGCAGGCGCTCAATGTCGGCGACCACCTGACCGACACCTTCACGGTGACCACCGCGGACGGCACCGCGCAAGTGGTGACGATCACCATCAACGGCACCAACGACGCGGCCGTCATTTCCGGCGCCACCACCGGCTGCGTGATCGAGGCCGGGGGCGTCGCCAATGCCAAGCCGGGCGTGCCGACCGCGACCGGCGCGCTCGCCGCCACCGACGTCGACAATCCGCCCGATCTTTTCACGGCGGTCAGTTCGCCGACGGCAAGTCATGGCGGCTACGGCACCTTCACGATGACGGCGGCCGGCGTGTGGACCTACACGCTCGACAACGCCAACGGCGCGGTGCAGGCGCTCAACGTGTGCGACCACCTGACCGACACCTTCACGGTGACCAGCATCGACGGCACCGCGCAGGTGGTGACGATCACCATCCACGGCACCAACGACGCGGCCGTGGTTTCGGGCACGACGACCGGCACGGTGATCGAAGCTGGCTGCGATACGCCCGGCACGCCAACCGCGACCGGTACGCTTACCGATACCGACGTTGACAATCCAGCGAATACCTTCACCGCGGTCTGCTCGCCGATGAAGAGCGATGGCGGCTATGGCACTTTCACGATGACGGCGGCCGGCGTGTGGACCTACACGCTCGACAATAGCAACTGCACGGTGCGGGCGCTCGACGCCTGCGACCGCCTGACCGACACCTTCACGGTGAAGACCATAGATGGCACCACGCAGGTGGTGACGATCACCATCAAGGGCGCCAGTGATGCAGACCCCAGGGATTTCGACCATTTGGCCACGGGGAAGATCGAAGGGGCACTGAGTTCCACCGTTGCATTGAATGACAAAACCGACAAGGAGCTACCGACGAACGGCGGCTCTTCTGATGCCGCCGGGACTCATGGCAATGCAATCGATGGCGGCTCAACCGGCGGGTCCTCGGGTTTGGCGCCATCCTCTGTTGCCGAGGGGGTGTTTGGCTCAGGGCCGGCCGGTGCGCGGCTCGGAGACTCATTCCACTTCAAGGAGACGAGCTACGATCCTGGAGCTTCGAAGGGCTTCGACCTCGGAAATGTGGGCCACGGCCCGGCATCGAGCAGTCATCCCGAAGACGCTGCAGCAATCCACGGACCGGAGGCGGCACAAGCAATCGAGGCGTTGCTGCATGGACAACACACGGCCGATCATTATGGCCCGGCTTCCGAGCTTGTCGGGAGCGCCGCGGTCACCCACGGGATGCACGATCTGATGATCTGACGGAATTAGGTGGGCACGGCGCGCGGTTTCCTTGCTCCCGCACGCCTGTCCACCTGGCCGACCTCGCGCGCCGGCATACGCCGGCGCGCCGGAAGGGCGGTTAAGCCACCTTGGTTTTGAGGTGGCCGAACATGAAGTTCTTCGCTTCCTCGTCCAGTTCGGCCTTGAAGGTGAACTTGTCCTTCAATGCGATCGCGCGTGCGGCGGCCGGCCGGGCTGAAATCTCGTCGACCAGGCGCTTGACGTTCGGGTACTTGGCGTAAGCTTCCTCGCCGAGCACGAACGACCCCAGCCGTGCCCAGCCCCAGAGCGCCATGTCGACGATCGTGTAGGTGTCGCCGACCATGTAGCGGCTCTTGGCGAGGTGGTCGTCGAGAATCTTGTAGTGGCGGTTCGCCTCGTACTGGTAGCGGTTATGCGCGTATTCCAGTTCCTTTGGCGCCACCGTCTTGAAATGCACTGCCTGACCCGAATAGGGGCCGAGGCCGGTGGCGATGAACATCAGCCAGGACAGCATCTGCGCGCGGCTCGCCGGCGTATTGGCGGGCAGGAATTTTCCGGTCTTCTCGGCAAGGTAGAGCAGGATCGCGTTGGAATCGAACACGAACACGCCGTCATCGTCGATCGCCGGCACCTTGGCGTTCGGATTGACCTTCAAAAATTCCGGCTTGAACTGCTCGCCCTTGCGGGTGTCGACCGGTATTGCCTCGAAAGCGAGGCCGGACTCTTCCAGGAACAGTGCGACCTTGTTCGGGTTCGGTGCTCCGTTGAAGTAGAATTTGAGCATCTCAAAGGCTCCGTTTGTTTTGTTGCCGACCAAATCGGGACGCGAGCCGCATGGGCCGCGGGCCGCACTCATGCGCCACATCGGGCGGAGCGCGCAAGCGATGAATTTGTGAAAGCGCCTCGGGCGGCTTGGCGATCAGCCGAAGTACATAAAGCCAACCGCGCTGGCGACGATCAGCGCAATCCCTGCTGCGTCCAGCAGCGCGGCGAAGCGCGTCGCGGTTTGCAGATCGGTGGCGTGAGCGGCACGCTCGGCGCTGCGCCCATAGCCGTGCGTAATGATGTCCTCGGTGAACTGGCCATGCGCCTCCAATGCGCTCGTCAGTCCGACGGAGACCAAGAGGACGCCGAAGATGCCGAGGCCGAAAAAGCCGAGCAGGCCAAAAAGCAATATCGGGAACATGCCGACGAAGAATATCGGCAACAGCGGCACAAGCAGCAACGTCTCGGATTGTCTGCGCATCGGGCAATCCAATCGAAACAGCGACCGATAGCCGGACTCTAGGCGCTTTGTTCGCGCCGAATCAAGGCAAGAGCGTTCAACACGGCGTCATCGTGGCTTGCTGTGCAGCTTAGCTTGTTGGCCCGGAAGCACAGAAGTGAACAGGACTTCTTTCGTCATTCCGGGATGCGCCGTCAGGTGCAGGCCCGGAATCCATTGTGCCTCAGGCGCAGGTGGTGAAATGGATTCCGGGTTCTCGCTTCGCGAGCCCCGGAATGACGGAGGATATTGAGGAGGCTCAGCCCGCGGCCATCCCGGAGCGGATTTCGGCGCGCAGTTCGTCGATCAGCCTGAGGCCGTTCTTGGTCTCGACGTGCCAGAAGGTCCAGCCGTTGCAGGCACCCGAGCCTTGGGCGACCGCGCCGATGCGGTGGATCGAGCCAACCTTGTCCCCGAGCATGATGGCGCCGTCGGCGCGCACGAGGGCACCGACCCGCTTCTTGGCGTCGACGAGTTTCGCGCCCGGCATGATCATGCCGCGCTCGATCAGTTCGGAGAAGGCGACGCGCGGCGCCTCGCGCGCAGTCATGAACGGGGCGAGCGTTTCCTGCGGCAGCGGCTCGATGGCGGCGATGCGCGCTTCGGCGGCGGCGGCATAGGCGGCGTCGCGCTCGATGCCGAGATAGCGGCGGCCGAGACGTTTTGCCACGGCGCCGGTGGTGCCGGTGCCGTTGAAGGGATCGAGCACGAGGTCGCCGGGCTTCGAGGAGGAGAGCAGCACGCGCGCGAGAAGCTGTTCGGGCTTCTGGGTCGGATGCACCTTCTTGCCGTCCTTGCCCTTGAGGCGCTCTTCGCCGGTGCAGAGCGGGATCAGCCAGTCGGAGCGCGCTTGCACGTCCTCGTTCGCTGCCTTCAGCACTTCGTAATTGAAGGTATAGCCCTTGGCCTTCTCATCACGCGCGGCCCAGATCATGGTCTCGTGCGCATTGGTGAAGCGGCGGCCGCGGAAATTCGGCATCGGGTTCGACTTGCGCCAGACGATATCGTTCAGGAGCCAGAAGCCGAGGTCCTGCATGATGGCGCCGACGCGGAAGATATTGTGATAGGAGCCGATCACCCAGATCGTGGCCGACGGCTTCATGACGCGGCGCGCGGCGAGCAGCCAGGCGCGCGTGAAGTCGTCATAGGCGGCAAAGGAGGAGAACTTGTCCCAGTCGTCATTGACGGCATCGACATGGGATTCGTCGGGGCGTTTGAGGTCGCCCTTGAGCTGCAGATTGTAGGGTGGGTCTGCGAACACGACGTCGACAGAACCGGCTGCAAGCTTCGACATCTCGGCGACGCAATCGCCTATGACGATTCGACTCGGAGACGTGGATTCAAATTTAGTGCGGGGCGCCCTTGCAGACGCCCCGCGACGCGACTCAACCATGACTCATAACTCTGACTCAGGCGACGCTGTCGGCGACGCGGGACTAAACAACCGACTGGCGCCACCATGACCCGCCAAAGTAAAAAACGACTTAATCGAAAATGGCACGCGACAAGTTCTGCGCATTTCGATCGTGCAGCGTTTTCGGATTTGAAATCGAGTGCTGCCTCGCAGCATGCGTTATGCGAATTGCGCCAGCGACAGCGGAATCGGACATCGAGTTCGTTGCAGGCAAGCTGATGCGATTCGTGAAGACGTTGGCCGCATCAGCCATGCGCGGATGGTGCGCGTCGCACTAGGCAATAATTGCCGGGCAGGCTATTGATTAACGGAACGGAAATTTTACGTCTGTTCCGCGTTTACACAGGTTAGGACTTAAGGGAAAACCGCCATGCGTTACGATGATTTCCGTCGCAGCGACGACATCGAGGATCGTCGCGACCAGGGTGGCGGCGGAGGCGGCGGCGGCTTCGGCATCCCCATGGGCGGCGGCGGGCTCGGCATCGGCACCATCATCGTGCTCGGCCTGCTCGGCTACGCCTTCGGCATCGACCCGCGCATCCTGATCGGCGGCGCCGAAATCCTGACCGGCGGCGGACAGGCGCCGACCTACCAGACCGATCGCCGGACGGCCTCCGGCAAGACCGGCGCGCCGACCGACGAAATGGGCAGCATGATCTCCGGCATCCTGGGCGAGATCGACGATCGCTGGACCGAGATCTTCCAGGCCAATGGCCAGACCTTCACCGGTCCGAAGATCGTCTTGTTCCGCAACGCCACCAATGGCGGCCGCTGCGGCATGGCGCAGTCGGCGATGGGGCCGTTCTACTGCCCGCCGGATAAGACCATCTATCTCGACACCGCCTTCTTCCGCGAGGTCGAGACGCGGTTCCGTGGCTGCTCGGGCAGCGCCTGCCAGTTCACCGCGGCCTATATCATCGCCCATGAGGCGGGCCATCACGTGCAGAACCTGCTCGGCATCATCCCACGCGTGACGCGGCTGCAACAGGCGGCCGACAGCAAGGCCGAGGCCAATGCGCTGCAGGTGAAGGTCGAGCTGCAGGCCGACTGCCTCTCCGGCGTCTGGGTCAACCGCGAGGAGAAGAAGCGGCCGGGCTTCCTCGAGGCCGGCGACATCGACGCGGCACTCAAGACGGCAACCGCAATCGGCGACGATACGCTGCAGCGGCAGGCGACGGGCAGGGTGGTGCCGGACTCCTTCACCCACGGCTCGGCGCAGCAGCGGCGGCAATGGTTCATGACCGGCTACCAGCAAGGCACGGTGTCGGCCTGCAACACCTTTGGCGCCGGGGCGCTGTGAGAATTGGATGGTGATCGTCAAGCCCGGGCATGACGGGGAGAATAAGTGTTATGGCCTCGATCGATGAAACGAAACCGTTCATTCCACTTAATATCGCGGTGCTGACGGTTTCCGACACCCGCGCGCTCGCCGACGACAAGTCCGGAACGACTCTGGCGGATCGCATCACGGCCGCCGGCCACAAGCTCGCGGCGCGCGAGATCGTCACCGACGACGTCGAGGCGATCCGCACGGTCGTGGCGCGCTGGATCGCTGACGCCGGCGTCGATGCGATCATCACCACTGGCGGCACCGGCTTCACCGGCCGCGACGTGACGCCGGAAGCGATCGAGCCGCTGTTCGAAAAGCGGATGGACGGTTTCTCGATCGCCTTCCACATGCTGAGCCACGCCAAGATCGGCGTCTCGACGATCCAGAGCCGCGCCACCGCAGGCGTTGCGGGGGCGACCTACATCTTTTGCCTGCCGGGCTCGCCCGGCGCCTGCCGCGACGGCTGGGACGGCATTCTGGCGGCGCAGCTCGACTACCGCACGCGCCCCTGCAATTTCGTCGAGATCATGCCGCGGCTGGACGAGCACCTGCGCCGGCCGAAGGCGCAAGGCGCGACGGTTTAGGTTGAGCACCGCTTGTGGGTGATCCTTAGCAGCCGCGCCCACAACGCGCGCATCATATCTCGATAAGCCTCGGCCCTGAGCGCGTGCGCTTGCTTGATATGGAAGGCAAGCAGCTCCGGCGTGACGCGCCGCGGTGGATCGCGACGCGTCAACTTCACAGCGTCCGCTCCCAGGTCTCGCCGACGAGGTCCTGCCCAAAGCTGCGATGCGGCTCGCTTTTCACCAGCACGAAGCCTGCGTCCTCATAGATTTTTCGCGCGGCGATCAGGATGCTCTGGGTCCAGAGCGTGATCTTGCGGTAGCCGCAGGCCCTGGCGAAGCTGATGCATTCGCCAACCAGCCGCCTGCCGAGTCCCTGGCCGCGCCCGGCCGGGTCGATCAAGAGCAGCCTGAGCTTGGCGATGTCGTCGGAATGCCTGACCAGGAACACCGAGCCGACCGGCGCACCTTCGAGATCGGCGATCCAGCAGCGTTCGCGCGAGGCGTCGAACGAGGTCAGGAATTTTGCGACGATCTCGGCGACCAGCGCCTCGAAGGATGAATCGAAGCCGTATTCGCTGGCGTAGAGCGCGCCATGGCTCTGCGCCACCCAGCCCATATCGCCCGGCCGCGGATCGCGCAGCACCGCGCGCGACGGCTGGGTCTCGCCGAGCAGCCGCTCGATCGTGCCCATTGCTCCGGTCAGGCGGACGCGATCGTCCGGCTGAAGCCGTGCCAGCATCGCCGCCACCTCGTCATGCGAGGTGCGGTTGATCCTGGTAAAGGTCTGCCGCCCCTTTGCGGTGAGGCCGAGCTGGTATTGCCGGCGGTCGGAGGCGAGCGGGCGTCGGGTCAAAAGCCCGTCCTCGTCGAATTTCTGCAGGATGCGGCTGAGATAGCCGGGATCGAGCCCGAGCTCGGTCCCGATCTCCTTTGCCGATATCTCCTCGCGATGGGCCAGCTCATAAAGCACCCGCGCCTCGCTGAGCGAGAACGGGCTTTTCAATAAATGCTGGTCGAGGACGCCGAGCTTGCGGGTGTAGAAGCGATTGAACGCCCGCACCGCGGCGATTTGGATTTCGGAATCCGGCTCTGACATAGGGGCACCTCAATAATTGCCATTGTCAAATAATTATTTGACTTTGGCAAGTATCAGGCGCTGTCATTCCGGGCCTGCGCCTTTGGCGCATCCCGGAATGACGAGGGAAGCGGAAGGAACTACGCCACGATGATCCGGCTGCGCAGCATGGTGCGGGAGGAGCGGCCGAGCTGCCGCAATAGCCGCGCCTCGGAGCGGGGGGCATCCGGGCGGTAGCCGCCGAGCTGCTCATAGTGATCGCGCGCGATCAGGAGGCCTTGTTCGGCAGTCGGGCCGGTCAGCATGCGGGCGACGAACTTGAAGCTGTCGCGCAGGCGTGCGTCGGTGTAGGGCGAGCGGGCGTAGCGGAAGATGCCGGCGCGCGGCCGGCCGCTCATCGCGACGCCCTGGATGAACTGGGCGGTCTCCTCGATCCAGCCGCTGTCGAGTACGGCGCCGGCATGCAGGAACATCAGCCAGGGCGAGCGCGCTTGACGGGCGCCGGCCGCCAGCGCTGCGGCGCGACTGCCGTCGAAGGCCATGAAGCGGCAGCCGGCGACATCGGCGACGCGCTCGATCACGTCGGTCTTGGCGCCGTCCTTGGCGCGATCCACCAGCAGCACCTCTTTCACGACTCCGGCCGCGGCGCCCGGCACCAGCGCCGCAAGGGTGGCGACTGCGGTCCGCTCGTCGCCCTCGGTCGGAATAATCACGCTCAACATCGACAGAGGCTTCGTTGGCTCAAAATGGGTGGAAAGCTCGAAAATTGTTATCACCTTGTCACAATCAAAACAGCCGTAAGGGTGCAGTTTTTTGCGGCAGCGCCGCTGTGGAATTTCGCGAATGTGTTCTTGATTTGTTCTCAAGGCGTGCTAGCTTCGGAGCATGAGCCGAGCATCCTCTCATGCCCTCAAGCACCCGCCGGTGACGGCGCCCTCCACACCGGCGGGTGCGCCCTCCGCGTTTCCCGAACTCGCGGTCGCGATCGAGCGCGAACGGCGGCGCGGCCGCGGCGCGCAATCCAATGCCAGCGGCCGTTACGAGGCCGAGGCGCGCGTTACGTTCGACGACGGCTGGCAGAGCCTGGAAGACCTGCCGCCGTTCAAGACCACTGTCTCGCTCGACACCTCGCGCAAGGTGATCGCGCGCAACGACTCGCCCGATATCGGCTTCGACCGGTCGATCAATCCGTACCGAGGTTGCGAGCATGGCTGCGTCTACTGCTTCGCGCGGCCGACCCATGCCTATCTCGGCCTGTCGCCAGGACTGGATTTCGAATCGAAGCTTTTGGCAAAACCTGATGCGCCGGCGCTGCTCGAGAAGGAGCTCGCCGCGCCGGGCTATGAGCCGCGCATGATCGCGATCGGTACCAACACCGATCCGTACCAGCCGATCGAGCGCGAACACAAGATCATGCGCGGCATCCTCGAAACCCTGGAGCGCGCCGGTCATCCGGTCGGCATCGTCACCAAGTCGGCGCTGGTCGTGCGCGACATCGACATCCTGCAGCGGATGGCGAAGCGCAATCTGGTCAAGGTCGCGCTGTCGGTGACGACGCTCGATGCCAAATTGGCGCGCACCATGGAGCCGCGCGCCTCGACGCCGCCGAAGCGGCTGGAGGCGATCAAGCGACTTTCGGATGCCGGCATCCCCACCACCGTAATGGTGGCGCCCGTGATCCCCGCGCTGAACGATTCGGAGATCGAGCGCATCCTCGATGCGGCGGCGCATGCCGGCGCCAAGGAAGCAAGTTACGTGCTGCTGCGGCTGCCGCTGGAAGTGCGCGACCTGTTCCGGGAATGGCTGCTCGCGAACTACCCGGACCGCTACCGTCACGTCTTCACCCTGATCCGCGATATGCGCGGCGGGCGCGACTACGACTCGCAGTGGGGGACGCGGATGAAGGGCACCGGGCCGATGGCCTGGATGATCGGCCGCAGGTTCGAGATCGCCTGCGAGAAGCTCGGCCTGAACAAGCGCCGCTCGAAGCTGACGACCGACCATTTCGTCAAGCCCAAGCAGAGCGGCGAGCAATTGAGCCTATTCTGAACACCTCCATTGAATAATGGGGACGAGCGCCGGGTTCCCGGTTGCGCGGCGGCGGCTGCTTCAGCACAGTCGCGCCCATGAGTCGGGACAAGTCTGAGAAGAAAAAGCCGGTCAAACCGGCAAAGGGCGTGATCGCGGTGACGCCGCCGAGCTTTCGGCGCGAGCGCGCGCTGATCAAGCGCGGGGTGTGGCCGATTGCCGGCTGCGACGAGGCCGGACGCGGTCCCTTGGCAGGTCCCGTGGTCGCCGCGGCCGTGGTGCTCGACCCGAAGCGGATTCCGAAAGGCATCGACGATTCGAAGCGGTTGACCGCGGAACGGCGCGAAGAGCTGTTTGAGCAGATCTGCGCGACGTCGGCGTTTGCGGTGGCTTTCGCTTCGCCGGCGCGAATCGATCGCGACAATATCCTCCGCGCCTCGCTCTGGGCGTTGGCGCGCGCCGTGCAGGCGCTGCCGGAGGCCCCCAAGCATGTCTTCGTCGACGGCCGCGACAAGGTCGCCGTGACTTGCGACTGTGAGGCCGTGATCGGCGGTGACGGCATCGTGATGTCGATCGCAGCCGCTTCCATCATCGCCAAGGTGACGCGGGATCGGCTGATGTGCGCGCTGGCGCTGGATTGTCCCGGCTATGGCTTCGAACAGCACAAGGGCTATGCGGTGCCGGAACATCTGGAGGCGCTGGATCGCCTCGGCCCGAGCGCGCATCACCGCAGCTTCTTCGCGCCCGTGATCGCCGCGCGGCAGAAGCATTTTCCGGAAACGATCGAGCCCGATCTCTTCACGGTGGACCCGACCATCGAGGCCGAGGCGACGGCTGCCTAGCCCCGTTGCCTCCATCGCGTCGGCCCTTTATCAATCTCGGGATCGATTGAGGCCGCACACAGGGCTGGTTCCGGGCATTTTGGGCGCATGCGTTTCACCTCCCTGGTCGTCGAACTGATCCGCGCCCGGCCGCGGCTCGTGGTCTGGATCGTGGTGCTGGCGCAGGCCGCGCTGTGGCTGCTGGTGCCGCTGTTGATCTATCGCAGCCCGCCCGGCGATGTCGCGACCGTGCTCGCCTTCGGCCGCGAATACCAGGTCGGCACCGATCTCGGCCCGCCGCTCGCGTTCTGGCTCGCCGACATCGCATTCCGCGCCGCCGGCAATCACGTCTTCGGCATCTATCTGTTGGCACAGATTTGCGCGATCGCGACCTTCGTGAGCCTCTATCACCTCGGCCGCGCCATCATCGGCGGACAGCAGGCGGTCCTCGCCGTGCTGCTGACGATGACGGTCACTGCGTTCTCTTCGCCCGGCCTCGAGTTCGGGCCGCTGGTGCTGGCGCGACCGCTCTGGGCGCTGTTGCTGCTGCATTCCTGGCAATTGTTCGGCCAGAACCGGCGCAGCGCCTGGTTTGCGTGGTCGATCGATTGCGGCCTGTTGCTGCTGACGACACCGGTGGCGATCGGGATGATCCTGCTGGTCCTGGCCTTTGCGCTGGCGACCGCGCGCGGACGCCGCACGCTGGCCTCGCTTGATCCGCTGTTTGCGCTGCTCGTGGTGATCGTGCTGGCGCTGCCTTACTTGATCTGGCTGATGCGCTCGGATGTTGTGACGCTGCCGCCGCTGCCTGATGTCGCGGATTTGCGTGCGCGGGTGACGCGCTCCGGCGTGCTGCTCGGCGGCCTGGTGGTGTCGATGGCCGGCATCGCGCTGCTCCTTGTCGTCAATTCTCCCTGGTTCGCCCGCAAGCCGGAGGAGGCGCCGATCATCGGCCGGCCGCCGCTCGATCCCCTGGGACGGCAGTTCGTCTATTTCTTCGCCTTCGCGCCGGCGCTGATTGGCAGCCTGCTCGCCGGCCTGTTCCATCTCGACCACGTGGTCGGCGGCGCCGGCGTTGCGCTGCTGCTGTCGGGATTGGCCGTGATCGTCAATGCCGGCGATCTCATCCATCTCTACCGCCAGCGGTTGTTGCGCTCGGCCTGGGCGGCGGCGATTGCCGCGCCGGCCTTGGCCGTCGTCGCGGCGACGCTGTTCGTGCCCTGGACCGGCACAGCCGAAGTACGGACCTCGATGCCGGCGGCCTCGATCGGGCATTTCTTCGCCGACAGTTTTGAGCGGCGCACCAACCAGCGGTTGCGCGCGGTGGCCGGCGATCCCGAGTTGGCGCGTCTGATCGCGATGGACCCGCGGCGCCCGCATCTGTTGCTCGACGGAAGGCCGCGGACGCCCTGGCTCTCGCCGGCGAAGCTTAATGAGACCGGCGGACTGATCGTCTGGCGCGCGTCCGATACGTCGGGCGCGCCGCCGCCCGAGATCGCGCAACGCTTCCCGGACCTGGTGCCGGAAGTGCCGCGATCGTTCGAATGGCTGGTCAACGGCCGGCAGCCGCTGCTCAGGATCGGCTGGGCCATCGTGCGGCCGAAGGGGCCGTAGGCCTGTTTCTCGCCGTCAGCCCCTCATGGTGAGGAGCGCGTCTTCGCGCGTCTCGAACCATGAGGCCCCAGTCTCGCCCGTGGCCCCATCCTTCGAGACGCCTGCTGCGCAGGCTCCTCGGGATGAGGGGAAAGCGTGGGGTGGGCAAAGCGCAGCGTGCCTATCCTACGGTCTCTCAGGATGAGGACGAACTCTGCTGCCCCAGCGCCTTCGCGATGGCGCGGAGGTCTTGCCATGACATCCGCTTGTAGGAGGGCGAGCGCAACAGATAGGCGGGGTGGAAGGTAGCGATGGCGCGGATTGTCCGGGTGCCGGTGTCGTAGTCGAACCATTTGCCGCGGGTGCGCATGATGCCCTCGCGCGTGCCGATCAGCGCCTGTGTCGAGGGATTGCCGAGCGTGACCAGCACGTCGGGATTCACCAATTCGATCTGGCGCTGGATGAAGGGCAGGCACACCTGCGTCTCCTGCGGCGTCGGCGTGCGGTTGCCGGGCGGCCGCCACGGAATCACGTTGGCGATATAGGCCTTGCTGCGGTCGAGCCCGATCGCCGCGATCATCCGGTCCAGGAGCTTGCCGGAGCGGCCGACAAAGGGCAGGCCCTCGATGTCCTCGTCACGCCCGGGCGCTTCGCCCACGAACATCACCCGCGCCGCCGGATTGCCGTCGGCGAACACAAGCTTGGTCGCGGTATGCTTCAGCGCGCAGCCGTCGAAATTCGCCAGCAGCGTCCGCAGCGCGTCCAGCGTCGGCGCGGTCCGTGCCGCCTCGCGTGCAGACGCAACCGCCGCATCCGGCGCGATGGTGATTTCGCTGCGCGGAACTGCCGGCGCCGCAGGCGGCATCTCGCGCTGAGGACGCGGCGACGCCCCCTCGCGCGGCGGTGCGGCGGGAACAGGCTCGGCCTCCGCAAGCCGGTTGATCGGCTCGTCAACAAGCGCGCAATCGACCCCGGCCTCCAGGTAAAAGGCCAGCAATTGCTTTAAGGTAGGGGCGGGCTCGGGCGTCATGGTGGGATACAAGTCCTCCGCCCGCAATTTAGGATGCATCGCGCCGTCGCGAAATGCATTTCAATGGTTGTCCTCGCGACAAAAATCGGAAACAACGCAGCCTAACGAATTAGAAGCGTTCTCAACCGGGCTGAGAAGAGACCATGAGCACCGAAGAATTACCGCCCCGCGAATCCATGGAATTCGACGTCGTGATCGTCGGCGCCGGACCGTCGGGCCTCTCGGCTGCGATCCGGCTGAAACAGCTCAATCCCGATCTCAGCATCGTCGTGGTGGAGAAGGGTTCCGAGGTCGGCGCGCATATCCTCTCCGGCGCGGTGATCGATCCGGCGGCGCTCGACAAATTGATTCCGGACTGGCGCGAGGATGCCGACTGTCCGCTGAAGACCCAGGTGAAGGACGACCGCTTCTACTGGATGACGGCCGCGGGCGCGATCCGGCTGCCGAACTTCATGATGCCGCCGCTGATGAACAATCATCACTGCTATATCGGCTCGCTCGGCAATGTCTGCCGCTGGCTGGCGCCCAAGGCGGAAGCGCTGGGCGTCGAAATCTATCCGGGCTTTGCTGCCGCCGAAGTGCTCTATGACGACAATGGCAATGTGCGCGGCATCGCCACCGGCGACATGGGCATCGCCAAGGACGGCTCGCACAAGGACTCCTACACTCGCGGCATGGAGCTCGTCGGCAAATACACGCTGTTCGCCGAAGGCGCGCGCGGCAGCCTGTCGAAGCAGCTCATCGCGAAGTACCAGCTCGATGCCAAGAGCGAGCCGCCGAAATTCGGCATCGGCTTGAAAGAGGTGTGGCAGATCGATCCCGCCAAGCACCAGAAGGGCCTGATTCAGCATTCCTTCGGCTGGCCGCTCAACAATTCCACCGGCGGCGGCTCGTTCCTCTATCACTACGACGACAACCGCGTTGCGGTCGGCTTCGTCGTGCATCTCAACTACGACGATCCGTATCTGTCGCCGTTCGACGAATTCCAGCGCTTCAAAACGCATCCCTCGATCCGCGCCGTGCTCGAAGGCGGCAAGCGGCTCGGTTATGGCGCGCGAGCCATCACCGAAGGCGGCTACCAGTCGGTGCCGCGGCTGACCTTCCCGGGCGGCGCGCTGATCGGCTGCGCGGCCGGCTTCGTCAACGTGCCGCGCATCAAGGGCGTCCACAACGCGATGGGCAGCGGCATGCTCGCTGCGGAGCATGTGGCGGCGGCGATCGGCGCCGGCCGCGCCAATGACGAGCTCGTGGAGTATGAAAACGCCTGGCGCGAGTCCGCCATCGGCAAGGACCTCCATCGTGTCAGGAACGTCAAGCCGCTGTGGTCGAAATTCGGCACGGTGCTCGGCGTGGCACTCGGCGGCTTCGACATGTGGTGCAACACGCTGGGCTTCTCGCTGTTCGGAACCCAGTCGCACGCCAAGCCCGATCGCAAGACGCTGGACCCGGCGAAACAGCACACGCCGATCGCCTATCCGAAGCCGGACGGCAAGATCTCGTTCGACAAATTGTCCTCGGTGTTCCTCTCCAACACCAACCATGAGGAGGACCAGCCGGTCCATCTAAAGGTCGCCGACATGAACCTGCAGAAGACGTCGGAGCACGACGTCTATGCCGGCCCGTCCAACCGCTATTGCCCGGCCGGTGTCTATGAATGGGTCGAGGAAGCCTCAGGCCCGCGTTTCCAGATCAACGCGCAGAACTGTGTCCACTGCAAAACCTGCGACGTGAAGGACCCGAACGGTAACATCACCTGGGTTCCTCCCGAGGGCGGTGGCGGGCCCAACTACGAGGCGATGTGACCGTGGTGGTGCAAGCAGCGATATAAAGCCGGGGGTGACCACAATTGCGTGAGTGGATGCTCCGATAATCGGGCCGCACCGGCCACGATACCGCCACACTGGAAGCGTTTTCCGGTATTGTTGGCTAAATCGGCGGCTTCGAAGGCCAATCTGCCAATCGATTCGCCACCCGTGTCCTTGCGGTTGAAGGCCAAAAACGGCATTGTCGCTGGCCGGGATGCCGCCGCTTGGGTTTGCATTCGACACTGATCCTGAGAGATCGCCGCCGTTAATCCCGCCGTAAATCCCTTGGAGCAAGGCGAACCGTGATGCTTTCTACACGCTTTAACCGCTGGACGATTGCTGCTCTCAGCCTGGCCATGCTCGCCGCACCTGGCGCGCTCTATGCGCAGACGCCGGATCATCCTGCCGACAACGCGGCGCAGTTTCCGACCAAGAACGATTTGAAATCGCTGACCACGGCCGGCAGCTATCTCGCCGCCCGCCACGCCAGCGTCGAGCGCGATGCGGCCTCCGCTGCGGCATTTTACCGCTCGGCACTCCGCACCGATCCGAAGAACAACGAACTGCTCGACCGCGCCTTCATCTCCTCGCTGGCCGAAGGCGACATCGACGAGGCCGTCAAGCTTGCCGACCGCATCCTCGCGCAGGACAAGTCGAACCGCGTCGCGCGGCTCGTCGTCGGCGTACGCGACCTGAAGCTGAAGAAGTACGCGGCCGCGCAGGTCAACGTCAATCAGTCGATCCGCGGACCGATCACCGACCTGGTCGCGACGCTGCTGGCAGCCTGGGCGAGCTATGGCGCGGGCGATGCCAAGGTGGCGGTCGCCAACATCGACAAGCTCACCGGCCCGGAATGGTATCCGCTGTTCAAGGATCTCCACGCCGGCATGATCCTGGAGCTTTCCGGCAAGGAGAAGGACGCGGGCACCCGCTTCGAGCGCGCCTACAAGCTCGATGATTCCATGTTGCGGATCGTGGACGAATATGCGCGCTGGTCGTCGCGCAACAAGGATGCGGCTGCCGCTACGTCCCTCTATGAGGCCTTCGACAAGAAGTTGCCGCGCCATCCGCTGGTGCAGGAGGGCATCCGCGAGGCCAAGGCCGGCAAGAAGCTATCGCCGCTGGTCGATTCGGCGCAGTCCGGTGCGGCCGAAGCGCTCTATGGCATCGGCGCGACGCTGACGCGCCGCGGCGGCGAGGATCTGGCGCTGGTCTATCTGCAGCTTGCGCTGTACCTGCAGCCCAATCATCCGCTGGCGCTGCTTTCGCTCGCTGACCTCTATGAGAGCGTCAAGAAACCGCAGATGGCGATCAAGATCTATGAGCGGATGCCGGCCTCATCGCCGCTGAAGCGCAACGCGCAGATCCAGCTTGCGACCGATCTCGACGCCGCCGACCGCAGCGACGAGGCGATCAAGATCCTGAAGGAACTCACCGCCGAATCGCCGAAGGACATCGAGGCCATCATGGCGCTCGGCAATATCGAGCGTGGCCGCAAGAAGTTCGCCGATTGCGCTGGCACCTACACGCAGGCGATCGATGCGATGCCGACGGCCGGCGACAAGAACGCCTGGGTTACCTACTACTACCGCGGCATCTGCGAGGAGCGCTCCAAGCAGTGGACCAAGGCCGAAGCTGACATGCGAAAGGCGCTGGAGATGCAGCCCGAGCAGCCGCACGTGCTGAACTATCTCGGCTATTCCTGGATCGATCAGGGCATCAATCTCGACGAGGGCATGAAGATGATCAAGCGTGCCGTCGAGCAGCGCCCCGACGACGGCTACATCGTGGATTCGCTCGGCTGGGCCTATTACCGTATCGGCAATTACGATGAGGCAGTGAAGCAGCTCGAGCGCGCCATCGACCTCAAGCCGGAAGATCCGACCATCAACGACCATCTCGGCGATGCCTATTGGCGGGTCGGCCGCACGCTCGAAGCCAAGTTCCAGTGGGCGCATGCGCGCGACCTCAAGCCGGAGGCCGACGAACTGCCGAAGATCGAAGCCAAGATCGAGAACGGCCTGCCGGAGGACGCCTCTAACAACGCCGCCGCCGTCGAGAAGAAGAAAGAAGACGGCAAGGGGGGCTGATCCAAAGAGATTATGGGGGCGGTTTGTCGATGCCGGCGCTGATTGAGGACGCACGTGCCAAGGTCAACCTGACCCTGCGGGTGATTGGGCGGCGCGTCGACGGCTATCACGACCTTGAAAGCGTGGTGGCGTTCGCCGATTGTGCCGATCGCCTGACGCTGACGCCGGGCGAAGAACTCACGCTCACGACGTCAGGGCCGATGGCGGAGGCCTGCGGCGAGACCGCTGATAATCTCGTGCTGAAGGCCGCGCGCCTGCTCGGCGAGCGCGTTCCCGGCCTGAAGGCCGGCAGCTTTGTGCTGGAGAAAGTGTTGCCGGTGGCCGCCGGGATCGGCGGCGGTTCGGCCGATGCCGCGGCGGCGCTGCGGCTGCTCGCGCGACTGAACGATCTCGCCCTCGACGACGAGCGTTTGCGCGACGTTGCGCTGAAAACCGGTGCCGACGTGCCGGTCTGCGTCGCCTCGCATGCCTGCGACATGACCGGGGTCGGCGAGACGCTGATGCCGCTCAACCTGCCGAAGCTGCCGTGCGTCATGGTCAATCCGCGGATCCCCGTCGCCACCAAGGACGTGTTCGCGGAGCTTGGCTTGCGCCCCGGCGACCTCCTGGTCGGCGCCACCGACGTGATGCTGCAGGCGCCGTCCTGGCCGGAGCAGGGCGGCTCGCTCGAAGAATGGGTCGAGGCCCTTGCCGGCAGCTCGAACGACCTGGAAGCGCCGGCGGTGCGCATCCAGCCGGTGATCGGCGAGGTGATCGCCGCGCTCAACGCCACCGATGGTGCATGGCTCGCGCGGATGTCCGGCTCCGGCGCCACATGCTTTGCGATCTACGAGAACACCGCCGACGCCCAGCGCGCCGCCGAGAAGCTGCGCCGCCAGCACCCCATCTGGTGGGTGCATTCGGGCGTGCTGAGCTAGCTACACCGTCATTGCGAGGAGCGAAGCGACGAAGCAATCCATATCTCCACAAGCGGTGAGATGGATTGCTTCGCTGCGCTCGCAATGACGACGACGAGTTGTAGGGTGGGCACGCTGCGCTCTACCCATCCTACGCATCGTTCAATGCGAGCGCGCCAGGCAGAAGGCTACGACCTGCTCGAGTGCGGTCTTCATCGGTGAGGGCGGAAACAGCGCCAGCGCGTCGACGGCCATGGCGCCGTAGTGGTGGGCGCGGGTCAGCGTGTCCTCGAGCGCGCGGTGCTTGGTCATCAAGCCGATGGCGTGGTCGAGATCGCCGCCGCGGATCTCGCCTTGCTCCAGCGCGCGGACCCAGAACTCGCGTTCGCTGTCATTGCCGCGGCGGAAGGCCAGCACCACCGGCAGCGTGATCTTGCCCTCGCGAAAATCGTCGCCGACATTCTTGCCGAGCTTGGCTGACTTGCCACCATAGTCGAGCACGTCGTCGACAAGCTGGAAGGCGATGCCGAGATTCATGCCGACCGAGCGGCAGGCGGTCTGCTCCGCCTTCGGCCGGTTGGCGATGACGGGGCCGACCTCGCAGGCGGCGGCGAACAATTCCGCGGTCTTGCCGCGGATCACGGCGAGATATTCATCCTCGGTGGTCGCGGTGTTCTTGGCGGCGGCAAGCTGCATCACCTCGCCCTCGGCGATGGTGGCAGCGGCGGAGGAGAGGATGTCGAGCGCGCGCAACGAGCCGACCTCGACCATCATGCGGAAGGCCTGCCCGAGCAGGAAGTCGCCGACCAGGACGCTGGCCTCGTTGCCCCAGAGCATCCGTGCCGACAATTTGCCGCGCCGGAGCTCGCTTTCGTCGACCACGTCGTCATGCAGCAGGGTTGCGGTATGCATGAACTCGACGGCGGCGGCGAGCTTGATATGGCCGTCCCCGGAATAGCCGGAGAGCTGGGCCATCGCCAATGTCAGCATCGGCCGCAGGCGTTTTCCCCCGGAGGAGATCAGGTGGTTGGCGACCTCCGGGATCATGGTGACCTCTGAGCCGGTCCGCGTCAGGATGGTCGCATTGACGCGTTCCATGTCGGCGGCGACCAGGGCGACCAGCGGGTCTATCGAAGCGTTCGACGGGTTTTCAAAGGGGACAATAACCGCCACGCTGGTCTCCAAATTTGCCGAATTCACACTATCCTAGGGCGTGATCCGGCAACTCGATCACCGCGCCTGAAGGCTACAATAGAAACTGCGCGCTGGGGCGGCAATAGTACGAAGCTGTTGACATCTGTCGCATGGTCTGCGCTGGGCATGAAACATGGAGAACGAACACTTGCGGGAATTGGTCCGAACCAATGACATGGTGCTGGTGTCTGCGATCACAGCATTGCTCGACAGCGCCAATATCCATCATCTGGTGCTGGACCAGAACATGAGCGTCATCGAGGGGTCGCTCGGCATCCTGCCGCGGCGGATCCTGGTCCATGAGGACGACAACCGCGCCGCGCGCGAGTTGTTGGCCGATGCGGGTTTCGCGCATGAATTGCGCGCCGATGAGTGAAGACGTCACCGAGCACGGTGACGACGTCAGCGAGGACGCCTTTCTCGGCGGACGATTGCTGCTGCGACAGCTCAAGTCGGGTCACCGCGCCGGGCATGACGCCATGCTGCTCGCCGCCGCGACGCGGGCGCGTCACGGCGATCGCGTGGCCGATCTCGGCGCCGGCGTCGGCGCTGCCGGCCTTGCGCTGGCCAAACGCGTTGCCGGCATCGGTCTGGTGCTGGTCGAGATCGACGCGCAGCTTGCGGCACTGGCGCGCGCGAACGCCGCCGCCAATGCGATTGCCGCTGAGGTGATCGTGCTCGACGTCGAATCGTCAGCGGAGGCCTTTGCCGCCGCCGGCCTGCCGCCCGATAGCGTCGACGTCGTGCTGATGAATCCGCCTTTCAATGATTCCAGGCGCCACCGCGCTTCGCCGGACCGGGCGCGCGAGGTCGCGCACATCGCGTCGGCGACAACCCTGCCGGGCTGGATCCATGCCGCGCGGCGCATCCTGAAATCCGGGGGAGAATTGACGCTGATCTGGCGCGCCGATGGCATCGCCGAGGTGCTGGCCGCGCTCGATCGCGGATTCGGCAGCCTTGAAATCCTGCCCGTTCACGCCGATGTGACCGCGGCAGCGGGCCGCATCCTGCTTCGCGCGGTCAAAGGTGGCCGCGCGCCGACGCGCCTCCATGCCGCTCTCGTGCTCAATGACGCATCGGGCGTGCCTAATAAAGAGGTACAGGAGAGCTTGATGGGGAAGGGGATATTGTCGCTCGCCGGATGAAGATGCCGGACCGCGGACGTGTCGTGTTACTGCTGCGGGAGCCTGTCCGATTGCCGTTCGGGTGCTGCGGTAAAGTGAACCGCCGCGAGCAGGGTACCGATCAGCAAAATCAGCAGATAGATTTTCATCTTGCTCTCCGCTGCGCGATTGCGACTAGAACACCGCGATGCAAGGGGCGTTCCATCACTGGATGACAGTGGCGGGATAAAAAACGGTTAATTCGAGGTAACGGGAATGAGTGAACAAAGAATTGATCGCCCCGGACTGCCGGGCTTGCTCGACAGGGTCGAGGGCTGGCTCCCGGCGCGGCTGCGGCGTGGAACGGCCGTGGTGCCGGTGGTGCGACTGTCGGGCGTGATCGGTGCAGTGACGCCGCTGCGGCCCGGCATGACGCTCGCCGGGATCGCGAAGACGCTCGAGCGCGCGTTCGCGATCCGCAACGCCAAGGCGGTGGCGCTGGTGATCAATTCGCCCGGCGGCTCGCCGGTGCAGTCACGCCAGATCTATTTGCGGATCCGGCAGCTCGCTGCCGAGAAGAAGCTGCCCGTCCTGGTGTTCGTCGAGGATGTCGCGGCCTCCGGTGGCTACATGATCGCCTGCGCGGGCGACGAGATCTTCTGCGATCCGTCCTCCATTCTCGGTTCGATCGGGGTGGTCGGCGGCAGCTTCGGCTTCCAGGAACTGATCCGGAAGATCGGCGTCGAGCGGCGGCTCTATACCGCCGGCGAACACAAGGCGATGCTCGATCCGTTCCTGCCCGAGAAGCCCGAGGAGGTGGCGCGGCTGAAGTCGATCCAGCGCGAGATCCACGAGATTTTCATCGCGCTGGTCAAGCAGAGCCGCGGCGCGCGGCTGAAAGGCGCCGACGATGTGCTCTTCACCGGCGAATATTGGGCGGGCGAATCCTCTGTCACCCTCGGCCTGGCGGACGGGATCGGAGACCTCCGCTCGACGCTCCGCGCCCGCTACGGCGAGAAGGTGCTGACGCCGGTGATCGCGCCCGCGAGCGGGCTGTTGTCGGGGCTCCTGGGCAGGCGGGCGCCGGGCGCGGGTTCGCTGGCGGCGCTGGACCCGCTCGGAGGACTGCCGGATGATTTGATCTCGGCGCTGGAAACGCGGGCGATCTGGGCCAAATTCGGGTTCTAGACCTTCGGTTCTGATTGAAATCAGAACCGAACGTCCAGATTCTTTATTTTGACGCGTTTTCTTCACGCGAACCGGTGTCCACCCTCGGATCAAGTCCGAGGGCATGCTTCGCTCGAAAACGCTTTGAAGCTGCCGCCGTTTGCCGCATCCGATACCAAAAGGTTGATTGCGGATGCGCCCAGCTTAAGCGAAACTATTAGGTATTGGGGGCCTGAGAGGTGAACGACAAGGATCGACCGATGCCAGCCATGATCGCATTTGCGGGCGTTTTGGGAGGGCTCGCCGTGGTCCGCTGGGCCTATCGCACGGCCGTGCGGATCAACGAGGAACTGGAAGAGGCGCGTCGCGCCCACATGGCCGAGGCCGTCAGCCGCAGCGAGATTCCAACCCTGCGCCGCGACCCCGTCACCGGCGCCTACCGGCCGGGCTAGGGACTCACATACTCGTCATGCCCGGGCTTGCCCGTCTTCGCTATCGCTTCGCCGGACTGACACTAGAGTGCCCGGCGAAGCCTGGGCGTAGCCGGGTCCCGGGCATCCACGCCCTTCTTCCTGCTGCTGCCAAAGACGTGGATGGCCGGGACTAGCCCGGCCATGACGGAGCACGTGGGACGCGTCTTTCGCGCAATCGGCAGGTGCGTTCGCCTTGATTCCCCGTCTTCGCGCCGATACGGTCCGCGCGCTTTCAAACCCCTCATCGCGAGACCGATGCCGACGATGGATTCCCTGCCTGCCCATATGCGCCCGGAACGTTCGTTCCAGGGACTGATCCTGACGCTGCAGCGCTACTGGGCGGATTACGGCTGCGTGATCCTGCAGCCCTACGACATGGAGGTCGGCGCCGGCACGTTCCATCCCGCCACGACGCTGCGCGCGCTCGGCCCCAAGCGCTGGAACGCGGCCTATGTGCAGCCCTCGCGCCGGCCCAAGGACGGCCGGTATGGCGAGAACCCCAACCGGCTCCAGCACTATTACCAGTTCCAGGTGATCCTGAAGCCGTCGCCGCCTGACATTCAGGAGCTTTATCTGAAATCGCTGGCTGCGATCGGCGTCGATTCGGCGTTGCACGACATCCGCTTTGTCGAGGACGATTGGGAGAGCCCGACGCTCGGGGCCTGGGGGCTGGGCTGGGAATGCTGGTGCGACGGCATGGAAGTGTCGCAGTTCACCTATTTCCAGCAGGTTGCGGGCGTCGAATGCGCGCCTGTCGCGGGTGAGCTCACCTACGGGCTCGAGCGGCTGGCGATGTATGTGCAGGGCGTCGACCGCGTCTACGACCTCAACTTCAACGGCCGCGAGGGCGCCGAGAAGGTGAGCTATGGCGACGTGTTCCTGCAGGCCGAGCAGGAATATTCGCGGCACAATTTCGAGATTGCCGATACCGCGATGCTGTTCGAGCAGTTCAGGATGGCCGAGGAAGCCTGCAAGAAATATCTCGCGGCCGGCTGGCGTGAGGGCGGCAACCAGCGCGAGCACCTGATGGCGCTGCCGGCCTATGACCAGTGCATCAAGGCAAGCCACGTGTTCAACCTGCTCGACGCGCGCGGCGTGATCTCGGTGACGGAGCGGCAGAGCTACATCCTGCGGGTGCGCGAACTGGCGAAGGCCTGCGGCGAAGCCTGGATCCACACCGAAGCCGGCAGGGCCGCCTGATGCCTGATCTTCTGCTCGAACTGTTCTCCGAGGAAATCCCCGCGCGCATGCAGGCGAAGGCGGCGGACGATCTGCGCCGCATGGTGACCGACAAGCTCGTCGCCGAGGGATTGGTCTACGAAGGCGCCCGCGCGTTCGCGACGCCGCGGCGGCTGGCGCTGACCGTGCACGGCATTCCGGCGCGGCAGCCGGACCTGAAGGAAGAGCGCCGCGGCCCCCGCGTCGGCGGGCCTGAGCCCGCGATCCAGGGATTCTTGAAGGCCACGGGTCTTGCCTCGATCGACGATGCAAAAATCCAGAGCGACAAGAAGGGCGATTTCTACATCGCGCTGATCGAGAAACCGGGCCGGCCCGCGCTCGACGTGCTCGCCGAGATCCTGCCGGTCATCGTCAGAACCTTCCCCTGGCCGAAATCGATGCGCTGGGGCGCGCGTTCGGCGCGGCCCGGCGCGCTGACCTGGGTGCGTCCGCTGCACGCGATCACCGCCACCTTCGGTCCGGAGACCGAGGAGCCCGATGTGGTGAATTTCTCGGTCGATGGCATCGAGGCGGGGCAGACGACGTTCGGCCACCGCTTCATGGCCCCGGCTGCGATCTCCGTGCGCCATTTTCATGACTACGAAGCCAAGCTGCAGGCGGCCAAGGTCGTGCTCGATCCGCAGGCGCGTAAGGACATGATCCTGGCGGATGCAAAGACGCTGGCGCAGGCACAGAACTTTGAATTGGTCGAGGACCAGGGGCTGCTGGATGAGGTCGCCGGCCTCGTCGAATGGCCGGTCGCGCTGATGGGTGCGTTCGACAAGGACTTCCTGTCGATCCCGGACGAGGTGATCCGCGCCACCATCCGCAACAACCAGAAATGCTTCGTGGTCAGCGATCCCAATACGGGCAAGCTGACCAACAAGTTCATCCTCACCGCCAACATCGAGGCCACCGACGGCGGCAAGGCCATCGTCGCCGGCAACGAACGCGTGATCCGCGCGCGGCTCTCGGATGCGAAGTTCTTCTACGAGACGGATCTGAGGACAAAGCTCGAGGACCGGCTGCCGAAGTTCGACCAGATCGTGTTCCACGAGAAGCTGGGCACGCAGGGCGCGCGCATCAAGCGGATCGAGCGATTGGCCGCGGAGATCGCGCCGCTGGTCGGCGCCGATGTCGAGAAGACGAAACGCGCCGCGCATTTGGCGAAGGCCGATTTGCTGACGGAAGTCGTCGGCGAATTCCCCGAGCTGCAGGGGCTGATGGGCAAGTACTACGCACTGGCGCAAGGCGAAGATGCGTCAGTCGCTGCAGCGAGCGAGGAGCATTACAAGCCGCAGGGGCCGGCAGATCGTGTGCCGACTGATCCCGTGAGCGTCGCGGCGGCGCTGGCGGACAAGATCGATACGCTGGTTGGCTTCTGGGCGATCGATGAGAAGCCGACGGGGAGCAAGGACCCGTATGCGCTAAGGCGCGCGGCGCTCGGGGTGATCAGGCTTATCCTCGAGAACAATATTCGTACCAGCCTCATCAAGACGATCACGACCTTTGTCAGCACGTTGCTCGAGAGCGATGCTGTAAAGGCGGCTGAGAGTCCGATTGCTATCGCGCCGTCACTGTTGGTCTTCTTCGCCGATCGCCTGAAGGTCCAGCTTCGCGACCAGGGCGCGCGGCACGATCTCGTCGACGCCGTGTTCTCGCTCGGCGGACAGGATGATCTCCTGCTCGTGGTCCGTCGTGTCGAGGCGCTCGGCAAATTCCTCGACACTGATGACGGCAAGAACCTGCTCGCGGGCACCAAGCGCGCGGGCAACATCCTTGCGATCGAGGAGAAGCGGGACAAGCGCACGTTCGACGGCGCGCCCGATCCGTCGCTCTATCGGCAGGACGAGGAGAAGGCGCTGGCGCAGGCGATCGATCAGGTCAAGCGTGAGGCAAGTAGCGCGGTCGCGGCCGAGGACTTCGCCGGTGCGATGAGCGTGATGGCGACGCTGCGGCCGGCGGTGGATGCGTTCTTCGACAAGGTCAAGGTCAATGACGACGACCCGCAGGTGCGCGAGAACCGGCTGAAGCTGCTGAATGAGATCCGTGCCGCGACGCGCGCGGTGGCGGATTTCTCGAAGATCCAGGATTAAGGGCTTCGTTCGCCGCCCCAACCTCCACCGTCATGCCCGGGCTTGTCCCGGGCATCCACGTTCTTAGCGTCGGCGTGTGAGGAAGGGCGTGGATGGCCGGAACAAGCCCGGCCATGACGAGCCTCATTCGCGCTCGGAAATATCCCGCAACATTTACGCCCTGTTAACCACGTCCTGCGAAGGTCGCGACGTGTGAACGGTTCCTTAAGGAAATCGCCCGCGCGCAAATGCAGGAATTTCCCGATGACCTCCATCGGCACGGCGCTCAATCCTTACGCCCAATATGGTTCGGCCTATGCGCGGGCGGCGGCGACGCCGTCGCTGGCATCGACGCTGTCCAATGACAGCGCGACCAACGATCCACTCGCGTCCAACAGTGCGACCAACCTGACCTTGTCTGAGGCGGCCCGCGCACAGCTCGCAAAAGGGGCGCCGCTCGACTTCACGATAGTCACGAACGACGCACGCGCGACGCTCGACCGGCTCTATGCGGCAGCCGGCGTGAAGGGACCGCTGGTCGACGGCAAGACCACGATCGATCTCTCGAGCCTGGATCGGCGCTCGCTGTTTGCGATCTCGACCAACAATGGCGGCAAGTTCAGCCCCGATGAGCAGGCGGTGGCAGCCGGCGCGTTGAAGCAGCGCTTCGATGCCGCGCTTGCGCCGTCGCTGGCGACCACGCGTCTGACCGGCGACTACAATGTCAGCTACAAGGCAGCGCTGGATTATCTCGATGGCGCGAGCCCCGAAGAGAAGGCGACGGCGACCTGGGCCGCCCAGCGCGCCGCGGTGTTCAAGGGTTATCAGGCGACGCAGACGGACCCGACGGTGGCGCCAACGGGAATTGCCGGCGATCCGATCGCGGCGGCGCTTGCCGGCACGGTCAAGCCGACGCCGAACAAGAGCCGTGACTTCAGCGATATCGCCGGCGACGTGCGCGGGTTTCTCGATCGTCAGAAGAGCGAGGCGGCCAGCAATGGCAAGGAGCTGGTCTACGATCCCAGGCGCAAGACCGGGCAATTGGCCGATCTGTCCCCGCTCGACAATCGCTCGCTGTCGGCGATCACCCTGAACAAGGACAATCGCTTCTCCAGCGAGGAGGTCTATGCGGCCAAGCAGGAATTGAATGCGCGGACCCGCGCCTCGATCCTCGACGCGCTAAAGCAGAGCCAATCGACCGGCGATCCGCGCCAGCTCAGCCTTGGCATCCTGAAAGCCTATTCCTCGATGAGCTCCGAAGAGCGGCAGGCCGCGAATTGGACACCCGAATTCCAGGATGCCGCGATCAAGAACTACAAGTCGACCTCGACGCTGCTCTCGATGCTGCGATCGTAGTCGCTAGAATCAGAACCAAAGCTCTAGCTAGATTCTTGTTTTGACGCGTTTTCTTCACGCGAACCGGTGTCCACTTCGCTCGAAAACGCTCTAAGCACAACGCAAAGCCCCGCCTGGAGGGGAGGGCCAGGCGGGGCTCTTGGGTCCGGTCGCTGTCGCGCACATCCGCTTGCACGGCGCCCGGACTACTCGCTCAAGGCGAAAGCTGGTTGATCGCTAGTCGATCACCTGAACGATACGGCGCGAGCGCGGCTCGACCAGTACGGTCTCGCCATTCACGACCGTGTAGCGGAACGGGGTTGAGCCGAAGCGCTGCGGTACGTCGTAGACTGTCACGCCGGTTTCCGGCAGCACGGTGCCGACTGCCACGCGATCGGAAATCGTATAGTCCGGCACGCGTTCGCGGACGACATATTCACGGAATGCCGGCCGCTGGTCGACCGTGATCCCGCCACCTTCTTCGACTACGACGGTGTTGCCGCCGACGACGCCGGTGGTGGTGGTCCTGCTCTGCGCCTGCGCCGCGACCGGTGCACTGATCGCGCACGCCATCGCTGCAACGGCAAGGAATCGGTTTCGCATGGCTCACTCCTTCGCGACGATTCTGCGTTAAGGCGGGTCTCCTTTCGAGACGCCGCGAGTGCTGGCTTTTTGCCGATGCACAATGTGAGGCCAATGCATCGCGAGCGTCGATGTTCCGCAAAAAGCGCGGCCATATTCGCGGCAATTTTGAGCAATTTTCGTGGATAGCGGAACCGATTGAAGCGTCGAACGTCTCAAATAGCTGGCCGTGCTGGCGGGTGGGGCGGATCCTAGGTTTGACGCGTTTCCTTCATGCGAAACCGGTAACACTTCGCTCGAAAACGCGATGCCAGTACAATACCCGCCTCGATTCGATTTCCTTTCCGAACAAATCCGCTGGAGCTTCCTCAAATGGTCATCACCGCTGCGCATGTCCCTGCCATCGTGGCCCTGATCGCAGGCATTCTGATCCTGGTCATGCCGCGGCTGCTGAACTTCATCGTCGCGATCTACCTGATCTTCGTGGGCCTGGTCGGCATGGGGCTTTTACGCTGGCTGCATTTGTAGGATCGAAACGCCGTTCGCAGCTTGCGCCCGACACACCAAAGTGGTGTAAGGCGCCCATCTTCTTGCCCCTCACTCCGGATTGTTGAAAGCCATGGCCAAAGCCGTCGCCAAGTCCAAGAAAGCAGCAGAGAAAAGCGCAGCGAAATCAAAGCCATCCGCCTCGGCCCGCAAGGCCGCCCCGGCGGCGCGAAAGGCGCTGAAGAAGAGCGCGCCAAAGGTGGCGGCAAAAGCTCCCGCCAAGGCTCCTGTTGCCAAGGCTCCTGTTAAGGCTGCTGCTAAGGCCCCCGCCAAGCCGGTGGCAAAATCCGTGACGAAAGCGCCGGCGTCAAAGCCGGCCGCGGCGGCGGTCAAGCCCAACAAATGGGTCTTCACCTTCGGCGACGGCAAGGCCGAGGGCAAAGCCGAGATGCGTAATCTGCTCGGCGGCAAGGGCGCCAACCTCGCCGAGATGGCCAATCTGGGCCTGCCGGTGCCGCCCGGCTTCACGATCCCGACCTCGGTCTGCACCTATTTCTACGAACACGAGAAGACCTATCCGAAGGAGCTGAAGACGCAGGTCGAGAAGGCGCTCGATTATGTCGGCAAGCTGACTGGCAAGATCTTCGGGGACGCCAAGAACCCGCTTTTGGTCTCGGTCCGTTCCGGCGCGCGGGCCTCGATGCCGGGCATGATGGACACCGTTCTCAATCTCGGGTTGAACGACCAGACCGTAGAGGCGCTGGCCGATCTCTCCGGTGACCGCCGCTTTGCCTATGACAGCTACCGCCGCTTCATCACGATGTATTCGGACGTGGTGCTCGGCTTCGAGCACCATCACTTCGAAGACATCCTGGACGCCTTCAAGGACAGCCAGGGCTATTCGCTGGACACCGACCTCACCGGTGACGACTGGGTCGAGCTGGTCGGCAAGTACAAGGAAGCGGTCGAGCGCGAGACCGGCCATCCGTTCCCGCAGGATCCGCACGACCAGCTATGGGGCGCGATCGGCGCGGTGTTCTCCTCGTGGATGAACGCGCGCGCGGTCACTTACCGCAAGTTGCACGACATTCCGGAGTCCTGGGGTACTGCCGTCAATGTGCAGGCGATGGTGTTTGGCAATATGGGCGAGACGTCGGCGACCGGCGTCGCCTTCACCCGCAATCCCTCGACCGGCGAGAGCAAGCTCTACGGCGAATTCCTGATCAACGCGCAGGGCGAGGACGTCGTGGCCGGCATCCGCACGCCGCAGGACATCACCGAGTACGCGCGTCAGGAGAGCGGCTCCGACAAGCCCTCGATGGAAACCGCGATGCCCGACGCTTTCAAGGAGCTGACGCGGATCTACACGCTGCTCGAAAAGCACTACCGCGACATGCAGGACATGGAGTTCACGGTCGAAGAGGGCAAGCTGTGGATGCTGCAGACCCGCGGCGGCAAGCGCACCGCGAAGGCGGCGCTGCGCATCGCCGTCGAGCTCGCCAATGAGGGCCTGATCTCGAAAGAAGATGCGGTGACGCGGATCGATCCGGCCTCGCTCGATCAATTGCTGCACCCGACCATCGATCCGGCGGCGACGCGCGATATCATCTGCACCGGCCTGCCGGCTTCGCCGGGTGCGGCGTCCGGCGAGATCGTGTTCTCCTCCGACGAAGCTGCCAAGCTGCAGGCTGACGGCCGCAAGGTCATTCTCGTCCGTGTCGAGACCAGCCCGGAAGACATCCACGGCATGCACGCGGCCGAGGGCATCCTGACCACCCGCGGCGGCATGACCTCGCATGCCGCGGTGGTGGCGCGCGGCATGGGCAAGCCCTGCGTCTCCGGCTGCGGCGCCATCCGCGTCGACTATGGCCGCGGCACGATGAGCGTGGGCTCGCGCACCTTCAAGGCGGGCGACGTCATCACCATCGATGGCGGCATCGGCCAGGTGCTGGCCGGGCGCATGCCGATGATCGAGCCGGAGCTGTCGGGCGAGTTCGGCACGCTGATGGGCTGGGCCGATGCCGTCCGCAAGCTCGGCGTTCGCGTCAACGGCGACACCCCTGATGATGCGCGCACCGCGGTGAAGTTCGGCGCCGAGGGCATCGGCCTCTGCCGCACCGAGCACATGTTCTTCGAGGAGACGCGCATCCGCACGGTGCGCGAGATGATCCTGTCGGAAGACGAGCAATCGCGCCGCGCCGCGCTGTCGAAGCTGTTGCCGATGCAGCGCGCCGACTTCGTCGAGCTGTTCGAGATCATGAAGGGCCTCCCCGTCACGATCCGCCTGCTCGATCCGCCGCTGCACGAGTTCCTGCCGCACACCCAGGCCGAGATCGAGGAAGTCGCGCGCGCGATGAACACCGATCCGCGCCGGCTCGCCGATCGCGCCCGCGAACTCGCCGAGTTCAACCCGATGCTCGGCTTCCGCGGCTGCCGTCTTGCGATCGCCTATCCTGAAATCGCCGAGATGCAGGCGCGCGCGATCTTCGAGGCGGCGGTCGAGGCCGGCAAGCGCACCGGCAAGGCCGTCGGGCTCGAGGTGATGGTGCCGCTGATCGCCACCAAGGCCGAGTTCGACCTGGTGAAGGCGCGGATCGACGCCACCGCGCATGCCGTGACGAAGGAGACCGGCGCCAAGCTGACCTACCAGGTCGGCACGATGATCGAGCTGCCGCGCGCCTGCCTGATGGCCGGCAAGGTCGCCGAGACCGCCGAGTTCTTCTCGTTCGGCACCAACGACCTGACCCAGACCACTTACGGCATCAGCCGCGATGACGCCGCGAGCTTCCTCGGCACTTACATCGCCAAGGGTATCCTCGAGATCGATCCCTTCATCTCGGTCGATCGCGACGGCGTCGGTGAGCTGGTCAGGATCGGCGTGGAGCGCGGCCGCAAGACGCGTCCCAACCTGAAGGTCGGCATCTGCGGCGAGCACGGCGGCGATCCCGCTTCCGTCGCGTTCTGCCACGAGGTCGGGCTCGACTATGTCTCGTGCTCGCCCTATCGCGTGCCGATCGCGCGTCTGGCCGCAGCGCAAGCGGCCCTCGGCAAGGCGATCGCGAGCCAGGCGTGACGCTCAGCGCCCGCTGACAACTAAGAGCATCTCGTCATGCCCGGGCTTGTCCCGGGCATCCACGTTTTGGACGCGCAGAAGGACGTGAATGGCCGGGACAGGCCCGGGCATGGCGACGGTCGCGGGAATGGAGCGCGGCAACGCGCGCTGCCAAGGGAAAACGCATTACAGGCGTAACCCAACTTTCCGCGTGCTGAAATCGAACTGTAACCCGCGCTCACAATCCTGTGCCAGTAGAGTGAGGTTGGTATGGGACGCTTCAGATTGTTTGTGCGTATTCAATTGAGATCAGCGCAGCGACGGCGCGATGGCGGGCGAGCGTCAGGATTGGGGCCTGATGGGAAGTGACCCTTCTATCCCGGCTGCTTGTGCTGGTGGCTGTCGCTCTGCTGCCGGCAATAGCGATCCAAGCGTATAATGAATTCGACCTGCGTCGTGCGCGCCAAATCGAGGTGCAGAACCAGGCGCTCAATCTGGCTGAACTAGCCGCCGCGGAGCAACGGCAGATCGTTCAGGGAATTCATCAGGTCCTGATCACGCTGTCGGAGCTTCCGTCGATCAGGGCGAAGGACAGCGAGTCCTGCAATGCCTATATGGGCGCTATCAAGCAGCGATTCCCGGCTTTTCTCACCCTTGTCGTCACCGATTTGAACGGCGTCACGTTCTGCACTCCCGACAATAATCGCAAGCCGGTCGATGTCTCGGGCAGGGCCTATTTCGCAAACTTGCGGAAAACCGGCGCATTCTCCGTCGGCGAGTTCTCGCTGGGCCTGTCATCGGGTCGAAAGGCCATCCAGTTTGCGTTGCCCTTCTACGAACAGGACGGGCAGATGGGGGGCGCCATCATCGCAACCCTCAGCCTGGATTGGCTCGCCGACTACATTGCGCGAAAGGGCGCTCCGGCGGGAGCTGCGCTCGGAATCATGGACCGCAATGGGAGATACCTTGCCCGCTATCCCGACAACGCGCACTTTGTCGGGCGGACCCTGAGCGAAGGGCATGAACCACACCTCGAGAAATCGGGTGCGGCCGACACCACTGAGCTGGACGGCGTAGAGCGGATCGTCGGCTATGCAGCCCTCCCGGATAGTTCCGGAGGCCTCCTCGTCAGCTTCGGCCTGGACAAGGACCAGGCATTCACCGCAATCCAGCACGGCACGCAGCGCGGCGTCTTCCTGATCATCCTCAGTACCGCGCTGGTGCTGATCCTGACGTCCTTGGGCGCCCGTCGGTTCATCCGTCGCCCGCTTGGGCAATTGGTCGACGCTGCCAACCGATGGCGGCTCGGCGATTTTACCCGGCGGGTCGACATCCGTGGCACTTCCGAAATCGCGCGGGTCGCCGATGCATTCAACACCATGGCCGATGCGCTGGAACACCGCGAGCAGGAATTGTCCGACGCGAGGAAGAAAGCGGAGGAAGCCGCGGCCCGGATCACGATGATCTTCGAGAGCACCACCGACAGCGTGCTGATCATCGATCAGGACTGGCGCCTCACCTATCTCAACGGACCCGCCTGGACAGACCTTGCGGAAGGCCAGGATGTCAGGGGCCTGACGTTGTCGGAAGCATTTCCGGACGCCGACGACCTCGATATCACCAACCAGATCCTGGAGGTAACCTCGACGCAGCGACCGGCATTCCTCGAAGTGTTCTGCACGCGTCGACAGGTCTGGTACGCCGTCAATGCGTTTCCCTCCAGTCAGGGTCTTGCGATCTTTCTCCGCGACATCACCGATCACAAGCATGCGGTGGAGGCGCGACGGCTGATCGAGGAGCAATTCCACCAGAGCCAGAAGATGGAGTCGGTCGGTCAGCTCACCGGCGGTATCGCGCACGACTTCAACAATCTGCTCACGGTGGTCGCGAACAGCCTCGACCTCATCGAGGATGCCGCCGATATCGGCAAGGTCCGGCAGTATGCCGCGGCGGCGCGTCGCGCCACCCAGCGAGGCGAGAAGCTGACGTCTCAGCTTCTCGCCTTCTCGCGGCGCCAGATACTGAATCCAAAACTGGTCAACGCGAACCAACTCATTGCCGAATTCCAGGGTCTGATCCAGCAAGCGGTCGGGGGAGGCTGCGAGGTCAGGCTGCGGACCGACGAGCAATTGTGGCTGTGCCATGTCGATCCTTCATCGCTGGAAACCGCTCTCCTCAATCTTGCACTGAATGGGCGCGACGCGATGCCGGACGGCGGCGTGCTCGAGATCGAGACGCGGAATGTCGAACTGGAGCAGGGGGCCGTGGACGAGTGTCGGGCCGGACAGTATGTCAGGCTGGCGGTCACGGATTCCGGCTGCGGGATGCCGCCCGAAGTGCGCGAAAGGATCTTCGAGCCTTTCTTCACGACCAAGGAAGTCGGCAAGGGGACCGGCCTCGGCCTCAGCATGGTCTACGGCTTCGTTCGACAGTCCGGCGGGCACGTCACTGTCGAAAGCACGCCGGGAGCAGGGACTACGGTCGCGCTGTACCTGCCTAAGGCCGACAAGGCGCCGGAGGCGCCGGTGCAGGAACGGAAGCCGCGAGCCATACCAGGAGGTTCGGAGCGGATCCTCGTCGTCGACGACAATGAGGATCTGCTCGAGGTCACCGCGGCGATGTTGAACTC
Source organism: Bradyrhizobium sp. LeoB3 (assembly GCF_055456055.1). Taxonomy (NCBI): domain Bacteria; kingdom Pseudomonadati; phylum Pseudomonadota; class Alphaproteobacteria; order Hyphomicrobiales; family Nitrobacteraceae; genus Bradyrhizobium; species Bradyrhizobium sp. LeoB3. The sequence goes on from NZ_JBVBEF010000008.1 coordinate 86,905, forward strand.
GTTCGGCTACGAAGTTGTCTGCGCCCGCAACGGGCTTGAGGCCCTGAAGACGTTGAGGAGCGACGGGCACTTCGCGCTCCTGTTCAGCGACATCGTCATGCCGAGCGGCATGAATGGCATCGAGCTGGCGCGCGAAGCTAAGCGGCTGTGCAAGGACATCAAGATCCTGCTCACCTCCGGTTATGCCGGCGATGCATTGGAACGGCATCACGCCGTGGACGAGTTTCCGATCATCGAGAAACCCTTCCATGTCGCGGACCTTGCCCGACGCCTGCAGACACTGCTGCATGAAGATTAGAGCGTGATCCGATCAGGCTGAATCTCAGCTGCTGGACAATTGAGTCAGAGCCCACCCCATGTCATTGCGAGCGGAGCGAAGCAATCCATGCCTCCACTCGGCGAGAGATGGATTGCTTCGCTCCGCTCGCAATGACCGAGGTTGAAGCTTCACGCGCGAAGACTTTATTCACCCTCTTCGTTGACCTCACGTTTACCATTTTCGTCCGCAAGGCATTTACCAATGCATGCGATGCGTCGCGCAAAATCTCTGCGATCTCTTGTGTGTAGCGGACAAGCCACGTCGATTAACTCGGCGGCAACCTAAATTCGATACCAACAAATTTGGTCGAATTGCACGGAAGCACTGCGTTCGGTCGTTGTAAGCGTTGCGTGAGCGTATCGATGTTAGTGTTGCGTAACCATCCGAAGGGCGCACGGTTCGCGCTCTTCGGACTCGGTCTTAGCATCTTCGCATTGATGCCGGCCGAGATCGGATATCAGGACATCGCGTCACTGCTTGCCCGCCAGCCCGGGGTCGCAGAGCGCTGGCAGACGCGCATGTTCTCCGCCATGGGCACGATCCAGGTCGCCGCCTACAGTTTCGGCCGACCGATCGGAACGTCCTCGCCGCAAGTTGCGACCTATCGGCTGGCGCGGCTCGACAGCCAGGGCGGCGATCTCACCGGTTCCATTACCCGCAATCCGATCGTCGCGCAGCCGCCGCGCTATGTCGCCTCCGATTTCCCCAAGGTCGATCGCACGCTGAAGGGCGATCGCCTCGCCGTCGCGCCGCCGGCTGAAGCTGCGCCCAGCGAGTCCGTGCCGGCAAGCGAAGATCCATCGACCTCGAACTCCTCCGTCCGGGGCATGAAGACCGCTGCGCGCGCGCCCGCCGAGCTCGATCCGGAATTGCAGGACGCGCTGAACGCGCCGCCATTGCCGCAATATGCGCCGTCGCAGCCGTCGGCACCGACGGCCGCTCCCGAGACGGCGCCTCCGGCGCGCGATGCGTTCTCGCTCCAGACTTCGAGCCTGTTCTTCGGCTCGTCGCTCGGAGCACCCGAGACAATGGAGCGCTGGCAGCCAGGTGAGGAGCCGACGATCGTCGTGCCCGATGCGGCGGTGGATCCGGACATGAAGGCGATGGCCTCGCTTCCGGTCGATGCCGACGGCCCGGTGCGCGCCGGCGACGTGGGCGAGAGCATCGCGCCAAAGGGCGAGGTCAATGCCGACGACCAGCACGCCAAGACGCCGGCCGAGCGGCTCGGCCTGTTCGACGAGAAATCGCGCGCCAAATCCGAAAAGTGTCTCGCCGAAGCCGTCTATTTCGAAGCGAGAGGCGAGGCGGTGCGTGGCCAGATCGCGGTGGCGCAGGTGGTGTTGAACCGCGCCTTCTCCGGCAAATATCCGACCACCGTCTGCGGGGTGGTCTACCAGAACAAGTATCGCCACCTCGCCTGCCAGTTCACCTTCGCCTGCGACAACGTCCGCGACGTGATCCGCGAGCCTGACATGTGGGACCGCGCGAAAAAGATCGCCAAGGCGATGCTCGATGGCCGGCTCTGGCTGCCCGAGGTCGACAAGTCGACGCACTACCACGCCTATTGGGTGCGCCCGTCCTGGGTCAGCGAGATGAAGAAGACGTACAAGTTCGGCGTCCACACCTTCTATCGCCCGCGCGCCTGGGGCGATGGCAGCGACGCGCCGAGCTGGGGAAACCCGGCCGAGACCGCGGAGATCTCGGCAGAACTCGCCGAGGCCGCGCGAAGCTCCGCCGAGCAGGCCAGCGCGAAACGCTAGCTTCCCGAGCGATAGGCCTCCGCCGGGACGACGAAGTCGTCATTGCGAGCGGAGCGAAGCAATCCATGCCCTCCCGCGCGGCACTATGGATTGCTTCGCTCCGCTCGCAATGACGGGGGGAGAGAGTTCGCATCATTTTGCAGGGCTGCCCTGCGTTGAAATTTTTTTCTCCGGCCCCCTTGGGCTTTTCATGCAGATGCATTAACTCCCCGTAACCTTTCGTCCGGCGGGTCGGACCGCCCATGATGCAGCATGCAGGGGGAATTGATGGCTGTGACCACCGGCGACCTTCAGCCTTCCTCCGGCGCCGATAGTTGGCGCACGCCGCTGATCATCATCATCTGCGGCTGCGCCATCGCGCTGCTCAGCTTTGGGCCGCGCTCGGCGCTCGGGTTTTTCGTGCAGCCGATGAGCCGTGAATTCTCCTGGGGCCGCGACGTCTTCGGCCTCGCGTTGGCGCTGCAGAACCTGCTCTGGGGACTGGGCCAGCCGATCGCAGGCGCGATCGCGGATCGCTTCGGCATCATGCGCGTGATGATCGTGGGCGCGCTGCTCTATGCCGCCGGCCTCTACATGATGCGTTATTCGACAACGTCGCTGTCGCTCGACATCGGCGCCGGCGTCCTGATCGGCTTCGGCCTGTCCGGCTCCTCCTTCAACCTGGTGCTGTCGGCGTTCAGCAAATTGCTGCCGCCGGAAAAGCGCGGCCTCGCGCTCGGCGCCGGCACCGCGGCGGGCTCGTTCGGTCAGTTCCTGTTCGCGCCCTTCGGCGTGGCGATGATCGACAATTTCGGCTGGCAGACTGCGCTGACTGTGTTCGCCGCGCTGATGCTCTTGATCCTGCCGCTGTCGCTTGCGATCGCAACGCCGCCAGCGGAGACGACCAACGCGCCGGCCGCCGACCAGCAGTCGTTCAAGACGGCGCTGGCGGAAGCATTCGGCCATCGCTCCTATGTGCTGCTGGTGCTCGGCTTCTTCACCTGCGGTTTCCAACTCGCCTTCATCACCGTGCACCTGCCGGCCTATCTCGTCGACCGCGGCATTCCGACCTCGACCGGCGGCTGGGTGATCGCGGCGATCGGCCTGTTCAACATCATGGGCTCGCTCGGCGTCGGCTGGCTGCAGAACTTTTTTCCCAAGCGCTACATCCTCTCAGTGATCTACTTCACCCGCGCGCTGGCGACGATTGCCTTCATCTCGTTCCCGATCACGACGTTCTCCGCAGTCGCCTTCGGCGCGGTCTCTGGCCTGACCTGGCTGTCGACGGTGCCGCCGACCTCGGCGCTGGTGGCGCTGATGTTCGGCACGCGCTGGTTCGCCACGCTCTACGGCTTCGCCTTCGTCAGCCATCAGGTCGGCGGGTTCCTGGGCGTCTGGCTCGGCGGCATCGTGTTCGAGCAGTATGGTTCCTACACGGCGATCTGGTGGCTCTCGATCCTGTTCGGTGTGCTGTCGGCGCTGATCAACCTGCCGATCGTGGAGGCCCCAGTGTCGCGCCCGGTTGCGCAGCCGGCCTGATGCGATAAACAGAATCCCGCAAAAATCCGTTGTCATGCCCGGGCTTGTCCCGGGCATCCACGTCTTTAAGGTCGAGAGAGACCCAAGCGCGTGGATGGCCGGGTCAAGCCCGGCCATGACGGGAGACATGATCAACGCAAGTACGGGAGGGTCCATCATGGCGACGTTCAAGGCGATCAGGATCGACAAGGCGGACAAGGGAACGACCGCCGCGCTCACGCAATTCGACGACGCGGAATTGATGGATGGCGACGTCACCGTCCGCGTCGAATGGTCGACGCTGAACTACAAGGACGGCCTGGCGCTGACCGGCAAGGCGCCGGTGGTGCGGCGCTTCCCGATGATCGCCGGCATCGATTTCGCCGGCACTGTCGAGCAGTCCTCGCATCCCGACTGGAAGGCCGGCGACAAGGTCGTCTGCAACGGCTGGGGCATGGGCGAGACCCATCTCGGCGCCTATGCCGAAAAGGCGCGCGTCAAGGGCGACTGGCTGGTGCGGCTGCCTGACGGGATCTCGGCGCGCGACGCCATGGCGATCGGCACCGCAGGCTATACCGCAATGCTCTCGGTTCTGGCGCTGGAGGACCACGGGGTGACACCTAAGAGCGGCCCGATCGTGGTGACGGGGGCGGCCGGCGGGGTCGGCTCGGTTGCGACAGCCGTGCTGTCCAAGCTCGACTATCACGTGATCGCCTCCACCGGACGGCAAGCGGAGGCGGCCTACCTCAAGGGCCTCGGCGCCGCCGAGGTGATCGATCGCGGTGAGTTGACCGTCCCGGTCAAGCCGCTGGCGAAAGAGCGCTGGGCCGGCGGCGTCGACAGCGTCGGTTCAACCACGCTCGCCAACATGCTCTCGATGACCAAGTACGGCGGCGCTGTCGCCGCGTGCGGGCTTGCGGCCGGCATGGACCTGCCTTCCTCGGTCGCTCCGTTCATTTTGCGGGGAGTGCGCCTTATCGGCATCGATTCGGTGATGTGCCCAATCGAACGGCGCAAGCGCGCCTGGAGCCGCCTCGCCAGCGATTTGGACAAAGCAAAACTCGCTGATATAACTCATGAAATCGGCCTGGACGAAGCGATCTCCTATGGCTCGAAAATCCTCGCGGGCGAGGTCCGCGGCCGGATCGTGGTAAAAATAGTCTGACGGCGTTCAGAATTTACCAACCAAGCTGCTCCAATGTTGCCTTGGTTGGTATGGTAAGCAGCGGGTAAAGGCGGTGTGCCCGCGCTGGGTAAGTGGAGTGGCTCATGCTTGCGCGTCTGGTATTGGGGACGGTCGTGGCCGGCGCGATGGCCGCGCCTGCGTTGGCGGGATCGATGAGCGCCGAAGAGGCCAGGCGATTTGTCGCCGGCAAGGTATTCGCCTTCACCTGCTTTGACGGCACCCGCGGCGCGGGGCGTATCCTCGACGACATGGGCGCCGCCGGCTCGATCCAGTTCTCCGGCTCCGGCCCGATTCGCCATGTCAGGTTGCCGGGCAATACGCTGCAGGTTCGCGGTCAGGCCGTCTGCGCCTCGCTGAAAGGCCTTCCGTTCGAGCCCTGCTTCAACCTCGACAAGCGCGACGATCGCTCGTTCCGCGGCTCGGTGTCGGGCATGGGCTTTGCCTATTGCGACTTCCATCACCAGGGCGGCAAGCAGATGCTGCTGGCGCGCGCGGTGGCGCGCCCGCGCTCGCTGCGTGCGACCCGCTCGGCCGACGCCTCCCGCGCCGAAGTGTCCGCGCGCGTCGAGACGCCGCCTGTCGAGCGCACCAGGCTCGAGCCGGTGAAGCCAGAACCGGCGCAACCGGAAGGCGCGGCGGAATTGCGCCGTTCGACCGATTAGCTGGAATCACCGTCGCGCCGACTTGGTTTGATCGAGGCGACAACGTGGCGGCGAAGACCCGTAATGATACGGGCTCGCGAATTCATGGCTTGGTAGCGTCTAATCTCCTAATCTCCACCAGGACGGCCGGGGGTGGGCGCAACAACCGAGTTCCACATGCCGCAATATTTCTTCAGGATCAGCCATGGTCGCTTCGCGGGCGCATCCGATCAGGGGTCGGAATTCGAAAGCCGTGAGGCCGCATGGGCCGAGATGACCAAGGTCAGCGGCAATCTTCTCGGCAGCATCGCACGCAGCCTCAAGCAGGACGCCGAGTGGCAGATGGAGCTGATCGACGAGAGCAAGAAGCCCGTGTTCAGAATCCGCCTGATCGCGGAGTCGATTGGTTAGAACTGACTTTTGTTTGATTCGGTGCGGCCGCGGTGTTCACCTCTCCCATAGGGAGAGGCATAGGCCGCCTTCGGCGGCCGTTACTAAGACACGCCGAAGCGTAGCTTCGGCTACGGCGCAGCGCCGGGTGAGGGGTTATAGTCTCTCGACGGAGCTCATCCCCCTCACCCGGACCGCATTCCGCTGCGCTGCATGCGATCCGACCTCTCCCCGATGGGGAGAGGTAAGGTACTTCCGATCTGATCTCATCGCACTTTAGCTTGGGCGCACGAATCGTTGCGCCATAGCCAGACTGAGAGCGGGCGGGTGCGTCCGCGGATGAGCGTCTCGCGTGGGCCGGTGAGCGTGCCGCTCTCGAACAAGGCGGAGGCGGGGCGGGCCCGTTGCAAGAGGTCGTCGCTGAGCGCGAGTGGCGTGCCTTCCTTGGCTGCAACCTCCATCAGACGGCTCGCCACGTTCACGGTATCGCCGGTCGCGGTGATGTGCTGATAGCTGCCGCCGAGCCGCGAGGCGACGATCGGCCCGTAATGCGCGCCCACCTTGAAGCCGATCCGCGGCGCCATCGTTCCCGGCAACGAATTGATCCATTGCGCGACGCGGTTGCAGAGCGTGACTGCGCAGTGCGCGGCCTTGCGCGCATCGTCTTCGGTCGCTTCCGGCAGGCCGAACAGGATCATGGCGCCGTCGCCGAGGAAGCTCGTGATGATCCCGCTGTGCGACTCGACCTCCTCGTCGACGAGGGTGTGAAAATCTTTCAGCAGCGCAAGTCCCGCGTCGATATCGAGCGTCTCGCTCAATGCCGTGAAGCCCGAGAGGTCGATGAAGATCACCGCCGCATCCTGGTGCCGCGGCTCCAGCAGGAACGCCGGATTGGCGGTCAGCCATCTGTTGAGCGCCGGCGCCTGGAATTGCTGCAGCAGGTCGCTCTTGACCGCGAAATAGTGCGCCTGCCGCCGATTGAGCCAAAGCTGGATCGACCCGAACAGGATTGCCGGCGGCGCGGCGGCGGCAATCGGCAATGCGGCGCTGAGCCAGATGCCGCGCGAAAATGCGATGTAGTTCATGACAGCCCAGATCGCCACGAGCGCCGCGATCGAGAGCAGGCCGGCTGCGCTGCGCCGCCACGCCAGCAAGCCAACGATCGCAAGCGTGAGCGCCACCGTTAGGATTGCGTCGGCCAGGCGTATCGACCGATTGCGCAGGATGCCGCCACCGGTCATCAGGTGATCGATCGCGGTCGCGACGATCTCGACACCAGGCATCACGGGATCGAACGGCGTCGGAAACACGTCGCCGCCGCCCGTCACGGTCGCACCAATGACGACGACGCGGTCGCGGATAGCCGCTTGCGCGACCTCGCCGTCGAGCACCGATGCGGCACTCACCGTCGGAACCCTGCCGCGAGGGCCGTAATAGGCGAGCGGCAGCACATGATCGATGTCAGTCCGAATGCTCTGACCCGCGAGGCGAACGCTGTCCGCCTCGATCACCGGATCCTGGCCTGCGGCCAGCGCTGCGACGCGCAGCGGAAACGCCAGCTCGACTTTGTCGCTGGTGCGGACCAGCAAGGGAATGCCGCGCGGCGTGCCCGATTTGTCGGTGGTCAGGTTGACCACGCCGACAACAGCATGTTCCGCGAACGCTGGCAGCGGGCGCAGGAATCTCTCCGCCCGCGGCAGCCGCGCGAGCGGGCTCTTGTCATCCGCCTCCAGCATCTGGATCGCATCGGGAAACACGGCGGCAGCGGCAATGGCGGAAGGGCGCTTTGCGAGCGCTTGCGCCAGCGCCGCATCGCCGCCGTCCTTGCCCTGGTCAAGGAGCAAGAGATCGACTGCGATCGCGCGCGGTGCGTAGCTCCCAACCTTCTCGATGATCGCGGCGAGGTCGGCGCGCGGCAGCGGATAGCCGCCTCGCTTGGCGACCGTCTCATCGTCGATGGCAACGATCGTGACGAGATCGGGCGCCGCGCGCTCACCGCGTGCCGATAGGCGCAGGTCGGTCAGCGCGCCTTCGGCGCGATCGAGGAATTGAACGTCACCGTTCCAGTAGCCTATTCCCAGCGCGGCCGCCCAGACGAGTGAGAGCAGAAGCGCGATCGATGTTTGAGGGATCCGGCCGCTCACCAAGGATCATTGCCCAAGGCGCGCGAGCAGCGCATCGACGCGCGGCTGCCCCCAGCGCTTGACCGTCAGCGGCTCGTTTCCCGGATCGACGTCGACGCCTTCGCCCGGACCAAGCACCACCTGGTTTCCGCCCCGTGGCCGGCGCACCGCGACCCGGCCCTGCAGCACGAGCACTGATGTCCTCGCCTCCTGCACATCGACCGCCCATTTGGTCCCGCGCACGGCGGCAATCGCTTGTGGCGTGTTGACGCGAAAGCGATTCTTGCCGCGCATTCTGGCATCGTCGAGCAGCAGTGCCTTGCTCTGCAGATCGACTGCCGTGGCGCTGCCATCGTGGCCTTGCAGCGTAAACCTCGCGCCGTCCTCCGCGACGATGATCAGGCCGTCGTGGCAGACCAGGATCTGCGTTCCTCGCGCGCCCGCCTGCGACGGACAAGTCGCGGCCATCGTCTGCGCTGCCGCAGGCTGGATCGCAAGTGTTGCGCAGATGATCGCCAAGCTCGCCAGCCGCGCGAGCGCTCCCGCAATGTCTCGGTGCAAAACGCTCCCCTCGTTAAAATGGTCAGTCGTTGCAATATAGCTCTTTGAAGCGCACACTATGTCTAGAAAATGTCTGCCCGGGTGCAGTGCAATGGCGCGAGCCGACGCGACAACTCGTCATGCACAAGGTCATGCACAAAGTCGCGTCACAGGGGCGTGATCTCAGGCGCGCCCCGAGGCAGGCGCGCGGGCGTGATAAAGAACCTGCCGATTTATCCCGTCTGCCCTCGGTCAGTCCGGCGTGAACAGCGCCTTGCCGCGATTCCTCTGCGCCGCCGACACGGCTTCGGGGATTTGCGAAAAACGGTAGGTACCTTCGACCGGCGCGCTGATCGCGCCCGAGGCCACCAGCGGCGCCAGGTGTTCGTACATCGCGCTGACGTGCGCGGCGGTGGCGCTGTTGAACCAGTTGGCGAGCCAGAAGCCGCGCATCGCGATGTCGCGGAAGATGAAGGGCTGTGCCGGACCGACGAAGGGCTTGCCGCTGATTGCGCTGTAGAACACCAGCACGCCCTTCGGCGCCAGGCACGTAATCAGATTCATCGTCGCGGTATCGGCGACGCCATCGATGGCGAGCGCGATCGGCGCACCGGCGGTCTCGGCGGCGACGCGCTTGTTGAGGTCGGGTCCGTCGACCAGCACGACGTCGCCGCCGCTCGCCTTGAGATCAGCCACGACTTCCTCGCGTCTGACGATATTGACCGTCTTCAATCCAAGCGATTTCGCGATCCCGATCACCGCGCGGCCGACGCCGGAATTGGCTGCGTTCTGGATCAGCCAGGCGCCGGGTGGCAAGGTGACGAACTCGGTGAGCAGCAGGTAAGCCGTTGCGGGATTGATGCCGAGCATCGCCAGTTGCAGCGGATCGCCGTCGGGAAGCGCCCGCAGCCTGCTGGCGTCAGCCTTGATGCGCTCTGCCCAGGCCGGCGAGGGATAGGGGATCAGAGTGCGGTCGCCCTGCTTCAGATGCTTGACGCCACGACCGACCGCCACGACGCGGCCGACACCCTCCGTTCCGACGATGCTCGGCAGCTTCGGGCGGTAGCCGTAGCGGCCCGAGATCATCAGGAGGTCGCTCATGTTGATGGGCGAAGCCTCCAGCGCGATGACGACTTCGCCGTCGCCGGGAGCGCCGACATCGGGGACGTCGACGAGCTTCATGACCTCGGCGGGATTGCCGAATGCTTCGATCTGGATCGCCTTCATGGCAATGGTCTCCGCTGTTATGTACTTATGAGTACATAATGAACGGTCAAAGTCAAACAAGGAGGCGCATGACCTGATCGAGTGTGGCGCGAACGCTGGCGGCGTTCGGCTTGTCCTTGGCCAGAACCATCAACCCGATATAGACCGCCATGATCGTGTGCGCGGCGGCATCGGGATCGAAACCGGCGCCAAACTGCGCGCGATCGGCGCGAAGCCTGTCTCGCAGCAAATGCTCGAGTTTCCGGTTGAAAGCTTCGATCCTGGTGCGCACGTCCTTCTGTTCGGCAATGCCGTCGGCCGACGCGTTGATCGACAGGCAGCCGCGGCTTCCCTTGGCGCCCGAACAGCGTGGAATAAAGGCTGCGAGCCAGCGCTCGATCGCCTCGCGTGCAGATGATCCCTCGTTGATCACCTTTTCGGCATGCGCAACGATACGCGTGTGGTAGCGATCGAGCACCGTCAGGAACAGCGCGTTCTTGTCGCCGAAGGCGGCATAGAGGCTCGGCTTGGCGAGGCCCGTCGCTGCAGTGATGTCGTCGAGCGACGTGCCCTGAAAACCCTTCTGCCAGAACACGTCGCGCGCAACGTCCAGCACTTCATCGGGATCGAAACTGCGCGGTCTTGCCATGCCGCCTATCTACGCGTTGGCACGAGCTTCGCCAAGCTCATCCCACGCCAGCGACCGGGGGTGGTGCCGTTTGTCGCCGGAACAGGATGCGCTGGTAGAACCAGCCGATCGCGACCAGCACCACGCCGAGGCACATGAAGGACAGCGCGCGGTAGACGCCCGTGAGCTGCGACATGTCGATTACGAACGCCTTGACGATGGTCAGCGCGATGACGGCGGCAGAGGCCATCCGCGCACGCTGCGAGCCAACGACGATGCCGATCCCGAGCAGCACGACGCCGAACGCCAGCCAGGCAATCGAATAGGTGTATTGCTCGGCGCCCGTGGTCGGGCCGTGCGACAGCACGGGGCCGTGGTAGAGCCGGCGGATCTCGAAGCTGACATAGGTGAGCGCGAGGATCAGCGCGCCGGCCGCGAGCGTGTTGCCATAGGCGGCCGGGCGCCGTCCCGCCACCGCATAGGACAACAGCAGCGCCAGCACCGCGGGCAGGGCATAGCCGAGCAGGAGCAGGTTGATGAAGCTGCCGCCGACATCGATCGGCCACAGGATCGGCGTCTCCAGCAGCATCAGACCGAAGACCGCGGCAAGACCGGCGAACACGGTCAGCAGCACCGCGCCGATATTGTGCACGATGCTGGCCGTGCGGACGCGCAGACGCTCGAGCCCGATCGCCATCGCCAGCGCCGTGCAGACCTGCAGCGCGACCTCGGTGAGGCCGGCGCTGTTGCGGTAGACGTCGCCGGCGTTGATGGCGTGACGGATCTCCATGAAGGCGAGCAGGACCGTGAACAGGATCGCGGCCGATTCCACGGCGCGGAGCGGCGCGTCGTCGCCATGGCGGCGCAGGAAGATGCTGGCGGCCCAGAACGAGGCCGCGGGAATGCCGTAGCCCCACAACAGCCAGTTGAAGATCGGCGTGGTGCCGACGACATCGCCGACTATCCGCGGCTCGTAGCCAATGCGCAGCACCACGATGCCGGCAAGAATCGCGCTCAATGTGCGCAGGAAGGCGATCGGCCGCTGCAGCGAAATCCAGGCGGTGCCGAGCGACATCAGCGCCAACGCGATCGTGAGCCAGCCTTTTTCCAGCGCGAATGTGAGCGCGAGCGCCAGTGCGGCGAGCGTGCCGGTCGCAAACAGCGCGATCGAGGCGGAGTGTCCGGGCCGGTCCTCGCGCCTGGTCAGGAATTCGGTGGCGGCGGCGAAGGCCGCGGCGAGCAGTACGGCGAGAATTGCGAACGGAATCGAGCGGTCGAGCTGCGCGATCCGGGCGTAGAGCGCGATCAACAGCGCCAGCGGTGTGAAGGTGGCGGCCGCCGCCCACTGCACGGTGATTGCAGTCGTTGCGAAGCGGCGCTGCGCGAGGAAACCGCTCACGCCGAACATGCCGGCGAAGATCGCCGCCGTGGTCAGGTGCAGCGAGACCGAACCATCGGTGGCGCTCGGCCCGATGCCGGGGAGGGGGCCGCCGGGCAGCACCAGCATGTCCGGATTGCCGCGCACCGCCCATTCGGCGAACACGACGAACACAAACAGCGCGCCGGCGCCGATCGCCGCGGTCGCTGCCGGGGCGCGCCAGGCAACGAAGAGGCTGCCGGCGACCAGGAGGCCGAAGGTGATCATCGCGGGGTCGGCGTGAAAGCTGTTCAGCACGATCAGCAGCGCACCGAACAGATACGCGATCAGCGAGCCCGATGAGATCGACTCGACCTGTTCGCCCTCCGCCTCCGGTCCGAACATGAAGCCGCAGACCACCAAGAGCGCGGCGAGGACGAATCCGGCGATGACATGGAAGGCGTGCGGCCCGATCATCGACGGCCCGCATTGCAGGCAGGGGAAGGTCCAGAGCAGCGCGAACACCACCGTGGTAACGGCAAGCCAGCGCCACAGCCGGACGCGGGCGAGGCCGAACGATGCCGCGGTGACGATCGCGAGATAGATGTAGAGCGCCCAGAAATCCGGCTTTTCGGATGACACCAGGATCGGCGTGGCGAAGGCGCCGACGACGCCAAGCCCGGCCAGCGCCGGCCCGTGCAGCAGCGCCGCGGCGAGCGTGCCGAGCGCGACCAGTCCGAGCAGTACGAAGGCGGTCGCGGGTGCAAGGAAGTCGTAGAGCGCGTAGGCCGCATAGACGGTTGCGAATGCCACCGCCGTTCCGGCGGCGGTGAGGATCGCTGGGATATTGGCAATCGGCAGCGTCGCGATCGCGGAGATGCTTTCCTTGCGCCGCGTCCATTCGCCGGCGCCGAGCAGCGCCAACGCGAACAGGCCGCCGAGCATGGTGCGCACGCCGGGCCCGAGCAGGCCGGCTTCGATCGAATAGCGCACCATGAAGAAACCGCCGAGCGCCAGCGTCAGGCCGCCGAGCCACACCACCCATCGGGTGCCGATGGTCTCTTCGAAGCCGGGTTGTGTCGGTCGCGGAGGCGATGGCGCAGGCGGCGCGCCGGTTGGCGCGTCCGGTTCTGCAGCCTGCTCGGTCTTGGCAGGTGCGGCCTGGATGGCCTCGGGCGGCAATGGCGGAGGCGTGGCCGCAGCCGGCGGCGAGGTCGCACGCGTCGGCTCAGGCTCGTGCTCGGGGACGAGTGGTGGCGGCGATGCCGGCCGTATTGCCGCGGCATTCGCACCTTCGAGGGCCTCCAGCCGCATGCGCAATGCGGCCACTTCGTTCATTGATTTCAGCGCAAAAGCAAATGCGACGACCGCAACGACAAAAACAATGAACTCCAGCATCAGGCCTCCGGGCCGGCGCGCGAGGGGCGTAACCAATCACGTCCGCGGTCGTCGCAATCCATTGAGTGGAGGTTGCCCCGCAAAAAGTTCAATCATCAAAGCGGCATTTCCGCGCGACTCACTCGAGGTCGACCCGGAACGGCTGGTTTTCGACGCTCATGGTGCCGGGCCCGATCGCGTCGAGCGCGCGGATCATCCGGCCCTCCCGCCCGAGCGCCTTGTCGGCGAGGCTCACCATCAGGCGGTTCGGCGACGCAATCGGGGAGGCGGCGCGGATCTTGCGCGCGATCTCGGCCTCGTCGCGATGCGGATTGAGCGCGCAGGCGGCAGCGAACGCGCTCGCGGTCGAGCGGCTGATGCCGGCGTAGCAGTGCACGACCATCGGCGCGCTGCGATCCCAGCCCCGCACGAAGTTCAGGACCTGCTCGATGTGCCGTTCCGACGGTGCGATGAAGCCGTCCATCACTTCGGTGATGTCGTCGACCTGCACGCGCAGATGGTTGACCTCGAGCACGGAGGCCGGGCGCTGCACCTGGGCGACATTGGCCATCACGGTGAGGATGTGGCTGGCGCCGGTCAGTCTTACGGTTTCGGGAAGCAGGGCGAGGGAGCAGACGTGAAGCATCATGGTCCTTGGGCGACGTGACTGGCCTCAATTATAGCCGCTGCCGCAGGGTGGGCAAAGCCGCCCTTCGCGATGCCAGTTATCGCGCCCTCGCCCCTTGTGGGAGAGGGCTACGCCGACGTCTGCAGCAAGCTCGCTTGGGTGAGGGGTTCTCTCTACGCGCACAATCGCCCGTGGAGGCAACCCCTCATCCGGCGCTTCGCGCCACCTTCTCCCACAAGGGGAGAAGGGAAGAAGATCAAGCCGCCACCGCCTGGAAGCGTTCGAGGAACCGTTTCTCGGCTTTGGCTGCGGTCCAGGGCGTGAGATAGTCGCGCTCGGTCGCCGCGGGCAGTGCGGGATCGCGGCCGAACAGGCGCTTGGCTTCGGCTTCCGAAAATCCCGCCAGACGCGTTGCTTCGAGATAGGCGGCGCCGCGGTCGGCGGCCTTGATCTGCTGGGTGATCTCGTCCGCCAGCGTCGGCGGCAGGCCGAAGCGGATGTGGATCGCGGAGAGCAGGCGCTTCTCCACCGTCTTGTAGTCGCCGCCGAGCACCGCCTTGAACGGTGAGATCATGTCGCCGATGACATATTCCGGCGCATCGTGCAGCAGCGCCGCGCGCCGCACACTGACATCGACGCGCGGCATCTGCTGGCGCATCACCGCCTCGACCAGGAGCGTATGCTGCGCGACCGAGAAGATATGCGCGCCGCTGGTCTGTCCGTTCCAGCGCGCGACGCGGGCGAGCCCGTGGGCGATGTCGGCGATCTCGATGTCGAGCGGCGAAGGGTCGAGCAGATCGAGCCGTCGCCCGGACAGCATGCGCTGCCAGGCCCGCGCGTCCTGCTTCGGCGCCGGTGATCTTCCGGTCATTTCACTTTGAAGCGCGGGCTGCGATGCTTGCCGCCGCAGGCCTCGTGGCAGAAGCAGGTCACGAGATGATCATTGACGATGCCGGTCGCCTGCATGAAGGCGTAGACGATGGTCGGGCCGACGAACTTGAAGCCGCGCGAGGCCAGCTCTTTCGAGACCTTGATCGACAGCGGCGTCGAGGCCGGCACGCTCGCCGTGGTCTTGAACTCGTTGACCTTGGGACGGCCGTCGACGAAATCCCACAGGAATTTCGAGAAGCCCGGGCCATCTTCCATGATCTTCAGATAGGACTTCGCGCTCGCGATCGTGCCCTCGATCTTGGCCCGGTTGCGCACGATGCCGGCATCGTTCATCAGCGCATGGACCTTCTTGGCGTTGTAGCGCGCGATCTTCTCGGGCTGGAAATCGTCGAAGGCTTTACGGAAATTGTCGCGCTTGCGCAGGATCGTGATCCAGGAGAGGCCGGCCTGGAAGCCGTCGAGAATCAGCTTTTCGTAAAGCGCGCGGTCGTCATATTCCGGCACGCCCCATTCCTCGTCGTGGTAGGCGACGTAGAACGGGTCTTCGCCCGGCCACGGACAGCGAATCTTGCCGTCGGGATGCAGTTGCGCAGTGCGGCTCATGCGACGGTCTTTTTCGGTGCGGCGCGCACAACATCAGGCTCGGCAAGCTTCAGACCAAGGCCGCCGGCGGAGAGCGAAAGCCCGGCATCGAGCGCATCTGCGACGCGGTCGGTGCGGATCAGCGCCAGGCCGTTCTGTCCCGCGGCCGAGCCCATGGTGCCGACCTGCTTGTCGCCGGCGACGATGGTGGCGCCCGGTTCGGGCGCCAGATCGTCCAGGATGATCTTGACAGTGCGCGTGCGCGCGGTGCCGCGATGCTGCATCCGCGACACGACTTCCTGGCCGACATAGCAGCCCTTGTCGAAATCGACGCCGCTCAGCCGGTCCATGTTGGTCTCGTGCGGGAACGCATCGCCATAGCTGAAGTCAAGCCCGCCGCGCGGGATGCCGCTCGCGATGCGATGCGCCTCATAGGCGGCGCTGTCGACGAGGTCGGCGCCGATGAGACCTGCGACCTTGGCTTTCAAATCTTCGGGCACCACGATGCGGAAACCCAGCGCGCCGCTGCGCGGATCGGCGAAGCAGAGGTCGGGCTTCATCGCGGGCTCGCCGTCCCAGGCGGCCAGTACGCCGAGCCCGTCGGAAAGATTCTCGACCGCAACCTTTGCGCGCAGCTTGTAGAAGCGGAGCTTGTCGGTCAGCGCCTGCGCAAGCGCGCGCGGCACATCGATCAGGAAGCCGCCGCCATGGCCCGCCGGCGCCTCCGTGATCAGGAAATCGACGATGATCTTGCCCTGCGGGGTCAGCAGCGCGCCGAACCGGCCTATGCCCGGCGCAAGATCGGTCAGGTCTGACGTGACGAGGCCGTTGAGGAAGTTGCGGGCGTCCTCGCCCGTCACCTTGACCACGCCTCGATCGGGTAGAAATGCTGCTTTCATGCGCCTTGTTCGGCCCTTTTCCAAGGTTCCTTTGGGAAACGGAGCTGACGGATATCCCCTGCCAAGTTAAGGCGCTAAACTGCGCCGAACAAGGCCCGGGCGGCGGCTTGAAGACCGGCATGAGGAGCGATGAATCAGCGTTTTGACACCATTCTAAAATCCGGCACCGTGGTCAATCAGGATGGCGAGGGCATTCGCGACATCGGCATCAGGAATGGCCGTATTGCCGAGATCGGCGGCCTCAACTGCGATTCCGCCGACGAGGTGATCGACTGCAAGGGCCTGCACGTCCTGCCCGGGGTGATGGACACCCAGGTGCATTTCCGCGAGCCCGGGCCGACCCACAAGGAAGATCTCGAGACCGGATCGCGCAGCGCGGTGCTGGGCGGCGTCACGGCGGTGTTCGAGATGCCGAACACCGATCCACTGACGGTGACGGAAGCGGCCTTCACCGACAAGGTGAAGCGCGCCCATCACCGCATGCACTGCGATTTCGCCTTCTTCATCGGCGGCACTCGCGAGAATGTGCAGGACCTGCCCGAGCTCGAGCGCGCGCCGGGCTGCGCCGGCGTCAAGGTGTTCATCGGCTCCTCCACCGGCACGCTGCTGGTCGAGGACGACGAGAGCCTGCGCCGCATCTTCAACGTGATCCGCCGCCGCGCTGCGTTCCATGCCGAGGACGAATATCGCCTCAACGATCGCAAATCGCTCAGGATCGAGGGCGATCCGCGTTCGCATCCGGTCTGGCGCGACGAGGTCGCGGCGCTGATGGCGACGCAGCGGCTGGTCAAGCTCGCGCATGAGACCGGCAAGCGCATCCACGTATTGCACATCTCGACCAAGCAGGAGATCGATTTCCTGCGCGACCACAAGGACGTCGCCTCCTGCGAGGCGACGCCGCATCACCTCACCATGGCGGCGCCGGAATGCTACGAGCGGCTCGGCACCCACGCGCAGATGAATCCGCCGGTGCGTTCGGCCGACCATCGCGAGCGGATCTGGTACGGCATCGAGCAGGGCATCATCGACGTGCTCGGCTCCGACCACGCCCCGCATACGCTGGAAGAGAAGGCGAAGACCTATCCGGCCTCGCCCTCCGGCATGACCGGCGTGCAGACGCTGGTGCCCCTGATGCTCGATCACATCAACGCCGGCCGGCTGTCGCTGGCGCGTTTCGTCGACCTCACCAGCGCGGGCCCGGCGCGGCTGTTCAACATCGCCTGCAAGGGCCGCATCGCGGCCGGCTATGACGCCGATTTCACCGTCGTCGATCTCAAGCGCAGCGAGACCATCACCAACCAGTGGATCGCCTCGCGCGCGGGCTGGACACCCTATGATGGGATGCGCGTCACCGGCTGGCCGGTCGGCACGTTCATCCGTGGCAAGCGGGTGATGTGGCAGGGCGAAGTGGTGACGCCGTCGCTGGGCGAGCCGGTGCGGTTTTTGGAGACGTTGAGGGTGTAGTTCTCCGTCATTGCGAGCGAAGCGAAGCAATCCATTGCCGCCGCGAATCGGGGTGACAATGGATTGCTTCGCTTCGCTCGCAATGACGGCAGAACAAGCGGGTGATGACGACTGAGCGCGTGGAGACTTACTGCCGCGCCAGTATCAGCGAGAATTCGCCGTTGCGCACGCGCGCCGGCAGTCCCTCGACGAACTTCGCCACCGCCTCTTCGCCATAGGTGCCGACCAGCTCGGCCAGCGCGGCGAACAGGCTCGCCTGTGCGAGGCAATCGCCGTCGATGCCGTCATGGCGCGCTTCGGCCCAGGCCTCGTTGAGGTAGGAGAGCGCGGCCTGCTTCTGCTCGTGGTCAGGCAGGGGATCGCGGGCAATCTGGAACGCTGGAATGCGCATGAAACTCACAGGCAATGTCGGCGCGATTCACGGCGAATCACGTCATGCACAAAGCTGTAGCACGCAGATGGGGCACGCCTAGGCCACTTCTTTAGGAAGGGTTAATGGCGGCAACCAAGGTCAATCGAACGTCTATTCGCTCAGTCAGTTAGCATAGCGCGCGGTCAGGTCGCGCGAGATCTTCGAACCTTCCTCGACATAGCGTCGGATCGCCACGACCGCTGCCGGCGTGCAGCTTCGGTAGGTCTGCTGGAAGCCGTTGTAGCCGCGGTTGAAGCCCGCGATCATGCGGGCGCGGCGGTCGCCGGAGGGGGTTTCGGCGTCGATCAGCGCCTGCATCTCGTTGCGCCATTTGGCGCCTTCGTTGCTGCCGCAGATGCCGCGCAGATAATGCAGGGTGCCGAGGATCTCGGCGAGCCGCTGCAGGTCGCCGTCAAACGGCGCCGCGGCATCCTCCGCCCGGCCGGGCGAGAGATTGCACGCCGTGACGAAGATGAGGGCGGCCAGGAGAACTTTCGACATGGCAGCGTCATATGCCTGTGGATTGTGCTGCAGGCAAGGCGCGGGATCTCGCGCCAGAGGGCTTCAAATCAGCCGCCGGGCGGCCTGAATCACCTCCTGCAGGCCACCGGTGACCTTGAGATCGCCGATCGCATCGGGCTCGAGCCATTTGAAATCATCATGTTCGTCATTCAGGTGGGGTTCCCCCGCCATCCATCGCGCCGCGAACGACATGATCAGATAGTGTCCGCCGCCGGCCGCCCCGGGCAGCACCTCGCGCCAGCCGGCCAGCGCCACGATGTCGATCTTGAGCCCTGTCTCCTCGTCGACCTCCCGGTGCAGTGCCGTATGCAGGGATTCGCCGAATTCGACCCGGCCGCCCGGCAGCGAGTAGAAGCCCTTGCCCGGCGAGCGGGCGCGGCGGACCAGAAGCACCTTGCCGTCGCGAAAAATCGCGCCGGAAACGGCAAGCTGTGGACGGGCAGGCTGGGCGGGGGAAGTCAAGAGGCGATCCAAAACCGGCGAAACCGGCGTCGATCATGCCCGATTGGCGGGCGAAGGTCTAATCCATGGGGCTCGTCATGCCCGGGCTTGACCCGGGCATCCACGCCTTTCCTTCCTCGCAGAAGAGACGTGGATGGCCGGGTCAAGCCCGGCCATGACGGAGAAGGCGAAAACCGGGCAGGCCCAGCTACTCGCTCGCCATGATCCGTTCGATGTCGGCTTCAGTGCCGCCGTTGATGATGCCGCCGGCGAGGGCGACCAGCGGCTTGACCCAGATCGTGGCCTGCTCGGCTAGCTTGGCACGGGTCTTGTCCTGGCGCACCTTGCCCATCGCGGCGCTTACCGCCGTCAATATCGAGGTCATCGTGTTCGTGATGTTGTCGAATTCGGCGCGGGTCGTGGGATCAGCCGATTCGTAGGCTTCGATTGCGAGGTCGCGCGCCCTGAAATTGGAGGCCGTGAAATGCTCGGAATAGGTCAGCGGGTGCCAGCTCAGGAAATCCTCGGCACATTCCGGCATGTCCGGAATCATCTCAAGCAGCATGATGGCTTCGTTGAAGTGATTGAGGTAATCGGTGGCAAGCCCGGTGCGCGGATTGATGTTGGCGGCGCGCAATGCCGCAGCCCGGGCCTCGTCCGGGCCCGCCGGTCGCGGTGTCTGGCGATCGGATTGTGCTGCTGTTGAGCCCGTGGCGTTCATCATGCCCAATGTTTGACAGGGGCGGTTAAAAGGTCCTGAACGAGTACTTATTTTTCCCGGATTATGTGCGGACGCTTCGTTATCACCTCGCCGCCGGAGGCGATCAGGCTGCTCTTCGGCTATGCCGAGCAGCCCAACTTCCCCCCGCGGCACAATATTGCGCCGACCCAACCCGTTCCCGTGGTGATCCTGGAGAACGGCGGCCGGCATTTCCGGCTGATGCGCTGGGGGCTGGTACCCGCCTGGGTCAAGGATCCCCGTCAGGTCGGGCTCTTGTTCAACGCCCGCTCGGAGACGGTGCTGCAGAAGCCCGCCTTCAAGAACGCGATCCGGCGCCGCCGCTCGCTGATCCCGGCTGACGGCTATTATGAATGGCACGACGAGGGCGGCCGCAAGCGGCCCTATTTCATCCATCGCCGCGACCAGCAGCCGGTCGGCTTCGCCGCGCTGGCGGAAACCTGGATCGGCCCGAACGGCGAGGAGGTCGATACGGTCGCGATCATCACCGCGCCGGCCAGCGCGGATCTGGCGAGATTGCATCACCGCGTGCCCGTGACGATTTCGCCCGACGCCTTCGAGCGCTGGCTCGATTGCCGCAACGACGAGGTCTCGCTGGCGATGCCGCTCTTGAAGGGCCCGGCGGTCGGCGAATTCGTCTGGCATGAGGTCTCGACGCGGGTCAACCACGCCGCCAATGACGATGCGCAATTGCTGCTGCCGATCACGGACGAGGAGCGCGCTGCCGAGCCGCAGAAGCCGAAGCGGGCGACATCACCACGCAAGACGCTGCCGAGTGCGGCCGACGACGACGGGCAGGGATCGTTGTTTTGATCTCAGTCGTCATGCCCGGGCTTGTCCCGGGCATCCACGCCTTCTTCTTTTCTCGGTGCACAAAGACGTGGATGGCCGGGACAAGCCCGGCCATGACGGGGAGAGCCAGTCACCGAAAAATATTCAGCGCCGCGTATTGCACGAGCATGATGGTCTTGGCGTCGACGATGCGGCCGTCTCCGATCATCGCCAGCGCTTCATCGAGTGGCAGCTCCAGCACCTCGATGTCTTCGCCCTCATGGGCAAGGCCGCCGCCGTCGCCGACCCGCATCGAAGAATCATATTCGGCGACGAAGAAATGCAGCTTCTCCGTCACAGAGCCCGGGCTCATGAAGGCTTCGAACACTTTTTCGACGTGGTGAAGCCGGTAGCCGGTCTCCTCTTCCGCCTCGGCGCGGATGCGGTTCTCCGGGGTCTCATTGTCCAGCATGCCCGCAGCCGCCTCGATCATGGAATCGTCATGGCCATTGAGGAAGGGCGGCAGGCGGAATTGCCGCACCAGCACCACGCTGCGCGCGGCGAGATTGTAGGGCAGCAGGGTGGCGGCATTGCCGCGGTCGAACACCTCGCGGTTCAGCGTCTGCCACGCACCGTCGCCGCGGCGGTAGTCGAAGGTCACCGACTTCAGTACGTAGTGCTCATCGGAGAGCACGCGCTCGTCCTTGATGCGAACGCGGTCGGAAATACTCATGGCGGCGTGCGCCCTTCGATCCATCTGGAAAACACGAGAAGCTGCTGCTCCTCATAGCCGATCGACTGGTAGAACGCGCCAACCTTGGCGTTTTCCCGCCGCACCAGCAATTGCAGTTTTGCAATGCCGGCCGCCTGGAGCCAGTCCTCCGCCGCGCGCATGATCACCCGGCCGTATCCCTTGCCCTGTCGCTCGGGATCGACCGCGACGTAATAGACCCAGCCGCGATGGCCCTCATGGCCGACCATGGCGGATGCGACGATCGCCCCGTTGTCGCGGCCGACCAGGATGTCCGAATTGGGCCCTCGTCGTGCCAGCGCGATATCGGCGACCGGATCGTTCCACGGCCGTGTCAGCCCGCAGCGCTGCCACAGTGCGACGACGTCAGCGACGTCGCTGTCGGACATCGGCGCGATGGCGAGCGCAGCGATAGGGGGTGGCGGTGCGACGTTCACAGTACTTTTCCAGGATTCATGATACCGAGCGGATCGAGCATCGCCTTGATGCTGCGCATCAGTTCGATCGCGACCTTGTCCTTCACATCGGGCAATTCATCGCGCTTGAGCACGCCGATGCCGTGCTCGGCCGAGATCGAGCCCCCCATCCGCAGCACGATGTCGAACACGACAGCGTTGACCTCATGCCAGCGGCCGAGGAAGTCGGCGCTGTCGGCGCCGATCGGCTGGCTGACATTGTAATGGATGTTGCCGTCGCCGAGATGGCCGAACGGCACCGGCCGCGCGCCGGGGATCAGCTTGACCACCGCCGCATTGGCCTCTTCGATAAAGGCCGGGACCGCGGCGACCGGCACCGAGATGTCATGCTTGATCGAGCCGCCCTCCGGCTTCTGCGCCGCCGACATCTCGTCGCGCAATTTCCAGAACGCCTGGCGCTGGCTCAAATTCGCCGCGATCACGGCGTCGTCGACGATGCCGCCTTCCATGCCCTCGGCGAGGATGACTTCCAGCGTATCGCGCGCATCGTCGCGCGGCGAGGAAAGCTCCATCAGCACATACCAGGGGTGCTTGCTTGTAAGCGGATCGCGGATGTCGATGCCGTGGCGGATCGAGAAATCCACCGCGATGTCGGCGAGCAGCTCGAAGCTGGTGAGGCTGCCCGCGGCTTCGGTTTGCGAGATCGACAATAGCTGCAGCGCATCCGCCGGCGATTTCAACCCGACAAAGGCGGTCTCGATTGCGCGCGGCTTCGGAAACAGCTTCAGCGTCGCCGCCGTGATGATGCCGAGCGTGCCCTCCGCGCCGATGAAGAGATTGCGCAGGTCGTAGCCGGTATTGTCCTTTTTCAGTTTCGACAGCGCGTTGAGCACGCGCCCGTCAGCCAGCACCACTTCGAGCCCGAGCGCCATCTCGCGCGCCACGCCATAGGCCAATGCAGCCGTGCCGCCGGCATTGGTCGAGAGATTGCCGCCGATGGTGCAGCTTCCCTCGGCGCCGAGCGAGAGCGGAAACAGCCGGTCGACGTCGCTGGCGCGCTGCTGAGCCACCTGCAGCACCACGCCGGCCTCGCAGGTCATGGTGTTGGAGGCGGTATCGATCTCGCGGATCTTGTCCATCCGCTTCAGCGAAATCACGACCTCGCCATGATGCGGCGTCTGCCCGCCGACCAGGCCGGTATTGCCGCCCTGCGGCACCAGCGCGATGCGATGCGCCGAGGCGAGCTTGCAGATCGCGGCGACTTCCGCGGTCGAGCCCGGGCGCAGCACCAGCGGCGAGCGCCCCTGGAACAGGTTGCGTTCCTCGACCAGGTAGGGCGCGATGTCGGCGGCATCAGTCACCGCATATTTGTCGCCGACGATGGCGCGAAACTTGTCGATCAGTTCCGGCGGAAGCTGCGGCGCTGGCGGATCTGCGATGTTCATCCCGGTCTCTTTCACTCCGGCCGCCTTCATTCGCGGCCAACGGCTGCGCGGCGCAGCCGGTCGTTGATGGCTTCGCCCAGACCGTCATGGGGAATGGGCATCACCGCGATCGCACGCACGGCTTCGGTGTCGAGCGCGCGGAGATAGCCGAACAGATTGGCGGCGGCCTCGGCAAGATCGCCACTATCAGACAGATTCATCACGGCGGCCGCCGAATCAACCCCCGATATGCTCAAGGGTCCAAACGCCAGAAGCGCCTCTCCGGGCTCGATCCTGTCAGCGTTGAGTCGCACCCGCGTGCGCGGGGCGTAGTGGGAGGCAAGCATGCCCGGCGCGAGCGGCCTGCCGCCGTCGCCCGGCGCGAGCGGCTTGCCGTTGTCGCTTTCGGCGTCCGCTGGAAGCTGGTCGAGCCTGTGGCCGAGCACGCGCTCGATCTCCGCGCGCGGCAGCCCGCCCGGCCGGAGCAGTGTCGCGCGCTCGAAGCAGCCGACGATGGTGGATTCGACCCCAACCTCGACAGCGCCGCCATCGACAATCAGGTCGATGCGCCCCGAAAGATCGCTTGCGACGTGCTCCGCCGTGGTCGGCGAGACATGGCCGGAGAGGTTGGCGGAAGGCGCCACCACCGGCCGGCCGAGGGCGCGCAGGATGTCGCGGGCGACGGCGTGGGCGGGCACCCGCACCGCGACGGTATCGAGCCCCGCGGTCGCGAGCTCCGCCACCGGGCAAGCTTCCGTTTTCGGCAGCACCAGCGTCAGTGGCCCCGGCCAGAACGCTTCCGCGAGCGCGGTCGCCACCGCATCGAAGCGGGCAATCCGGCGCGCGGCAGCGAGATCGCCGACATGCGCGATCAGGGGATTGAAGGCCGGCCGTCCCTTGGCCTGGTAGAGGTGGGCGATCGCGGTCGCATTGGTGGCGTCGGCGCCGAGCCCGTAGACGGTCTCGGTCGGGAACGCCACCAGGCCGCCTTCTTTGAGTACGCCGGCCGCGACCGCGGTCGTATCTGTTCCGCCCGGCAAGATCCGGGTTTTCAGGCTCGTTTTCACTGTGACCAAATTCCTCGAATGCGCTGCTTGCGGTCGCCCCAACCCGACGCTATAAGCCGCGTTCTTAGTCGGAGTGTGGCTCAGCCCGGTAGAGCACTGCGTTCGGGACGCAGGGGTCGCAGGTTCGAATCCTGCCACTCCGACCAGAAATCATTAGGCTTTTTCTTCTGATTTCGATCCTCGGTCAAGTTGACCACCGTTTCGGCCACCGAAACGTACCGGCTCTTTTGGCCGATGGCCGCGGCTGCCCCCTGGAGGAAGTCTGGGTGGTGATGCCCATAGGTGTCCTGCAGGACCTCGGGTGACATGCCCAGGAACCCTGCCGCCTCCCAGATTGGCACGCCGCGCTGCATGAGCCATGTCGCAGCTGTATGACGCAAGGTGTGGGGTGTGACCCTCCCGGGCAGGCGGGCAAGCCCTACGGCGGTCTTGAAGCCCTTTTTCACCGAAGCTACCGGCTTGCCGTTGAACTCAACAAAGCACTCTGCGATCAGCTTACGGTTCCACCAACGCCGAAGGTGGGTGAGCAGCCGAGGCGGGATGGGTGCTGGCGTCTGTCGCTTCTTAGTCGCGCGCTTGCCAATGGCCTTACGATAAAAAATGCCGCGCTCCAGATCCACGTACGAGCGGCCAGTTATCGCATATGGCGACGCCGATGCGATCGCGCCTGCCCGAGTGCCAGTATACAGGCCGATCAAGACAAATCGCGCGATATGACGCAGAGGCCTTCGGTCGTGGCGACCGGGCCGCCCTTAGACGTTCCCGAGTGGATCGTCTGCTTCTCGCGATACCTCCAACAATGCCAGAGCAACGCTGCGGCCTCCTTGCGAGTCAGCCATCGGTCGCGTGCCTCACCTTTGGGCGGGAGCGACACTCGCACTGTGCCGCGGTGAAAGCCTTCCTTTGCGTGGTGATTGATTGCGGCGCGCAGCGTCTCAAGGTCGCGGCGAGCACCACCCGGACTGCCACGATGCTTGGTGTAGCCTGCACAAGTCTGGGCATTAACCTGCGCCAGCTTCTTGCCACCCCAATACTCGTTGAGCCGCTCAATTCGGGCCTCGATCTCGAACTGGTCGCCGGGCTCGCCAATGTCGGTCAGATAAATCGAGAGGACATCAGCACAATCGATGTCCTCAATGTCTTGGCGGCGCCGTTCGGGTTGATACTTGCGAGCGATGTAGTCCGCTAGGGCTTGCTCTGCTTTTGCTGGCGGCTTTTTTTCAGACGTGCTCGCAACGCATCCTGTGGCGATATGGCGATCGCCGTCTTTGATGATCCAGACGGCTTGGTGGACGACCTTGCCGTCTCGATATCTGGGCTTACGTTTGCAGAGCCGAGCTCCCTTGCTTGGACGCGGCATAGCTTCCTCATTTCATTGATGGCTTCCAGAGTGGTGTAGTCTTTGCCGGCTATGCGCTCGACTTGCAGTCGACCGCGCAGGGCTTCGCGCCGTAGGCCCGATGCCGTCATCGAACCGTCGGGAAAAGCCAACTTTGCTGCGATGGAAAGACGGAGTGGCGCGTCAGGCGCGAGCCGGCTAGCAACAAGACAATCGTCCATACCCAAACGTTTTCCGAAGTCTGCAGGACTTCAGTTGCGGACCGGACGGCGTACAGTCGCAAACTAACGGGGCCGTCGTTGAGTTTTGGGTGTGGTGTAGAAAGATGCCAGGAGACTTGAATAACTAGCCAGACATCAGACAAATGATAGGACTCAAGCGCGAAAATATCAAGGTCTCTTCGTGCTATCGCAGCGCAGATGCCGTTGACCCTCTTGTGTGTAGGTCGTGCGGGCATGCTCGCCAGCGCGGATGTACAAGCAAGATCCGCCTAGCGAGTTGCGGACTGGCGCGTTCATCACGCGCTGCTAGCGCGACGTCCCCAGTTGATCTCCAGTGATCGTCTGCGAACACCGTCGGGCCAAATGAATTGTCCCTGGTTCTCGTTCGACCGGGACCGGGTAATCCAGTTTCGCCGCGCCAATTCGTCCAGCGCAAGTTTGCGCTGCAAGGCATTTGCAAAGATGCGATTGAATTTGTCTGTCTTTATTATGCATCTATATCGACTGCGTTGTGGTTCGATGTAGCCATCGATCGAACCATACTCACTTCGCTTGATTGACGAAGCGTTCGCCAAACTCATCAACCTCCCTCTGAGCAAAGCCCAACCAGCGTCAAGTGCCTGCTGCTCAGCTGCAAGAGTATCGAGAGCCGCGTCGCAGCATTTCGCAATTGCATCCAACAATTCTGCTTTCTTCCAGGGGAGGTTAATACCTTCGATGGCGAGAGCGCCCCCCGCGTAGATGAGACCGAATTTTCGTACGATGTCGGTGTGCACAACGTCTTTGGCGCCGCCGGCGACATTTGCCTTAAACCGGCTCACGTGTCTCTCTATCTTGTCTCGAAGTACGGTCCGAGACTTAATCAGATACTGGATATACTGTGCGAAGACTTGGCCGTGGTCTTTGCCGCACGCAACATAAATGGAGGAGAACAGTTGCTGCAGCGCTGATTGGCCCAGCAGACCCGATGACACTCGATCAAAGATGTGATCGAGGCCATCAAAATATACAGGCACGTCGATTAGGCGACGAGCGTCGCCGCCTCTTTGCTCGCCGCACTTGGCCGCAAGCTCCGCAATGGTGGTCTCAGCGGACGTGAGCGAGATCACCCGGTATTGCTCGCCGTTGTTCGAGGCTTCGTCAAATGTGTGGCTACGGAGCTTGCTCGACCCGGTACCGAGGTTGTGGGCGAAGTTCTTTGTACCCTGATGCCTCTCCTTGTCTGATGCAACGGGCATCTTGTTAAGATCGTCGACGACCATTAGGCAGTCGTTGCATGAGCGCAGGGCGGGCTCGAGGCCGGCTAACGTAGCGTTCCAGGTGAGCAGCTGGTCGATTTGACCAGCTGCGCAAACTGAGGAGCCCACGAGAGTAGCTGTCGTTTTCCCTCCCCCAGTGTTACCTGCCAGACACAGTCCAAATGACTGCTCGCCCGCAATGCGCAAGAGTGGTGCTCCAAATGAGCACGATATGGTCAGCATCATAGCCGACGATTTTGTGGCAAGCGACCCCACGGATTTCAGCCAATTCTTAGATGTGCCCGACGCTCGCGGTCGATGGCCCGCGGGCGGTAGGCCGCAGATGTTCTTCGTATTGGCTCCAATAACCCGATCTGGCAGCACAAAAGCCTTACGGCCGGGCCGCCAACCTGCAGCGGCGGAATAAGCGAACCGCGTCTTTGGTGCTGCTGCCGCAGCCGCTTCGACCCTCGGTTTAGTCAGTAGGGAAGGATGAGCATTTCTGTTGCGCAGTCTGTCACGAAAAAACTTCCAATTGTCAGCTTCGGCGGGGCGCAATTCAATAAATCCCTCGCCCTTATCCTCTCTTGTGAAAGCATATCGCTGAAAGAACTGTCCGTCGGATAGATCCTCAATCAAGGCGGTCTTCTTCAAAATAGGCAAATGAGTCTCCTCGGCTGAGCCTGCACACTATGCACGGCCAAATTCGAAGACCCGAAACTAACGATTTGACAGTGTGGACGTAATAAGCCGGAAGCTTGCTGGTCTAGGCCAGCAGTTTATTGGCCTACCTAGTCAATTAGCTTTGGAGGTCTGTACTTTTTCAGGATAGCGACTTGTACCGGGTCAAGCTCTGCAAGCTCGACGTCCACTGGCGTTACGTTGGGTGGAAATTTGAGGAAGTGAAAACGAGATCGGCTCCTCTCGTCCAAGCGAGCAATCAGTCTGACCTGACAAAAGCGAGCTAGCCCAAAAAATTCCATGACCTCGTCGTTCTTTGCCAGAAATTTATCGACCTTATTGATTGTCGATTTGAGGTCCGGGGCGAGGTGCGTGATGAATTCGCGTACTTTGAATACATCGCGGCCCAGATGAACGGGCCGGAGACCGCGAGCAATGCGACCGGTCCGTCGCCCTGCTCAGCGATATTGAGGTGGATACCATTACTTTCGATAATTCGTTGCTTCGGCTCGCTCATCTTTCCCTCTTGCTCGATTGTGACTACAGAGGCTTCTGCCGACAGCCAGTCGAACAAGCGAAAGCCGGAACGACATCTTCAGGATAAATTAATTACTTTTGGGCGCGCCGGAGCTGAGGATTCTCAGCGGCCTCAATCGTGATTCAAGGTCGTCCGATTCGAGCGGGCCTTGATGCGCAAGCAACTTTACTGGTTGAGCGACGCGGAGTGGAAGCGCCTTGAGCCCTGTTGCCGCGAGGACGGCGTGGTGCGCACCGGGTGTACGACCGACGCGTGATCAGCGGGATCGTGCATATGCTACGGCCGGGAGCGCGCTGGCGGGATTGTCCGCCGGAATACGGTCCCTACACGACGATTTACAATCGCTTCAACCGCGGGAGCCGACAGGGTCTCTGGTTCGAGTCAGTCGAGACTTTAACCGGCAAGACCGGCATCGTCGGATCGGTCGCCATCGACAGTTTCCCACATCAAAGCGCACCGCTCGGCCGCCGGCGAAAAATGGGGTGCTGGAGCAGGCGACCCGCACCCGGCTGGATCAGCTCACGGAATATTTCATCAGCCATGCCGTGATCGACCGCGTCGACGCCGCGCACCGGTATACATTCCGCTCGACCGGCCTGCACCGGCTGCTCGAGCGCTATCCCGGCACGTCGTTCTACAACGTGCTGCATCCGGAACTTGACGGCTACTGGAAATTCTTCGGCCGCGTGGATCTCGGCACCACGTGGTTCTTCCATGCGCCCGTTCCCGCCGACACCACGCGACAATTTCGACTTCCGCCGCCTCCTGCAGGAGGCCGCCGGTGCGGAGTTCGAGATCGAGTTCAATCATATCGGCTTTTGGGACCTACGCTTTGCGCTGGCCGACAGTTATCGCGCGGGCCGTGTCTTCATCGCAGGGGACGCGGCGCACAGCCACCCCCTTACGGCGGCTATGGGATCAACAGCGGGCTGGAGGATGCCGTCAACCTGTCCTGGAAGCTCGCGGCCACCCTGCAGGGCTGGGAAGATGAAGGAGCTGCCGATCAACGATTTCATGACGAAGGAAGGAACCATTCGTGATGATGGGCGCGTGATCAGGAACATGTACCTTCTTGCGACCAAAGATCCTTCCGAATGCAAGGGCGAGTGGGATCCTATGAAAGTCGTTACAACAATGCCCGGCAAGGACGCGTTTCGGCCGTTGGCAGATAGCGAGTGCCCTTTGGTTCAGCGAAAGCAATAGCTCGAGAGCTGTCGCGCGCTCCGCTTCGTCCCATACAACGGAACCTGTTGACTCTGAAATGCGCGTAGCACTTCGCTAGCCGAAAGGAGACGGCTTCCTGCCGGAGGATTTCTTGGAGGGCTGTGGTGTCGCTCGGCTATCGAAAATCGAAGAGATGGCGCCATACTGATGCTAGCGGCGGAGTCGCCGCGCCGTCTTCGTGGCTGCTTGAACTGCAGCCGGAGAGGCGAGGGACCTTATCAGAGACGACTTGACGCTGGCCACATGGTCTCGCATCAGCATCTCGGCGCGCCAGGGCTCGCGCCCGACGATGGCCTCGAAGATGCGATGGTGATCTTCGTGCCGGCGGCGAACGTCGACTTCTTCAAACGCCACGACATTGCGTGGCGACGAGACCGGCACTTGTTGACACAAATAGACCATGTCATTGAGGAGCCTCGAACCGGCAGACGAATGGATCGTGACGTGGAAACATGCATTGATCCGGCTGTACTCGGATCGGTGCTCGTCGGTGATATGCCCATTGCGAAGCAAATCATCGCCGTCCCGGAGCGCCTGTTGTAGGGTCCCGATCTCGCCGACGTTCAGCCCGCGCTCGGCGCTGAGCCGTGCCGCAAGCCCTTCGAGCACGGCGCGAACTTCATAGGCGCTGATCACCTCGTCGATTGAGAATTCCCGCAAGGTGTAGCCGCGATTAGGGGTGTAATCGAGCAGGCCCTCGGATGCGAGCTTCTGGAGCGCCGCGCGGACGGGTGTGCGCGACACGCCCAGCAGAGTCGTTAGCTTGATTTCATGTAGGCGTTCGCCCGGTTCGAATTCGCCGGCCAGGATGGCGGCGCGAACCGCCTCGAGCACGGATTCGAACCGCGTGGAGAATGACGTTTCTGGGGCTGGCAGGGCGGCCATGCGAAAAGGGTCCGAAACTTGTTTGTACACAATCTAGCGAAACGTCAGTGCCGTTCAAGCGCCGTCCGGGTCACGTATGAACGTGATCTTGTGCAGCATTTGCGCATTTTCAAGCCGGATTGAATATGGATTGACCGTGCTCCGCACAGAATCCAAGCACAAAATGTATACATTATCTTTGACTCGCCGCCAGAATGTATTGCAGGGTGAGGGCAGGCGAGTTTGTCTCCTGCCCAACAATCCGGATGCCAAGGAAGCGGCACATGAATCTCGGCGTCGACCAACCCAAGGCTGCGATCATCGCGATCGATTTGCACCGCGGTCATCTGGATATGAACGTCGCGACCATGCCGACATCGCCGGAGGTTGCGCAGCGGGTGATCGCGGCCAACAAGCGCCTGTTCGATTGGGCGCGTAGCGCCAAGATCCCGGTCATCCATCTGCTTACGCAGTATCGCGATGTCGCTGAAATCGCCTCCAATCCGTTCTGGCGAACGCGCGCCGAGGATCCCAAGGCGACGCGCAAGAATGTGCTGCGGCATAATATCGCCGGGATGCCGGGTGTTGCCATCATCCCCGACCTCTATGACAACGAACGGGACCTCGTTGTCGACACGAAGAAGCGCTACGATTGCTTCCTCGGCACCGATCTCGATTTCACGCTGCGCGCGCACGGCGTCAACACGCTGCTGGTCACGGGCGTCAACACCAACTCCTGTGTGCTCGCGACGACGACTGCAGCCAATGTGCGTGACTATGCCGTGATCGTCGTGAAAGATTGCGTCGAGACCATGGACGGTCCGGCGCTGCATGAGGCGGGCCTGCTCTGCGTCCGCACCGCGTTTGGTTTCGTGCTAGACACCAGTGAAATCCAACAACTCAGCCTCTTCAGCCCGGTCGCCAAAAGCGCCGCTTAGGAATCCGCGATGACGTCGTCTGCGTATGCTCTGGATCTTCCAGTTCCCGTCGTCGCAGCGGCTTCGCTGCCAATTGCAGGGTCGTCGCAGCGCTTTCCGGTACGCCGGATCTATTGCGTCGGACGGAATTATGTCGAGCATATCCGCGAAATGAAGGAAGGCGACGAGCGCGATCCGCCTTTCTTCTTCCAGAAGCCGGCGGACGCACTCGTTGAAGACGGAGCTGTCGTGCCCTATCCGGCCGATACGGAGGATTTTCAGTTCGAGATCGAACTCGTGGTCGCGCTCGGCGCCGGCGGCTGCAACCTGTCGCGCAACAGCGCGCTGGCGAGCGTTTATGGTTACGCGGTGGGCATCGACCTCACGCGCCGCGACCGACAGCGCGAGATGCGAGCGAAGATGCTGCCATGGGAACGGGGGAAATCGTTCGACGCATCGGCTCCCTGCGGCGCCATTCACGGCGTTGCCGAGGTGGGGCATCCCGCACGCGGCGCCATTACGATCGACGTCAACGGGCGCGAACGGCAGCGCGGCGATCTTTCGCAGATGATCTGGAACGTGCCTGAGATCATCGCCAACCTGTCGTCGTCCTATCGCCTCGCGCCTGGTGACCTCGTGATGACGGGCACCCCCGCGGGCGTCGGGCCTCTATTGCCCGGCGATCAGGTCACCGGAGCGATCGAGGGCGTCGGCAGAATTGCCATCACCATTGGAGCGCGCGAAACGTGAACATGCTGCCCACCGACCGTCTGGCCTATTCGTCAATCGCGGACCGCCCGCGGCTGGTGCTTCCGGATGCAGCGCGCGTCGCCGTCTGGGTGATCGTCAATGTGGAGGAATGGGACCCGAAAGAGACGATGCCGCGAACGGTGTTGACACCGCCGGCCGGTGGCGCGCCGATGCCCGATATCCCGAACTGGGCCTGGCACGAATACGGCAATCGCGTCGGATTCTGGCGCATGCTCGAGGTGCTGGATCGCTTCAATATCAAGGCGGCTCTCGCCATCAATGGCAAGGCGATCGGCACGTATGAGCCGATCGCAAAGGCGGCGCATGATCGGGGCTGGGAATTCATCGGTCACGGCTTCGGCCAGAAGAACATGCAGAAGGTCGCGGATGAGCGCGAGGACATCCGCAAGACGCGGGATGCGATCCGCGCCTACACGAACAAGAATCCGCGTGGTTGGCTGGGTCCCGGGCTGACCGAGACCTGGGAGACGCCGGATATCCTGGTGGAGGAAGGGTTCGACTACGTCTGCGACTGGGTGCTCGACGATGAGCCGGTGGTCCTGAAGACCCGCACGAAGCCGATCGTGAATGTGCCGTACACCCAGGAATGTAACGACGTGGCGATGATGCTGATCCAGCATCACAAGGCGTCGGAATACCGGGATCGTGCCATCGACCAGTTCGACCAGATCTATGCCGATGCCAAAACCTCATCGCGTATTATGGCACTGGTGGTTCACCCTTACATCATGGGAGCGCCGCATCGGCTCAAATATTTCGCGGCTGCAATCGAGCATATCAAGCGTCATCCCGATGCGACGTTCTGGACCGGCGAGCAGATTTACGACTGGTACCTGTCGCAACGTCCGAACGCGCTGAGGGGCCAAGCTCCGGCATGATGGGGATCAATCTCTTTCAGATCCTGAACGGCCTGACCTTCGCGGCGCTGATCTTCATCGTCGCGTCCGGCTTCACCTTGATTTTCGGCTTGCTGCGCATCGTCAATCTCGCTCACGGAGCACTCTATCTGGTCGGAGGCCTCGCAGGTTATTCGGCGGCAAAGGCCAGCGGAAGTTTCGTGGTGGGGGCGTTGGCTGCGATGGCGTTGGTCGCAGCGCTGGGGGCGGTGCTCGACCGTGGCCTGCTGAGCTTCGTGCGCGGCGTCGAATTGCGCCAGGTGCTGCTCACACTCGGCGTCGCGTTCATTCTCAACGACATCTCGCTCGTGATCTGGGGCGGAGACACGTTCTCGGTGCCGGTCCCGGAGGCCCTGAGAGGTGCCATGTGGATTGGCGGCGTGATGTATCCGAAGTATCGCGTCTTCGTTCTGGTTTTGGGCCTGCTGGTGTTTGCCGCGCTGTGGCTGCTCCTCAACAAGACGCGGCTCGGCGCGCTGATCCGCGCAGGTGTCGACGATCCCGAGATGGTCGAAGCCATGGGCATCAACATCCGTCGGGTTTTCCTGGGTACATTCATGCTCGGGGCGGCTCTGGCAGGCCTCGGCGGGGTGGTGGGTGGGGCCTTCCTGACTCTTTACCCGAGTGCCGACGCAGAGATCCTGGTGTTCTCGCTCGCCGTCGTCATCATCGGCGGACGCGGCAGCCTCGTGGGCGCCGCACTCGGCGCGCTGCTGGTGGGCCTTTTGAACGCGATCGGGCAGGTGATGTTTCCAGAACTCGCCTATTTCGTCATCTTCGGACCGATGGCGCTGCTGCTGGCGTTCCGGCCACTCGGCCTGTTCGGGAGGGCAGCGTGAGATCGGCTCCGCTCACCCCTGTTGCATCGTCGGCGGCCCGCTCGCTCCGCCAGCCGCGCGCCGTCGGCTGGATCGCGTTGGTGCTCCTGGCCCTGACCGTCCTCCCCGCTGTCTTGCCGAGTTACCAGGTGTCTGTCGTCACGCAGGTCTTGATCTTCAGCGTGCTGGCGATGTCGATCGATATTCTCGCGGGCTTCGCGGGACGCACTTCGCTCGGTCACGGCGCAATTTTCGGCGTCTCGAGTTATGTCGCGATCTACTGGACCTCGACGCTTGGCGGCGACATCTGGATCGGCATCGCCCTCGGCATTCTGGCGGCGACGGCGCTTGCAGGCGTGTTCGCTGCGCTGGCCATCCGCACGTCAGGCGTCTATTTCCTGTTGCTGACGCTGGCGCTCGGCATGATCGTATGGGGCGTCTGCTTGCGCTGGACGGCGGTCACAGGCGGCGAAAACGGGCTGCGCGGTGTGGGTCGTCCCGCCTTTATCGCAGACCATGCCAGCTTCTATTACGCCGTGCTCATCATTGTCGCGCCACTGACCTGGCTGATGTGGCGGCTCGTCCACTCGCCGTTCGGGCTCACCTTGCGCGGAATCCGCGATTCCGAAAGTCGTATGCGAAGCCTCGGCTACAACGTTCCGCTCCACCTGTTCGTGGCATTCGTATTGTCCGGATTCTTCGCAGGGGTCGCCGGCGGCCTCTACGTCTTGTTCAACAATTTCGTCAGTCCCTCAACCGTGCAGCTGTCGCAGTCGGTCTCCGCTCTGCTGATGGCCATCACCGGCGGCGTCGGCACCTTGCTCGGTTCCTTCGTCGGAGCCGCCGCCATCATCGTCCTGGAGAATGCCGTCAGCGCCTACACCGCGCGGTGGCCGAGCGTGCTCGGGATCGCCTTCGTGCTCATCATGATCTTCGCGCCTGAAGGCGTGGTCGGCCGTGCGCGCCTTCTGTTCGCACGCCGGCGTTCCCGTTACTCGAAACCAGATCATCCCGGAGGTTAGACGATGGACCGCAGACGCTTCCTGAAAACGACCGGCCTTACGCTCGCAGCCGGCGCCGGCGTTCTATCCGCCCCCTTCCTGGCGCGGGCCCAAGCAGCGCCGATCCGTATCGGCCTGATGGCGCCGCAGACCGGTGTCGTGGCAGCCGGCGGCCGCGAGATCATCGATGGCTTTTCGCTGTTCTGGGAGAGCGCAGGCAACCAGGCGGGCGGCCGCAAGGTTGAGATCATCGTCGAAGACGACGCTTCCAATCCGGACACGGCGCTGCAGAAGGCGCGACGCCTCGTCGAGCAGGCCAAGGTGGACATGCTCTTCGGCAATCTTCTGGCCAACACCGGCCTTGCCGTTGCCAACTACGTCAAGGGCAACGGGACGCCGTACTTCATTCCGGTGATCGCGGCCGACGATCTCACTCAGCGCGCCAGGATCAAGAACGTGATCCGCGCCGGCGGTTACAGCGCCAGCCAGTTCTCGCGGCCTCTTGCCGACTGGGCGCTGAGGCAGGGGTACCGCAGGGTCGCGATGATCTCCCAGGACTACACGTTTGGCCACGAGCAGTGCGGCGGCTTCGCACAGACTTTCACGGAAGGCGGCGGCAAGGTGGTCGGCCAGTTCTGGCATCCGCTGAACACGTCCGATTTCAGCCCCTATCTTGGTCAGTTGGCGGGTGTGAAGGCCGACGTGGTGTTCGCGATGCAGACCGGCGCAGACGCCACGCGCTTGATCCAGCAATATGCAAGCTTCGGTCTGAAGGATCAGATACCGCTGCTGGGATCGCAGAATGCGACCGACCAGTCGGTCATCCGGACGATGGGCGCCGAGTGCGAGGGGATCGTCACCTCCGCCCATTTTGCCGAGGGCGCCGATCTGCCGGCGACCCAGGCGTTCGTCAAGACTTATTCCGACAAGTTCAGCAAGATCCCCTCGCTTTACGCCTTTTCGCATTATGTCGGCGCGATGTGGGTGGCCAAGGCGATCAACGCGATCAACGGCAAGGTCGAAGACCGCGATGTCTTCCTCGACACCGTGCTCAAGACCGACCTTCCGGACAGCCCGCTCGGCAAGCCGGTTCGCTTCGATGACTACGGCAATCCCGTTTACGACGTCGTCATCCGCAAGACCATGAAGAACAAGGACGGCAAATTCTGGAATGTCCCGATCGGGGGTTATCCGCAGGTGTCGCAGTTCTGGAAATACGACCCCGCGACTTACATGAAGCAGCCGCCCTATTCGCGGGATTTCCAGGGCATCAAGAAGACCTGAGACCATCAAAGACGGCCGGCTCGCCGGCCGCTACGTTCCGCCTGTTGACGAGAAAGCGCGTGCCGGACACCATCCTCAAGCTCGACCACGTCGGCGTCTCCTTCGATGCGTTGAAGGCGGTTGACGACGTGACCTTGCGGGTCAAACGCGGCGAGCGACGAGCCATCATCGGCCCCAATGGGGCCGGCAAGACCACGCTGTTCAACGCCATCACGGGCGTGGTACCTCCGACGTCCGGCCGCGTCGAATTCGACGGATGCGACATCACGAGGATGCCGCCTCACCGCCGAGCCGCTTGCGGCATCAGCCGCACCTTCCAGATCACCAATCTGTTTCCGAGCCTGACGGTCGAGCAGAACATGCAGCTCGCGCTTTGCGGCCTGACGCCGCGCAAGTTTTCCCTGCTCGGTTCGGGCGGGCTGACCGATACCGAACGCGGCCAGGCTGACCGCGCCCTCGGTTTATCGCGGCTCGGTCCACGTGCAAGATCGCTGGTGAGCGAATTGTCGTATGGCGAGCAGCGCCAGCTCGAGATGGCGATGGCGCTGGCGCCGAATCCCCGGCTGCTGCTGCTCGATGAGCCCGCCGCCGGCCTCTCGCCGGCCGAGCGTGTCATCGTCGCCGACGTCATCCGGAGTCTGCCGGCGGAGATCACCATCGTCCTGATCGAGCACGATATGGACCTGGTGCTCTCCCTGGTGGACTGGGTGACCTGCCTCAACAACGGCCGGTTCCTGGCCGAGGGGGCACCGGCAGAGATTCGCGGCAACGCTGACATCCAGGACGTCTATCTCGGCAAGGCACACCGTCATGCTTGAGATCCGCGATCTTCACAGTTTCTATGGCGAGGCCCATGTGGTGCAGGGGGCCTCGCTCACGGTGCGTGACCGCGAGGTGGTCGCGCTGCTCGGCCGTAACGGCATGGGCAAGACCAGCCTGATCCGCTCGGTGATGGGCTTGTCGGCGCCCCAGGTGCGCCGGGGCAGCGTGGCGTGGAAGGGCGAAGTCCTGACCGGTATGACCTCGCACGAGATCGCCGGGCGCAAGATCGCGCTGGTGCCGCAAGGGCGGCGGCTGTTCCCCTCGCTCACCGTTACCGAACATCTCACCATGATCAAGTCCGTCCGCGCTCGCGACGGCTGGACCGTCGATCGCGTCATGGAGCTGTTCCCGCGGCTGGCGGAGCGGCGCCAGCACCGCGGCAACCAGCTCTCGGGCGGCGAGCGACAGATGCTCGCCGTGGCGCGCGCGCTGATGATCGACCCTGAACTCATCCTGATGGATGAGCCCTCGGAAGGACTGGCGCCGGTCATGGTCCAGCATCTGGAAGGGATCATCGCGCGGCTGAAGGAGGCGGGTCTGGCGATTCTGCTGGTCGAGCAGAACCTCTACAGCGCGCTTGCGGTCGCAGACCGCGTCTACGTCATCGAGACCGGAAAGATCGTCCACGAGGCGGATGCGTCGGCTCTGGTCGATAATCCCCAATCGCTGATACGCTTCCTCGGCGTGCATTGAGGCCCGACTGCATGAAGATCGACATCCATAGCCACGTCATTCCCGATCGCATCGTCAGCGCCATCGCCGCCGATCCCAAGCGCTTCCGTGCGCGTGTCGAAGGCGAAGGTGCTGCGCGCAAGATCATTCATGACCAGGGCTACGTCTATCCCTTCTTCGAGGAATTTCGTCAGACAGAGGCCAAGCTCGCCGCCATGGACCGCAAGGGCATCGACATCTCCGTGATCTCGCCGGCGCCGCCAATGTTCTATTACTGGGCCGATGCCGATCTGGCGCTTGAAGTCGCCGGCCTCGTCAATGATGGCGTGGCAGACATGGTCGGGGTCCAGCCCGCCCGATTGCGCGGCATGGCGACTGTGCCGATGCAGCATCCGGATGCCGCCGTTGCCGAACTCGAGCGCGTCGTTCGCGCCTACGGCTTCAAGGCCGTGGAGATCGGCACCTCGATCGAAGGCGCGCAGCTCGCCGAGGAGCGCTTTCGTCCGTTGCTGCGCCGCGCCAGCGAGCTCAACGTCTTCGTCTTCGCGCATCCTTATTATGTCGGGGCCAAGAGCGGGCTCGAAAACTACTATCTCACCAATCTCATCGGCAATCCGCTGGACACGACGGTAATGCTGGCCAATCTCATGTTCTCCGGCCGGCTCGATGAACTGCCCGACCTGAAGCTCGTTCTGGCGCATGGTGGCGGCTTTGCGCCCTACCAGATCGGACGGCTCGTCCACGGACACGCGGTGCGCAGCGAAGCCAACGGCATCAGCAAGTCCTCGCCGAAGGAGCTGCTCAAGCGGATCTATTTCGACAGCCTCGTTTTCGAGCCGCAGGCGCTGCGTTACCTCATTGACCTTGTCGGCGCCGACCATGTTTGCATCGGAACCGACGCTCCCTTTGACATGGCCGATGCTGATCCCGGCGCGACTATCGAAGCAGTGCCCGCGATCACACCGTTGGAGCGTCAATGCATCTGCTGCGGCACAGCGCTCAAGCTGCTGTGCGAAGATTGAATGAGAGGAAAGAAGAGATGTCCGAGCCCGTCGGCAACAGTCTCCGCAACCGGCTGTCCTACAGCCCGATCCATCGCAGGCCGGCGCTCAAGCTCCCTAACGATGCGTGGGTGGCGGTGTGGACCATCGTCAATGTCGAAAACTGGAGTCCGAACGGCGCGATGCCGCGCGCGGTGCTGCCGCCGCCGATGGGACAGCCGCTGCTGCCCGACGTTCCCAACTGGGCTTGGCACGAATATGGGATGCGCGTCGGCTTCTGGCGATTCCTGGAAGCGCTGGGCAGCCGGAATCTGAAGGCGACATTCGCGCTCAACGGCTCCGTCTGCGAGCTTTATCCCGAAGCATGCGAGGCGGCGCGGGACGCGGGATGGGATTTCATGGGGCACGGCTTCGTGCAGAAGCCGATGCACAAGGTCGAGGACCAGAAGTCGGCGATCGCCGACACGATCGCTGCGATCACGAAATTCACCGGCAGGCTGCCCCGCGGCTGGGAAAGCCCGGGCCTCACCGAGACCGACGAGACGCTGGACCTGCTCGCTGAAGCCGGCATCGAATATGTCGCCGATTGGGTGCTCGACGAGCAGCCGATTCCCCTGAAGACGCGCCACGGCGACATCATCTCCGTTCCCTACACGGTCGAAATCAATGACGTCGTCATCAGCGCGGTACAGCAGCAGCCCTCAGACGAAATCCTGCGCCGCGGCCGTGATCAATTCGACCGGCTCTATCTCGATGGCGCCAAGGCGCCGCGCGTCATGGCCATTTCCATCCACCCTTATCTGACGGGTGTGCCGCACCGGATCAAATATCTCGAGATGCTTTACGACTACATTCTCGGCCACGACGGCGTCGTGATGTGGACCGGGGCCGAGATCCTCGATTGGTACCGCTCGCAGGTGCCGGGATAGGACGGCGCCGGTGCGGGCCTGTCATGACAGGAAATCTTCGATCGACCGAATGAAGGCCTCCGGCTGCTCGAGGGGCGGGCAGTGCCCGCATCCCGGCAGTTCACGATAGGACGCGCCAGGGATCTTGTCGGCCAGCAACCGGCAGAGGGGAGGCGGGGTGGCGGCATCGAGCTCACCGCACACGACGCGCGTGGGTTTGCGGATCGCGCCGAGCTGCGGCGTCAGGTCCGCCGTCATCAAGCTGCGACAGGCCGCGATGAAGCCCTGGGGATCGATGCCGAGCAATACGCGTCGCCGCTCGTCGACGGCACCGGGATGCGCGGCGAGATAAGACTCGTGGAAGACGCGGCTGGCCGAAATCGTCGCGACCGAACCGATACCTTCGTTCGCGACCTTGGCGGCCATCAGTTCAAAGGCTTTGCGGCCTTCCGGCGGAAAACCGGCAGCTACGTCGGAAAGGACGAGCTTGCCGAACTTCGCGCCGTGCCGCAGCGCCATCGCGACCGCAACCGTGCCGCCGAACCCGTTGCCGATCACCACGGTCTGTTCAGACAGGCCCTGAGGCGTGAAGAGTTGGGCGAGATGATCTGCGTAGCCCTCGATGCCCGGCGGGATGCAGGCCGAGCCGTGGAAGCCGGGCAGGTTCACGAGGGTGACGCGAAAACGCTGCGTGAGCCAGGGCAGGACGGGATTGAAGGCCGTCCGGTCCGCCAGAAGCGAATGAATGACCAGAAGATCGGGGCCCGAACCCGCCTGGACCGCCGTCAGGCGATCTGTGGCAAGGGTGACTGGTTTGAGCTCCACGTGCGACTCCTTGGAATATTATGGCAAGAAAAAATCTAGCCTATACCTATCCCGATCTAGCTTATTCGAACACAGACGGAAAGTATTTTCAGTGGCTTGTCAGTCACCGCAAGAAGTCTATAATATATCAGATGAACGAAATTCCCTACCAGCTGATGCGCTCTGATATCTACGGTGTTCTCCGCCGGGAGCTGTTGAGCTGCGCCATCCGCCCCGGCGCCGAGATCAGGGACGCGGAGATCGCCGAGCGTTTCGCGGTGTCCCGCTCGCCGGTCCGCGACGCGCTGCTGCGGCTGGAGGCTGAGGGGCTCGTGGTGATCAGCCCGCGCAAGGGCTATCGAGCCGCGCCGATCTCGATTGCGGACGCGCGCGATCTGTTCGAATTCCGCGCTATCCTCGAACCTGCCTGCGCGGCGAGCGTGGCATCCGAGGCGACCGATGAGGCCCTGCGTGGCCTCGATCGCTTCCGCTCCATCGACGGTTTCGCTGCTGGGGCAGCGGAGGCCGAGCCGACCTTTGTGCAATACAACCGCGAATTTCATCTGGCGATCGCGGGTCTGTGCACGAACCAGCGCATGCGCGAGGCGGCCATCGATCTGATCGAACAGTTCGATCGTCTCGTCATTGTGAGCATCAGCAGCAGCGAGGCCGGCGGCCAGCAGGAGGCGCTGATCGCCGAGCACTGCGAGATCATCACGGCGCTGCAGGCGCGCGATGGCAAGCGGGCGGGGCGCATTCTGGCGCGCCACGCCGGCCGCGCGCGCAAGCGTGTGTTGTCGGCGCTCTCGCGCTCGCCGATCGTGCCCTAGGGAGCCGGCGATGAAAGCGCCTCCGTTCGCCTATCACGATCCGCGCAGCCGCGATGATCTGATCGGATTGCTCGCAGAGCTTGAGAACGCCAAGCTTTTGGCGGGTGGCCAGTCGCTGGTGCCGATGCTGAATTTCCGTGTGGTCGCGCCCGACCACCTGATCGACATCAACCGTATTCCGGATCTCGCCGGCATCCGCCTTTCCGCGGACGACGTCGTGCTTGGGGCCATGACGCGGCAGTGCGATCTGCACGCATCCGCGGACCTCGCCGCAACGGCGCCGATCATTCGCCAGGCGCTGGCTCATGTTGGTCACTTCCAGACACGTTCACGCGGCACGATCGGAGGAAGCTGCTGCCATCTGGATCCAGCGGCGGAATTGCCGGCCCTGTGCGCGCTGCTCGACGCCGAGTTCGACGTCGCGGGTCCAAACGGCGCGCGCATCGTGAAGGGCGGCGACTGGTTCAAGGGCTATCTCGAATCTGCGCTCGAAGAACGGGAATATCTGCAGTCGATAAGGTTGCGCCGCTGGCCGGCCGGGCACGGCTACGGTTTCAGCGAATATGCGCGCAGGCGCGGCGATTTCGCCATCGCCGGCGCGGGTGCGCTGCTCGAATTTGCGGAAGATGCTCGCATCGGGCGCGCTGCGATCGTCGTGTTCGGTGTTGAGCCTGCGCCGATCAGGCTGGTTGAAGCTGAGCGGATGCTGGTGGGGCAGACATTCAGCGAGGCGCTGCTGGCCGAGGTGGCCGCCCAAGCGAGCGCGCTCGATGCGATGGCGGATGTGCATGTCTCCGCCGCTTATCGGCGCCGCCTTGCCGGCGTCGTGACCAGGCGCGCGCTCGCCGAGGCCGCCCGCCCCGCGAGGGAAGCGGTATGAGCGCCCGGAAGATCCATCTGACCGTCAACGGCGAAGCCGTCGAGGCCGAGGTCCAGGCCCGCGTCAACCTTGCCGATTTCCTGCGTCAGGCCATCGGGCTGACCGGTACGCATGTCGGCTGCGAACATGGGGTGTGCGGCGCCTGCACGATCATCGTGGATGGGCGGCCCGCGCGCGCCTGCCTGATGCTCGCCGTTCAAGCCGATGGCGCGAAGGTGGAGACTGTCGAGAGCTTGGGAACGCCAGAGTCGCTCTCGGAGCTCCAGCAGGCCTTCCGTGATCGTCACGCGCTGCAATGTGGCTTCTGCACGCCGGGCATGTTGATGACGATCGAGGCTCTTCTGCGCGTCGAAGCTTCGCCGACGCGCGAGCAGATCAGGGACGTGCTGTCGGGCAATCTCTGTCGCTGCTCCGGCTACCAGGCCATTGTCGATGCGGCGCTGGAAGCAGCCAAAGCGCGCAGGGGGACGCGATGAGCACGCGCTATTTCGGCGCCGCCGTTCCGCGCCTCGAAGATCCCCGTCTTCTCACGGGCAGGGGGACATATGTCGACGACGTCGTCCTTCCCGGCATGCTGCACGCCGTCTTCCTCCGTTCGTCGGTCGCGCACGGCCGGGTCAGGAATCTCGATCCGTCGGCTGCGCTGTCGATGCCGGGCGTGCGCGCGGTCTATGCGATGGCGGATTTTGCCGGCTTCGGTTCAGGGCCGATG
The DNA here is from genome assembly GCF_055456055.1 of Bradyrhizobium sp. LeoB3. Lineage (NCBI taxonomy): Bacteria > Pseudomonadati > Pseudomonadota > Alphaproteobacteria > Hyphomicrobiales > Nitrobacteraceae > Bradyrhizobium > Bradyrhizobium sp. LeoB3. Next base: position 129,357 of record NZ_JBVBEF010000008.1, read on the forward strand.
CCGGCGATGGCGCCTCATCCCCTCCTGAAGAGCCCGGTCACCTGCAGCCCGCTTGCCGTCGACGAGGTTCGCTATGTCGGTGAGGCGATCGCGATGGTTCTCGCCGACAGCCGCGCCGAGGCCGAGGACGCGCTGGCCGCGATCGAACTCGACATCGAGCATCTCCCGGTGGTCGCAAACGCACGCCAAGGCATTGCGGACGGCGCGCCGCGGGCCCATTCGGGCCGGGACAGCAACGTGATCGCCACGCTGCGCGGGTCTCATGGCAATGTCGACGCGGTCTTCGCCGCAGCGGCGCATCGGTTCAGCGAGACGTTCGAAACCCATCGCGGGGGCTGCCATGCCATGGAATGTCGCGGCGTTGTCGCGGCGCCGGAGCCCCGATCAGGCGAATTGTCGCTCTGGACCTCGTCGCAGTCGCCCTACATGGTGCGGCGGCATCTGGCGACATATCTCGGCCGCGATGAAGTCGATATTCGCGTCACGGCGCCGGACGTCGGCGGCGGGTTCGGCCCCAAGGCCAATGTCTATCCGGAAGAATTCGCCGTCGCGCTTGCCGCGCTCGCCTGCGGCCGTCCGGTCAAGTGGATCGAAGACCGGCAAGAGCACTTCCTTGCCACCACGCAGCAGCGCGACCAGTTCTGGTCGCTGGAGGTCGCCTGCGATGCGACGGGCCGCATGTTGGGCGTACGCGGCCACTGCATTCATGACAATGGCGCCTATGCGCCTTATGGGCTCATTCTGCCGGCCACGGCCCTGGCGTCCTTTCCGGGCCCTTACGCCCTTGCCGCGTTCGATCTGTCGATCGACGTCGTCCTGACCAATCTGGTGCCGACGTCGCCAGTGCGGGGCGCGGGCAGACCCAACGCCGCCTTCGTGCTGGAGCGCCTTGCCGATACCGTTGCCCGACGTTTGAATCTGCCGCGCGAGGAAGTGCGCCGCCGCAGTTTTGTCCGCGCCGAGCAGATGCCCTATGTGACGGGCGGAAAAATGCGCGACGGCTCACCGGTCGCATATGACAGCGGGGATTACGCGAAGGCGCTGTCGCTGGTGCTCGACAAGATCGATGCCTCCGGCTTCGCGCGGCGCCGCGCCGACGCAGCGGCTCGCGGTCGTCTGCTTGGACTCGGCTTTGCGTCCTGCGTCGAGGACACCGGCCTTGGGCCGTTCGAGGGCGCCTCGGTCCGCGTCACGCCGGCCGGCAAGGTTGTGGTCGCGACGGGCGCTGCGAGCCAGGGCCAGGGGCATGCGACGACGTTGGCCCAGATCGCCGCCGATGCGCTTGGGGTCGATCTATCCCAGGTGACCATCAAGGCCGCCGACAGCCGCATCTTTCCGCTTGGGATCTCCACGATCGCGAGTCGCGTGGCCGTCACCGCGGGGTCTTCGGTCGAGATCGCTGCGCGCAAGGTGCGCGACAAGGCGATCAAGGTTGCCGCTCACATGCTGGAGGCGGGCGAGCACGATCTGGAGATCGAAAACGGGCAGGTTCGCGTGGTGGGCGTGCCCGACATGAACGTGCCGTTATCGACCATCGCGCGGGTTCTGTCCGGCTCCGCCGGCGTGCCGATCCCCGCCGGCGTCGAGCCGGACCTGGCGGCGACCGGCTATTTCGAAGCGAACCAGCTCGCCTTCGCCTACGGGTCTCAGGCCTGCGAAGTCGAAATCGATCCTGAAACCGGTGATACCCGGATCACCCGCTACGTGGTCGCGCATGATTGTGGAAGATTGATCAATCCGCTGATCGTCGATGGTCAGATCAGGGGAGGGGTCGTGCATGGCATCGGCAACGCCTTGTTCGAGCATATGCGGCACGACGAGGCAGGGCAGCCGTTGACCGCGACCTATGCGGATTACCTGCTGCCAGGCGCTGCCGAGATGCCGGATATCGAGATCCATCACATCGAGACGCCGTCGCCACGCAATCCGATCGGAGCCAAGGGCGCCGGCGAGGGTGGTACGATACCCGCGGCGGCCTGCGTGATCTCCGCCATCCAGGATGCGCTCGGACCAGAAGCGCCCTTCGTCACGATGCATCCGCTCTCACCGGAGCAGATTGTGGAATGGATCGACAAAACTAGAAAATAAAACAGGGGGAAACGATGAGTGTAGTGGCAGAGACGACGGCTTTGACGGCCGCCTCAGCAACGAGGTCCGTCCAGTCGGGAGCCAGGCTCGACCGATTGCCGATTTCAGCGTTCCACACACGAATATTCTGGCTGATCGGGGCCGGGATGTTCTTCGACGGCTACGATCTGTATGTCGGCACCAGCGTGCTGGGCGCCACACTCGCGAGCAAGTTTTCGACCCTGGCGCAGAATGCGCAGTTCGTGTCGGTCACCTTCATGGGCATGACGATCGGCGCTCTTGCCGCGGGTTTTCTCGGTGACTCCTATGGACGGCGCTTCACCTACCAGTTCAATCTGCTCCTGTTCGGGATCGCTTCTCTAGGGGCCGCGTTCGCGCCGTCCATGGAATGGCTGATCGCAGCCCGACTGCTGATGGGACTCGGCCTCGGCGCCGAAATCGTCGTCGGCTACTCTTCGCTCACGGAATTCGTGCCCCCCGCGTCGCGTGGCAAGTGGCTGGCGCTGATGGCCATGATCGTGGTGAGCGGCCTGCCCGCCACGACCCTGTTGGGTTCGGCCCTGATTCCACTGGTCGGCTGGCGCGCGATGTTCCTCATCGCCGGCGCTGGCGCGCTGTTTGTCTGGTACCTCAGAAAGGCCTTGCCGGAATCGCCGCGCTGGCTCGAAACCAAGGGTCGTACCGAGGAAGCGGAAGCCATCGTCGCCGAAATCGAGAAGGAGTGTGGTGCGTCCGCCTTGCCGCCAGTGCCGCCCCCCGCCGCGGTCAAGAGCTTCAGCGCGGCGGAATTGTTCGGGCCGGTCCTGCTGCCCCGCTTGATCCTCGGGTCGATCGTTCTGATCGTGATCAATACCCTGATCTTCGGCTTCGTGACTTGGCTGCCGACCTTCTTCGTTCAACAGGGCATGACGCTGACGAAGTCGTTCGCTTATACGCTTGTCATGTCGTTGGCCGCGCCGATCGGTTGCGCATTGGGGAGTGTCCTGGCGGACCGTGCCGGCCGACGGCCAACGATCGTCGGCGGATCGGTGTCCACGATCGCGTTCGGCCTGATCTATCCCATGCTTTCCGATCCCGTGGCCTTCGTCGCCATCGGGTTCTGCCTGCTACTGTCAATCTATGTCCTGGTCGCGCTGCTCTACGGCGTCTACACCCCCGAATTGTTCCCGACCGAAGTCCGGCTCCGTGCCAACGGCATTTGCAACATGCTCGGGCGCGGTGCGACTATCGTGTCTCCGTTCATCGTGCTCGGATTGTTCAGGGCCTATGGCATAGGTGGTGTGACATCCCTGATGATCGGCCTTCTGCTGATTCAGATCGTCGCGGTGATGGCTTGGGGGATAGAGCCGGCAAAACGGGGGTTGGAGGAGCTCGCCGACGGGCGCTGATTGTTTCGCCGTCCCGGCGAGGACGCTGATCGGCCGCGCAAGCCCTGGGCGCTCGCCTTGGGGGCGTGCTTCACCTTTGGATTTTCAACGTTGGGATAAGCAACTGAAATCGCAGCAAAGGTGAACGCGCTCCGAGCGCCAATAGGATGGCGTCGTCGCTATTGCACTTCTATGCATCGCGGCCGCTTCATTGGCGTCGCCGGCGCTTTCGGCCCTGCTGACTTAGATTGACCAATCTCAGCGCGGCCGTTGGCTGGGTACGCACAGCAAAACTCGGCTGTTGGTCTCGGCATCAGCAATCTTCTTGGTGACAAACTGCCGACACTTCTCGTGTGCGCCGAGCGGACTGAGATGGGCGCATGACCGCCTCCGGTGTTCTAACGGCGGGAAGCCTTCAGCGCAGCTCCTTCAACGGCCGGGCGATCTGGTTGGCGCAGTTGAGTAGCACAGGTAGCAGACGTTTGCGCAGATCGTTGACTTTGACGCGGGCCGTGGCCGCACTCACACTGACGGCGGCGACGATGTCGCCGTCCGCGGCAAGCACCGGGACGGCCATTGATCTGATGCTCGGCGCCAGCTCCTCGTCGCTGATCGCATAGCCGTTCTTCGCTGCGGTCCGGATCGCAGACAGAATGTCCGGGATAGTGGTCAGCGTCCGCGGCGAGCGTGCGCTCATCGGTTGCCGGCTCAATCGTCGCGTGATGTCGTCATCGGTATGGCCGCCGAGCAGGATGCGGCCTGTCGCCGAGCAATAGAGCGGAAGATAGGCGCCGACGCGAACGCCGGTCTGGACGTAGTGCTCGGCTTGCGCGCGCGCAATGAAGAGCGATTGATTGTCGTCCAGCACCGCCAGCGAAATCGATTCCGCGGCTTCATCGCGGGCGCGCTCCAGCAGCGGCTGTGCGATCTGCACGAGCTTATCGCGCTCGGACATCACGCCGCCGAGCCTGCGAAGACGAGGAAGAGGACGGAAGTCTCGTCCCGACAGCTCGAGATAATTCAACTCGACCAGGGTGAGGAGGCATCGGCGCGCGGCTGCGCGTGTAGCGCCTGAAGCGCGCGCGGCGTCGGCGACGCTCATCACCGGGTGAACCGAGAATGCCTCGATGATCGCGAGGCCTTTCGCGAGCCCCGCCATCCCTTCACGTCTCTCCTTGGTTTCCGCGATCGCCATAGCTGAGCTCACCTTGACAGCCGTTTTAGAGTGGCTCAAGGTGTTCGAAATAAAGATACTTGTTCGATATTCGAACGGATCGAACGTGAAGTCAAGAGTGAGGAAGCGCCGATGAACAAGATCGTTTTGCCGCCGGAACGAGCAAATCTGGTCAACTGGCCGGAGGGGCTCACCCGCGTTCCGTATTGGGTGTTCCAGGATCAATCGGTTTACGCGGAGGAGCAGCGCAAGATCTTCCAGGGGCCGAATTGGCATTATCTCGCGCTGGAAGTTGAACTGGCGGAGCCGGGCGATTTCCTCACGGCGCACATCGGCGATACGCCCGTGATCGTAACTCGCGACACCGACAATGAAATCTACGCGTTCGAAAACCGATGCGCCCATCGTGGCGCGTTGATCTGTCTGGAAAGCCGCGGCAAGCATCGCAAGGATTTCAGCTGCGTGTATCACGCCTGGAATTACGACCCGCAGGGCAATCTGACGGGAGTCGCCTTCAAGGACGGCATCAAGGGCAAGGGGGGCATGCCCGACTCGTTCAAGATGGAGCAGCACGGTCCGCGCAAGCTGCGCATCGCGATCATTCACGGCCTGATCTTCGGTTCATTCTCTGAGGACGTGCCGTCGATCGAAGAATATCTCGGCGAAGAGATCTTGAACCGCATCGAGCGCGTGCTCGGCGGTCGCACGCCCGTGGTGCTCGGGCGCTTTACCCAGGTGCTTCCAAACAATTGGAAGCTCTATATGGAGAACGTCAAGGATTCCTATCACGCCAGCATTCTGCATCTTTTCTTCACGACATTCGAATTGAACCGGCTGTCGATGAAGGGCGGCATCATAGTCGATGAAAGCGGCGGGCACCACGTCAGCTATTCGGCGATCGATCGCGAGGTCGAAAAGGACGTGGATTACGCCAAGCAGCAGTTGCGCTCGGAGAGCGAGTACAAGCTCGCCGATCCCAGCTTGCTGGAAAGCTTCGACGAATATCGCGATGGCTGTACGCTGCAGATTTTGTCGGTGTTCCCGACCTTCGTGCTGCAGCAGATCCAGAACGCCATTGCGGTTCGCCAGATCGTGCCGCGTGCGGTCGACAGGACCGATCTGAACTGGACCTATCTCGGCTTCTCTGATGATACGCCCGAGCAGCGCCTGACACGTATCAAGCAGGGCAACCTGGTTGGGCCGGCCGGATACATCTCGATGGAAGATGGCTGTGTCGGCGGCTTCGTGCAGCGTGGCGTCGCCGGCGCAAGCGACGATCATGCCGTCCTCGAGATGGGCGGAGCCGATGCCAACAGCAGCGAGAGCCGGGTGACCGAGGCGTCAGTGCGCGGCTTCTGGAAGGCGTATCGCGCCAACATGGGACTCTGAGGATACGCGATGACCAGCAGCGTTCTGCAATATATCATCGAAGCGCAGGCGAAGTACTCGCGCTGCATCGATGACGATCGCCTCGAGGAATGGCCGAGCCTGTTTCATGGCCCGTGCCTCTACAGGATCACGACCGCATCGAATTATCGCGAGGGGCTCGAGGCCGGCATCGTGTTTGCGAACTCCCGCGGCATGCTGATTGATCGCGTCTCGGCGCTGCGCGAAGCCAATATCTATGAGCGGCAGACTTATCGTCACATCCTCGGACAGCCGTCGATCTTGTCGGAAGACGGAGCAAAGGTGCGTAGCGAGACCTCCTTCTTGGTGGCGCGCATCCTGCAGGATGGCGACACGTCGATTTACGCCACCGGTCGCTATTTCGATGTCTATGAGATCGCGGACCGATCGGCGCAACTACAAGAGCGGACCGTCGTATGCGACAGCTCCCGGATCGACACGCTGCTAGCGCTGCCGTTATGACCTCGAGAGCTGTTGCGCTGACCATTGGCGATCCGAATGGGATCGGCCCTGAAATCGCGGTGAAGGCTGCGGTGCTGTGTGCGGAAGCGCAGCCCGGCTCATCTCCAATCCTGGTTGGCGACGAGCATGTCATCCGCTTCTACGCGGACAAATTCGCACCCGGCCTGACCCTGACGCAGGCCGGGGCATCCACTGACAAGCGGCCGTTGCTCTATCATCCTGTTGCCGCGCTTGACCCAAGAGCCTTCACGCCTGGACATGGGCGTGCGGAGGGTGGCCGCGCCACCGTCGCCTATGTCGAGGCGGGACTCGACCTAATGAAAGTGGGGCGGGCTCATAGCATCGTGGCTTGTCCGCATTCCGAAACCAATATCAACGCTGCCGGCATCAGGTTCTCCGGCTATCCGAGCCTCCTGGCACGGCTGAAGAAGGTGCCGGAGGATGAAGTGTTCCTCATGCTGGTCGGTGCGGGGCTGCGGATCGCTCATGTGACATTGCATGAGCGGCTTGCCGACGCGCTTGACCGGCTTACGCCAACGCTGATCGAGCGCGCTATTCGCACAACGATCGATGCCTTGAAGAATCTCGGCGTTACACGCCCCAAGCTTGGTGTGTTTGGCATCAATCCTCACGCAGGCGAGGGCGGGCTTTTTGGCGACGATGACGATCGCATCGTCAAGCCGCTGGTCGAGCGACTGAAGGCGGAAGACATCGATATCGAGGGGCCGGTGGGCGCCGATCTGATGCTTGGTCAGCAGGGCTTCGATGCGTTCGTGGCGATGTATCACGATCAGGGACACATTCCGATCAAGCTGCTGGCGGGCCGGAATTCGGCGGCGATGTCGATCGGTGCGGGCCTGATGTTTTCAAGTGTCGGCCATGGCAGCGCCTTCGACATTGCGGGGAAGGGCATTGCCGATCCCACGCCCGTCCTGCGCTGCATCCAGCTCGTCGCAGGTGCCAGTCAATTCAAGGCAATCCCATGACCCACACAATCGCAGTCGAAGGCGCCGACATCAACTTCACGTGCCATGACGGCGAAACCATTCTCGTCGCAGCAGAGCGTGCGGGGTACACGATGCCCTACTCTTGCAGAAAGGGTGTCTGCGCATCCTGCGAAGGCTTTCTGAGCAAGGGCGATGTCAAACAGCGCTCGAAGGAAATGACGGGTCCGGCCGGCAAAGTCCTGTTCTGCACGGCCACGGCCAAGAGCGATCTCACCATCCGGCCGCGCCGCATTCAGCGTCATGATCCGTTGGCGCGGAAGAAAATCCAGGCGCGGGTGTTTCGCATGTCGCGCCCGGTCGATGATGTCGCCATCCTGCAGCTGCGCTTTCCGGCCAGCATTCGTGCCAAGTTCAAGGCCGGGCAGTATCTGCGCATCCGCATGCCGGATGGCGACGAGCGCAGCTTCTCCATGGCTAACGCGCCGCAGGAAAGCGACTGCGTTCAGCTCCACATCCGGCATGTGCCCGGCGGCGCGTTCTCCGAGAGAGTGCTGGCTTCCTTGGAGCTCGACGACAAGCTCGAGGTGGAGGTGCCGTTCGGCGATTTCTACCTGCGCGAGGACGATCAGGCGCGCTACGTATTCGTCGCGACCGGTACAGGCTTCGCGCCGTTGAAGTCCATGCTCGATGACATGATCCGGCGGCGGCTCAACCGCGAGGTACGTTTCTATTGGGGCGGACGCACCGCCGCCGATCTTTATCTCGCGGAGACCTGCGAAAAATGGGCGAAGCGCTATCCGTGGTTCACGTTCATTCCGGTGCTGTCTGAAGCTGACCCGAACTGGGCGGGACGTCGTGGACTGGTTCACGTCGCGGTACTCGAGGATCTTATCGATCTGTCGGACCGGCACGTCTATGCCTGCGGGAATCCGATGATGATCGAAGCCGCGCGCAATGAATTCACGACGCGCTGCGGATTGCCAAGTGATCGCTTTTACGCCGATGCGTTCATCCCGAGCGGATCATCCGACCCAACATTAATTCAAGTCTTGCAAGCTGCCGGCTGACAATTCTGCGCGCTCTTCGTGTCGGCATAGCCGCGCCGTTTCAAGATCAAGAAACAAATTGGACCAAATCATTTGGCCAGCAAAGGTGAGGAAATGAGCAGTACGGAGGTTGCTTTTGACGTCCCATCCTTCATCAATTCGCGCCGCGCCGGCGTCACGCAATACGGGATTGTGGTGTTATGCGGACTCGTCATGTTTCTCGATGGTTTTGACACGCAGGCCATTAGCTACATGGCGCCGTCGATCGCAAAAGAGTGGGGGCTCTCTCGAGAATTGCTCGGGCCGATCTTCTCGTCGGCGCTGACTGGATTGATGGTGGGCTATCTGCTGGTATCGCCGTTATCGGACCGCTTCGGCCATCGCAAGCTTGTGGTCATATCGACGTTTGCGTTCGCACTTCTGACGTTTGCCACCGTCTTTGCAACCAATGTCACTGAATTAATGGCGCTTCGTTTCGTTACCGGTACTGCGCTCGGCTCGGTGGTGCCAAGCGCCATCGCGTTGACGACCGAGTTCAGTCCTGCTCGCTTGCGCGCCACCTTCGTGCTGGCGATCTATTGCGGCTTCTCGCTAGGCTTCGTCGCAGCCGGCGCCGTCGCTGCGTGGGCTATTCCTGCATACGGCTGGCACTCGATGCTGTGGATCGGCGGCGCGGCGCCCATGCTTGTCGCGATCCTGGCGCTGATGTTCTTGCCGGAGTCGATGGATTTCCTCATTCGCACCAAAGCGAAGCCGGATACAGTCTGGCGCGTGGTGCGCCGGGTGGATGGCGCGCTGCCGGTGGAGGGACCGACAAAGTTCGTCACCGAGGTGGGCGAGCGGCGCGGCGCAGTCGGAAGCCTGTTTTCGTCCGGGCGCGCAGCAGGAACGCTGGTGATCTGGATCGTGTTCGTGCTGAACCTTGCGGAGTTCTACGCGCTGCAAAGCTGGCTGCCATCGATGCTGACGAATGTCGGCCATTCCCTCAGCACAGTGGCGCTCGCTACCACCATGACCACCGTTGGTGGCATCGTCGCCGCATTCGCGATCGGACCGGCGATGGACCGCATTGGGCCCTATGGCTCACTTGGCACTGTTTATCTGGCGGGCGTCCTGTTCGTTCTATCGTTCGGCTATTCGATCGACAAGCCAAGCTGGATCATGATCGTGGCTGCGTTCTGTGCCGGGTTTTGTGTCAGCGGCGGACAGAAGAGCGTGATCGCGCTGGCGGCGATTTATTATCCGACCGCGATCAGGTCAACCGGCGTGGGTTGGGCGCTTGGCATCGGCAGGTTAGGGGGCATTGGTGGCCCGCTGTTGATCGGCGCGTTGCTCGCGTACCACTTGAGCCCTCAACATATTCTCTATGTTGCCGGGATCCCGATGTTGCTCGCCGGATTGCTCATCTTGCTGCTTGGCCATTGGTATGGGCGGGACGCAGCCAAGGGAGAAGGTTGAGCAGACCTTCCTCAACCTCCTTGTGTCCCGGAAATCTGTCGGAATGTGCGAACGGGCGGTTGGATCAAAACCGCCCGTTGCTGGAACTGAGCCCGTTGCACCCAAAGAGGAGTCTCATGTGGATGGTGCCGAGCGTCATCGCGCCGGTGGACCACAACACGCTAATCAATCCGGCCCACCCGGAATTCCGTCACATCACCACGGCAGTGCACGAGCCGGTGTTTTGGATCGGCGGCTGTTCGCCGCCGTCATCGTGTCGTGAAAGGCGGATGGTTCGATCGCAGGCTATCGTTGGGGCGTACAGCGCAAGCGACCTCTGATCAATTCGGAGGGAGTGGCATAATCCCTTGTGTATACGGGGGTCGATGCGTTCGACCGAGACGGTGTGCGGGAGGCGCGGCTTGGGGAGTTTCGAGGAAACACGTCAGGTAGGTGCATGCCGGCCTTGGGCGTTCAGCGGGGCACGGAACGGGCCAGGAAAAGCGCTGCCGTCGCGGCGATCAGCGCCGGAATGGCGGCTACGGCGAACAGCGGCTGTGGTTCCATGTTACGGGCAAGCATGAGGCCGCCGATCAAAGGACCGACGATCGAGCCGATGCGGCCGATGCCTAGCGCCCAGCCCACACCGGTCGACTTGATCGCGGTCGGGTAAAACGTTGCAGTCAGCGCATTCGAGGCGATCTGCCCGCCGACGATGCAGAATCCGGCAGCAAAGATCGCGACGGTGATGAGGCTCGTCGAATGACTGCTCAAGCCGATCGCCGCTACCGCGACCGCAGCGCACAGATAGGTGAGCGCGAGCGCGCGGAACGAGAAGCGGTCGATAAAGTGGCCGAGCGCGAAGGTGCCGGCCACGCCACCGACCTGCAGCATCGCGCCGATCGCCGCGGCAACTGACACCGAGACACCGAGATCATGAAGCACCGTCGGCAGCCAGTTTGAGAGAAGATAGAGATCGAGCAAGCTCATGAAGAATACGATCCAGAGCAGTAACGTGACGGCGCTCCGCTGCTCTGTGAAGAGATGGACCACCGGCAGGCCGGCCAGCTTGGGCTCCTGCACGGCGAAGCGGACGTCGCCCGCAAACGTCGCCTCCGGCGTGATGCGCCGCAACAACCCGGCGACCTCGCGATCGCGCCCGCCCGTCAATGCGAGATAGCGGATCGATTCCGGCAGCGAATGCACAAGAACTGGCACGAGCAGGAGCGGCGCGATGCCGCCGACCAGAAACACCGAGCGCCAGCCGAAAGCGGGGATGACCGCAGCCGCGAGCAAACCGCCGAGCGCCGCGCCGATGGAAAATCCGGCAAACATCGCCATCACCATGGTTGCTCGACGGCGGTGCGGGCTAAACTCGGAGGTCACTGCAACCGCGTTTGGCATCGCGCCGCCGAGGCCGAGACCGGTGAGGAAACGGAGCGCCATCAACCATGTGGCATCCTGGGCCAGCATGGTTAGCAGGCTGCCGATGCCGAATGCAGCGGTGCTGGCCACGATGATCCGCTTGCGGCCGATCCGATCGGCGAGCGGGCCGAAGATCAAGGCGCCGATCATCAGGCCGAATAATCCGGCGCTGAACACTGGTCCAAGCGCATCGCGCGGCAGATTCCATTCTTGCGCCAGGGCGGGCGCAACGTATCCGATGGCCTGCGTGTCGAATCCGTCGATAAAGAGCACCGCCGCACAGATCAGCAGCACCTGAATTTGAAATGTGCCGACCGGCTGTCGGTCGATGTAGCTGGGGACATCGACGTCCATCGGGTCGGACTCCTCGTTCACGCCGGTGGCCATGATGCGATTTCCTCCTGGCGGATCCAAATGTCCCACCATCTTCTATTTGAAATCTCTTATAGTGAGATTATGTCGAAGACAATCCTGCTTCGATGTCCCATTCCCGGAAGCGCGGGACCGCGGTACAGGACGGGCGAGATTGTAACGGATCGACAGGTGGAGAAGAGAAACAGCCAAGACCGGGTGCTCGCCGTGCTGGAACTGTTCAGCGAAACGCGCCCGCTCTGGACGCCGGACGAACTGATGCGCGAACTCGGCTACACGCGTCCGACGCTCTACCGCTATCTCAAGAGCCTCAGGGAAAGCGGGCTGTTGATGTCCGTCCGTGGCGGCCGCTTCGCCCTCGGGCCTAAAGTCGTCGAGATGGACTATTTGAACCGGCGCGCAGACCCGCTGGTCACCGCCGCCGCGCCACATCTGGAGCGTCTCACCGCGGCGCATCCCTGTACCGCCCTGATTGTCCGCTGGTATGGCGACAAGATGCTCTGTGTTGCTTCGCAATCGTCGGCGCCCCATCCGGTGAGCAGCTATCCGCGGGGCCGACCGATGCCGATGGGTCGCGGCGCGATTGCCCGCTCGATCATGGCATTCCTGCCGAAACGCAGTCTGGTCCCATTGCTTGAGCATTATGCCGATGATCTTCGCAGCGTCGGCCTCGGTGCGACGGCCGAGGAAATCGCAGTGGTGCTGAAGCGCATCCGAAGAGCGGGCGTCGCGGTCGCCTTCGGTGAAGTGACCCCCGGAGCAATCGGCATCGCCGCTCCTATCCTCGATGCAAACTATCCGGTCGCGAGTCTCTGTCTCACTATCGCTGGCCAGCATGCGAATGGTGGCCTGATTGATCGGATTAGCGGGGAAGTGCGCCAAACGGCCAACCTGATCTCTGCCGAGATCTTCGAGGAAAATGGATAAAAATCTCAAAATATGAGATTTTAGCTTGACCTGAGCCGCGATGCTCTGCATTGAATTACGGTCCCCCTGCAGCCGGCATTGATCGACTAGCAGTGCGCAAGTGAGGTCGGTGCGAATGCAGAGTCCGGGTAAAGCTGTTCCGGTGGTGATCGTCGGCGGAGGACCGGTCGGGACCGGACTTGCAATCGATCTCGGTCTGCGGGGCATCAACTGCATCGTTGTCGAACGCTACAGCGAGCCGCAGCCGATTCCGAAAGGACAGAATCTCACCCAGCGTACCCTCGAGCATTTCCATTTCTGGGGCGCTGAAGGGGAATTGCGCGCCGCCCGAACCATACCGAGTGATTACGGCATCGGCGGCATGACCAGCTACGGCACCTTGCTGAGCGGTTACCGCTACGACTGGCTACAGCGCGAACTCGTGCGGCCGTTTTATTTCTGCGACAATGAGCGCCTGCCGCAATACGCCACCGAGGCGGTGTTGCGCCGCAGGGCAGCGCAGATCCCAAACATCAATACCTTGTTTGGCTGGACCTGTGAGCGGATACATCCCGACGAAGGCGGGGTGGATGTCGAAATCACCAATCGCGACGGAAACACACGAAGCTTGCGCGCCGATTATGTCGTAGGTTGCGATGGGAGTCGATCGATCGTGCGCGACCAGGCGGGCATTCGCCAGACCAGGTCCGACCACGACCGCTTGATGGTGTTGCTCGTATTCCGTTCGACCGGCCTGCACCGGCTGCTTGAGCGCTATCCCGGCAAATCGTTCTACAACGTGCTGCATCCGGAACTCGACGGCTATTGGAAATTCTTCGGCCGTGTTGATCTCGGCACCACGTGGTTCTTCCATGCGCCCGTTCCCGCCCACACCACGCGCGATAATTTCGATTTCCGACGACTCCTGCACGAGGCCGCCGGTGCGGAGTTCGAGATCGAGTTCGATCATATCGGCTTTTGGGACCTACGCTTTGCGCTGGCCGACAGCTATCGCGCGGGCCGTGTCTTCATCGCCGGGGACGCGGCGCACAGCCACCCCCCTTACGGCGGCTATGGGATCAACAGCGGGCTGGAGGATGCCGTCAACCTGTCCTGGAAGCTCGCGGCCACCCTGCAGGGCTGGGGCGGCTCCGGCCTGCTCGACAGCTATGACGCGGAGCGGCGGCCGGTATTCGCTTCGACCGCGCGCGACTTCATCGAGAAGTCGATCTTCGATGATCGCGATTTCCTGCGCCGGCATAATCCATCGGTTGACCGCGCCGACTTCGAAGCGGCCTGGCGCGAGCGACAGTCCGGCGCGCGCACTGAAGTCAACGCCTTCGAGCCGAATTATGAGGGCTCGCCGATCGTGTTCGGGCCGCCGGGTGCCGTGAGCAGTGCGATCGGTTCGCATGGCTATGCGGCCCGCGCCGGTCACCATCTCACGCCGCAGCCTTTATCCTCGGGCAAGAACATCTACGAAGAACTCGGCAGCGGCTTCACGCTGCTTGATCTGGGCGCGCCGAACGCTTTTGTGCAGGAATTCCGGCGCGCAAGCCACAGGCTGCGCCTTCCGCTCAAAGTGATCCAGGACAGCCGTGCCGACGGCCGGGAGCATTATGACGCTTCGCTCGTGCTGGTCCGTCCCGATCAGTTCGTTGCCTGGGCGTCCAACGAGGGCACCGGCGATCCGGCCGATATCCTCCGACGGGTTGTGGGTGGTGATCCGTGAAGTCGGACCGCGTCCAAGCCAGAACAAGAAACTGAAAAGCCGAAACCGGCAGGGAAACGACAGGGAACCAGAGCATGAGCTCTTACAGCGCTGCGCATTATTTCCTCGAAGGTCTCGTGGACCTCGGAGTGGACTATATCTTCGCCAATCTCGGGACCGACCACGTGTCCCTGATTGAGGAAGTCGCGCGGTGGGACAAGCAAGGCCGCAAGCGTCCGCAGATTATCCTCTGTCCACATGAGATCGTCGCCGTCCACATGGCCGGCGGTTACGCACTGGCGACGGGGAGGGGGCAGGCCGTTTTCGTGCATGTCGACGCCGGCACCGCAAATGCGTGCATGGCGATCCAGAACTTGTTTCGCTACCGTTTGCCCGTGATGCTGTTCGCCGGCCGCGCGCCCTACACCTTGCATGGTGAACTGCCAGCCTCGCGCGACACCTATGTCCATTTCGTGCAGGATCCGTTCGACATTGCGAGCATCGTTCGTCCCTATGTGAAATGGGAGTACTCGCTGCCGTCCGGCATAGTGGTCAAGGAGGCTCTGGCCCGGGCCGCCGCTTTCATGCACAGTGATCCTCCCGGACCGGTCTATATGATGCTGCCGCGCGAGACGCTGGCGGAGACATGGGACGAAACGCGGATGCCGGCCTACGACGCAGCACGGTACGGAGGCGTTCGGTCCGGCGGCATCGATCAGGCAAGAGTCGAGGCCATCGCCGACCAGCTGATGGCCGCGGACAACCCGATTGCGCTGACCGCCTATCTCGGTCGTAAGGCAGAGGCGGTTGCCGTGCTCGATCGATTGGCGCGGACCTGCGGCATCCGGGTCGCCGAATTCAATTCCATCGATCTCAATATGCCGCAGGGCTCGCCCTGCTTTGCGGGCTTCGATCCTCTGCCCCTGCTGGAGCAGGCGGATCTCGGGCTTTTGCTGGACACCGACGTCCCATTCGTTCCGCAGTACGCCAAGCGCATCGATGCGATCCGGTGGATCCAGATCGACGTCGATCCCCTGAAATCAGACTTTCCGATGTGGGGCTTTCCAACTGACATGAGAATTCAGGGCGACTGCGCGACCGTGCTGCAGCAGGTGCTCGACGTCGTCGAGGCGCGCGCCGACGATGGCTATCGCCGGCGGGTCGCTGAACGCATTGCGAGCTGGAATGGGACGCGCGAGGCCGCAGCGAAACGCCGGGCCGCGGCTGCCGCCAACAAAGGGGTTCTGGGTGCGCTCAATCCCAGCTATCTGTTTGCTGTCCTGAACAGCAAGTTGGCGCAGGACGATATCGTTCTCAATGAGGCGATCCGCAACGGGCCGATGCTGCAGGAGCAGATTCATCGCACGCAGCCCCGAAGCTATGTCGGGCTCGCCGGCGGCGGCCTCGGCTTCAGCGGCGGCATGGCGCTGGGATTGAAGCTGGCGCAGCCGCATCGGCGCGTCGTGCAGATCATCGGCGACGGCGCTTTTCATTTTTCCTCGCCCGACTCCGTCTATGCAACTGCGCGGCAGTATGAGCTTCCGATCCTGACCGTGGTGCTGGACAACGGCGGCTGGCAGGCCGTGAAATCCGCAGTTCAGCGCGTTTATCCCACGGGTGTTGCCGCGGAAACGAACTCGTTCCAGTCCAGCTTGAGGTCGGACCGTCAGGGTGAGCAACGCCGTTTCGCCGACGTCGCACGTGCTTTCGGAGCTCATGGCGAGAGCTTGACTGAACCCGATGAGCTTGCCGGGGCGATC
Source organism: Bradyrhizobium sp. LeoB3 (assembly GCF_055456055.1). Classification (NCBI taxonomy): domain Bacteria; kingdom Pseudomonadati; phylum Pseudomonadota; class Alphaproteobacteria; order Hyphomicrobiales; family Nitrobacteraceae; genus Bradyrhizobium; species Bradyrhizobium sp. LeoB3. Next base: position 145,459 of record NZ_JBVBEF010000008.1, read on the forward strand.
GATCGGTGCCTGGCGGCGGTGGACGACGGCAGGGCCGCAGTCCTGCATGTTCACGTCACGCCGCTTTAGTTCACAATGCTGGACAGTGCCGTCGTCACAATAGAAAAACAGACGCGGCGATTGCGAGGGAGAAACGTCACCGTGAAGGTTTTGAAAAGGCGATTCCTGGCCGGCATCTGTGTTGGATTGGTCGCATTGATTTCTCCTCGCACCACCATTGCGGAGCAGGCCACAAAATATCCGTCGCGCCCCATCCACATCGTCGTCGGTTTCACGCCTGGCGGCGGCAACGATATTATCGCGCGTCTCTTCGGACAAAAATTGTCCGAGAGCCTTGGTCAACCAGTCATCATCGAAAACAAGCCGGGCGCCGGCGCGATTCTCGCCACCGATTATGTCGCGAAATCAGCACCCGACGGCTACACGCTCCTGATCGGTGCCAGCGGCGCCATGGTCATCAATCCGGCGGTTTACGCGAGATTGCCGTACGATCCTGTTCGCGATTTCATTCCAATTTCGGAACTCGGGTCGTTTCCGCTGATCCTGATCGTCAACGCCGCGTCGCCGCTCAAGTCCGTATCCGGGCTCGTTGCTTACGCAAAGCAAAATCCGAACAAGGCCAACTATTCCAGTTCGTCTGCGGCGTTTCAGCTGGCTACCGAGCTATTCAAGCAGAAGACCGGCGCGCCGATGCAGATGATCCCTTACAAGGGCGCCAATGATTCCGTGGTCGCGGTGATCGCGGGCGAGGTGACAACGACGATTGCCGATGCCGGTTCGGTCTGGAGCCAGATCACGGGCGGCCAGGCGCGCGCGCTCGCCGTTGCGGCGCCGAAGCGCATGGAGGAGCTGCCTGACGTTCCAACCATGAAGGAAGCAGGTGCAGACGTCGATGCTGTGTTGTGGAGCGGCATTCTTGCGCCCAAAGGGACGCCGCCAGATGTCGTAAGGAAACTGCAGGACGAATTCATGCGGATCGCCAAACTTCCAGACGTGGTTTCGCGATTGAAGCTACTCAACATCGACTCGGTCGGCAGTTCGTCGGACGAATTTTCCCGAATTATCGCATCGGATATCGCGCGCTGGACCGAGATAGCACGGATCGGCAACGTCAAGATCGAGCCGTGAACGGCTCAGGCGGAGAGTGGTGCGATGGCTGGGATGCTTGATGCGGACGTCGTGGTTGTCGGCGCCGGGCCGGTTGGGCTCACGCTTGCCATGGACCTGGCTTGGCGCGGCAGACGCGTGATCGTTCTGGAGACGCGCAGACGTGACGAGCCGCCCAGCGTCAAATCCAATCACGTCTCGGCGCGCTCGATGGAAATCTTCCGGCGGCTTGGCGTCGCTCTAAAGGTGCGCAACGCCGGACTGCCGCCAGACTATCCGAACGATGTCGCCTATCGAACGTCGTTCCTTGGCCGTGAACTGACCAGGATCAAGATTCCGTGCCGCGCGGAGCGATATACGTCCAAGGACGGCCCGGATACATGGTGGCCGACGCCGGAGCCGCCGCATCGGATCAACCAGATCTATCTCGAGCCGGTCCTGTTCGCACATTTGTCGTCGATGCCCGGCGTGCGCATCCTGAGCGGAACATCGCTCGTCGATTTTCGGCAGAGTCCGGAGGGGGTCATCGCATCCGCGCGGGAGCGCGATACCGCGAAGGAAATCGCAGCATCCTGCCGGTTTCTGGTCGGCTGCGATGGCGGGCGCTCTCTGGTCCGCAACACGATCGGTGGGCGGCTGAGCGGCGATCCTGTTCTGCAACGCGTGCAGTCGAGCTTCATTCGAGCCCCAAAACTGCTCGAGATGTTGAGACAACGCGGCGGGACGCCGGCGTGGGCTTCCTTTGCACTGAACCCGCGTCAATCCGGCAACGTATACGCGATCGATGGCAAAGAGACCTGGCTCGTGCATGTTTATCTGAATGCCGACGTGACGGAATTCGATGCCGTCGATCGCGACGGTGCAATCCGAACAGTGCTCGGCGTGGACGGGGATTTTCAGTACGAGCTGATTGCCAAGGAAGACTGGACCGGGCGGCGTCTGATCACGGACAAGGTTCGTGACGGCCGCGTCTTCATATGCGGAGACGCTTGCCACCTGTGGGTCCCTTATGCTGGCTATGGCATGAATGCGGGCATTGCGGACGCGGCAAACCTGGCGTGGTTGCTTGCGGCCCATCTGGAGGGTTGGGCCGATGAGCGAATTCTGAACGCCTACGAGGCCGAGCGGCTTCCGATCACGGAGCAGGTGTCACATTTCGCCATGGACCACGCCCACGCCATGGCGAAAGCGCGGAAGTCCATTCCACCCGACATCGAAGTGGAGGGGCCGGAAGGTGACGCCGTTCGAGGCTTGATTGGACAATCGGCCTATGACCTCAATGTTCAGCAATATTGCTGTGCGGGGCTCAATTTTGGCTACTATTATCGAGGTTCCCCGATCATCGCTTATGATGAAGAGATTCCGCCGCCCTATACGATGGGTGACTTCACGCCATCGACCGCTCCCGGCGCGCGCGTCCCGCACTTTTGGCTCGCCGATGGCCGCTCCTTGTACGACGCGATGGGACCTTACTACACACTGCTTCGCAGCGATCCAGGCGTCGATGCGTACGGCTTGACGACCGCTGCTTCGGCGGTCGGCATGCCTTTGACAGTTCTCGACATTGCCGCAGCGGAGTTGCCCGCCGTCTATCGGCACCCTCTCATACTGGCTCGTCCGGATCAGCATGTCGCTTGGCGTGGCGATCGGCTGCCGAACAATCCCGCAGCGCTGATGAACATTCTTCGCGGCAGCCAAGGCGTCTAACACAGACAAACATGACCATTGACCAACGCCCGGCGGGCGGCTCGCCTGCGGCCACGGCGGATGCGTCGTTGGAATGCGGTCCATTCGCCTCTGTAATTCGACCGGCCAGAGGAGCTTGGCGCGAGGTTATCGGCTAAGTTTCAAGGAACGGCAGCAAGAGCCCCATACGTACAGCCGGGCTAATCTAAATTAACTGTCCGCGAAGCTCGGGATCTCCGCGCAAAAGAGATCTTCTTCCATGTCATTGATCGTCAATTCGGTAATATATAAGAGATGTCAATAACGTGTAAGTTCGCAATGCTGTCTGTGAGGCGCGACGCCGCTTGAGACAGTTCGAGATTGTATTGCGATTCCAAGCGCGGCCGTAATGGTTGACGCTCCCTTCAATACCTGCGTATGTCTACTGACGAGCAAGACTTGGTAACGGGGACCTAAAGGCGCCGGATAAGGTGACCGGCCAACTTGCATCGGTCGGCCGGTCGCGCCTCTCAAACGACAGGGACACCATAATAATCGTTCACCGTGCGTCCAGCAGCCGGATCACTCCAGTTCCACGCATTCTCATCACGATACTTGGGAGCCCCGCGAAGCTGGTCTTCGGTGATCCCAGTAACGTAGCCGCCTAGGTTCGTGTCGTATTTCAACGATTGCCATGGCAGCGGGTAGTGATCATCGCCGATGCCAAGGAAGCCACCAAAGCTCAGGACAGCGTAAGAGACGTTGCCGCTAACTTTGTCGATCATCACGCGTTCGATAGTTCCGATCTTTTTATTCTCGGCGCCGTAAACTGAGGTGCCTTCGACCTTGTCGCTTCCGATCAGATTGACTGTCTCGCGAGACTCTACTGCCATTTGAATCCTCCTGTGTCAGGTTATAGGGATTCAATCGCAGCAGGACGCTTGATGTTCCTCCGTGCAGGCTGCCCATCATTTCGGGTCCTGGTAATGGAGTTGAGAGCTAACCGTGTAGCTCGGCGCCTTCCGGCGTGATCTTCACGTAGGTGCCGCTCTCGTGCAGCCCCAGCCAGCCGCGCTCGATTGCGAGCTTAAAGTCTGCGCCCGCGACCGATTTACATTCTGTTCGCCGTCGGCCAAATGCCCTTATTT